>CAMCYY010000009.1 GCA_945885335.1 Bordetella parapertussis
GCATCCTGAACGAGCCCGGGCCCAATCTGTGAAAGTCACGCCCACCTCGCTGCCGGAGGTTTTGCTGATCGAGCCGAAGGTTTTCGGCGATGCGCGCGGCTTTTTCTTCGAAAGCTGGAACGAACGCGCTTTCGCCGCCGCCGGCATCGCCGCGAATTTCGTTCAGGACAATCACTCGCGTTCGGCGCAAAACGTATTGCGCGGCCTGCATTACCAGATTCAGCAGCCGCAGGGAAAACTGGTGCGGGTGCTGGCGGGCGAGATATTCGACGTGGTGGTGGACATCCGCCGCAATTCACCACAATTCGGCCAGTGGACAGGCGTGAGCCTGTCGGCCGAATCACATGCCTCACTGTGGGTGCCCGCCGGGTTTGCCCACGGCTTTTGCGTGACGTCCGAGTTTGCCGAGGTGTTGTACAAAACCACCGATTTTTATGCGCCGGAGCATGAGCGCTCCATTCTCTGGAACGATCCCGACATCGCGATCCAGTGGCCACTGACCGGTGCTGCGGTGCTCTCTGCAAAGGATCTTGGAGCTGCCCGCCTGCGCGACGCGGAAGTTTTCGCTTGAGACTGCTGGTCACCGGTTGCAACGGCCAGCTCGGCTGGGAACTGGCCCGCGCCCTGGCGCCGCTCGGAGAAATAACCGCGACGAACCGTGCCACCCTGGATCTTTCCCGACCGGAAACCATTGCGCCGGCCATCCGGACGCTGAAACCCAATGTGATCCTGAACGCGGCGGCCTACACCGCCGTGGATCAGGCCGAATCCGAGCCGGTACTCGCCGCCGCCATCAACACCACGGCACCGGCGATTCTGGCTGAGGAAGCAAAACGATGCGGTGCCTTGCTGGTCCACTACACCACCGATTACGTGTTTGACGGCACAAAGGCCAGTCCGTACACCGAAGAGGATGCAACCAATCCCCTGAGCGTCTACGGGCAGACAAAGCTGGATGGAGAGCGCGCGATACAGGCCTCCGGCTGCGAGCACCTGATCCTGCGCACCAGCTGGGTCTACGGCCCGCGCGGCAGGAACTTCCTGCTCACCATGCTGCGGCTTGCACACGACAAGCCCGTGCTGCGCGTCGTGGATGACCAGATCGGGGCACCGACCGCGGTGCAGACCCTGGCCGAGGCGACGGCATTAATACTGCAACGCAGACAGCCCGGGCAATCAGGCCTGTTTCACCTGACGGCCTCAGGCCACACCTCTTGGCACAGCTTTGCCAAACTGATTGTCAGCCTTGCCGGACCACCTTACCCGGAGGTTGAGGCGATACCCACGAGCGCGTATCCGACCGCGGCAAAACGGCCGCTGAATTCACGCCTGGACTGCACGAAAGTTGCAGCAACGTTTGGATTGCAGTTGCCGGACTGGGAGCGGGTGGTGCGTGATGTCACTGCCCAAGTGCTTGCCACAGCGACCGGGCGCCCATAGATCCACAAGTATAATCAGCGCACTATGACCAAACCTAAAAAAGTCCTCAAGAGAGCCCTTATTACCGGCATCACCGGCCAGGATGGCTCCTACCTTGCCGAGTTTCTGCTCGACAAGGGTTATGAAGTGCACGGCATCAAACGGCGCACCTCGCTGTTCAACACCGACCGCATTGATCATCTGTATCAGGACCCGCACGAAAAAGGCCGCCGGCTGATTCTTCACTACGGCGACATGACCGATACCTCTGCGCTGACTCGTATCGTTCAGCAGGTGCAGCCGGATGAAATCTACAACCTGGCGGCACAAAGCCACGTCGCCGTGTCCTTTGAAGAGCCGGAGTACACCGCGAATTCGGATGCATTGGGTCCGCTGCGCGTGCTGGAGGCAATTCGAATCCTAGGTCTCGAAAAAAAGACCCGCTTCTATCAGGCCTCGACCTCCGAGCTTTATGGACTGGTGCATGAAATCCCCCAGAAGGAAACTACGCCGTTCTATCCGCGCTCGCCGTATGCCGTGGCCAAGCTCTACGCCTACTGGATCACGGTCAATTACCGCGAGGCCTACGGCATGTTTGCCTGCAACGGCATATTGTTCAACCACGAGTCGCCGGTGCGCGGCGAAACTTTCGTCACCCGCAAGATCACGCGCGCGCTGGCACGCGTCAGCCTCGGACTGCAGGACTGCGTCTATCTGGGCAACATGGATTCAAAACGCGATTGGGGACATGCCCGCGATTTCGTCGAAGCACAGTGGCTGATGCTGCAACAGGACAAACCCGAGGACTTTGTCATTGCGACCGGCAAACAGTACAGCGTCCGCGATTTCGTCAATGCCGCAGCAACAGAACTCGGCATCAAGCTGCGCTGGACCGGCAAGGGCGTCCAGGAAACAGCAACGGTCGTTGCGGCACGGGGCCCGTTTCCGAAAAAAGGACAGGTCATTGTCCGGGTGGATTCACGCTACTTCCGCCCCACTGAAGTGGAGACCCTGCTTGGCGACGCCGCCAAGGCGAGGCGCAAGCTGGGATGGAAGCCACGAATCAGCTTCCAGGCGTTGGTCACGGAAATGATCGCCGAAGATCTGAAGAGTGCCGAGCGTGACGAACTGGTGAAGCGCCACGGCTATTCCGCGTACGACTACAACGAGTAGGCCAATGCAACGCGAATCCCGCATCTTCGTCGCAGGCCACCGGGGACTGGTCGGATCGGCCATTGTGCGGCGGCTGCAAAACGCCGGATACAACAAGCTCCTGCTCAAGGCCCATGCTGAACTGGACCTTGCCGATCAATCGGCCGTCATGCGGTTTTTCCGCGAGACGCAGCCGGAATATGTATTCCTGTGTGCAGGCAAAGTCGGTGGCATTCACGCCAACTCAACCTACCCGGCAGAATTCATATACGACAACCTGGCGATGGAGATCAATGTCATCGAGGCCTGCCGCCAGCATGGCATCAAGAAACTGATGTTTCCGGGCTCAAGCTGCATCTATCCCAAGTTCGCGCCACAACCGATGAAGGAAGAACACCTTCTGACAGGATTGCTGGAGCCAACCAACGAGCCCTATGCCATTGCCAAGATCGCCGGCATCAAAATGTGCGCAGCCTACAACCGGCAATATGGCACCGATTATCTGTGCGTCATGCCGACGAACCTGTACGGGCCCGGCGACAACTACGACCTGGCGAATTCGCATGTATTGCCGGCACTGATCCGGAAAATGCACGAGGCAAAAATCGCCGGCAGCCCCGAAGTCGTGGTGTGGGGCACCGGAACACCACGCCGGGAATTCCTGCACAGCGACGACCTGGCCGACGCCTGTGTATTCCTGATGGAGCAACGCAGCGCCGCTGACATCGGGGAGCTGGTCAATATCGGTGCGGGAACGGACACTTCCATCGCCGAACTCGCACGACTGGTTGCCGAGGTGGTCGGCTACAAAGGCAATCTGGCGTTCGACACCTCCAAGCCGGACGGCACACCACAGAAACTGCTGGACGTGTCCCGGCTGACTTCGCTCGGATGGCAGCGCAAGATAGGGCTACGGGAAGGCATTGCGTCCACCTACCAGGATTTTCTCGCCAGCGGCAAATATGCGCCGGTTTCCTGATGCAGGAATTATTGCCAGCATAGTCGTGCCAGGTTTCCTGGAATACCGGCCCGCCCCAACCGACCAGACGACTCTTTCGTGAGTAACGCACGCCTTTTGCGAGTCAGCAGGGAGGCCGGCTGGGTTGCAGCCGGACAGATTGCCGCCTTTCTCGGCGGGTTTGCTGCAATCAAGGTACTGACTTCGCAACTCGGCCCGGAGGCATACGGCCAGCTTGCCCTGGGGATCAGCATCGCCGGGGCGCTGAACATGTTTCTGTACGGGCCGATCGAGCAAATGGCGATCCGATTCGTGTCGGTCTATCGTGAGCGCGGGGAACTGGGCCTGCTGTTTCGCGTGCTGGGAAGATTTCACGCATATGCAGCCGCAGCCGTCGGGCTGGGGATTGTCTGCGCCATCATTGCCGCCACGACATTCGCGGGCGAAGGCTGGGGCCTGCTAATACTTGCAGCCCTGCTGCTTGGCCTCGCCGGCGGTATCAATACCACCCTGTCCTCACTGCAGTCCGCATTCCGGCACCGCGCTACGGTGGCGCTGTTCCAGGCCTCCGACGTATGGCTGCGACTATTGCTGGCATGCGCCGGGCTGGCCTACTTCGGCATTTCGGCAAATATTGCACTGATGGGTTTTTGCCTCGCAACGGCAGCAACTGCCGCGGCGCAGGTGATCTGGGTCTGGCGCAATCCCCCGGTATCAGCCGACATGTTGAAGCAAGGAGATTCCGGACCAGAACCGGAACGGCGCTCCATGTCGGAACTCGCCGCCTACGGCCGGCCCTATATCGCGTTTGCCGCCTTTGCCTGGCTGAGCACCTATGGCGATCGCTGGTTCATCCTTTCGCAGCTCGATGAACGAACCGTCGGCATCTATACCGCGCTGTTCCAGATCGCCAATGCTCCGATCGCGCTTTTCATCGGCTGCACGAACCTGTTCCTCGTGCCCCTGATTTTTGACCGTGCTGGTGCCGCCACGACCGGCGAGCAGGTCCGTGCCAGCGCACGGCTGCTGAACGGCGCACTGGCGGCCTATGTGGTCGCATTGATCGCAATTTGCGCCATGGCTGCAGTTTTTGCCGAACCGCTGGTGCTGCTGATGACCAACGAAACGTTCGCCCGTCACTCAGACCTGCTGTGGCTGCTCTGCCTGGGACTCAGTCTGTCGGGTACCGGTCAGTTGCTGGTGGTCAAGGGCCTTTCACAGGGACGTTCACAGGACTACATCCTGCCCAAGTTCATACAGCTCGTTGTTTTGCTGGCCGGCCTGGTGATATTGATAAAACCCCTGGGATTGACGGGGGTTGCGCTGGCACTGTGCCTGTCCGGTACCGGTTATCTGGCGGCAGTGGCGCTGGTCAACAGACGGTTTCGCGCACCCGCATCTTGATATCATTGGCCACCACACACAGTGACTTTCAAATTGCCATTTCTCGACGCCATTTTTGATTTCAACCTGCACAACCGGAATGTTTTCGTTAAGGACATTGCGGCCCTGACGCCTCCCGGCGCACGCGTGCTGGATGCCGGCGCGGGCCCCTGCACCTACCGGCCACTGTTTGCGCACTGCCAATACGAAGCGCAGGACTTTGCCCGCTATACCGGATCGGAACACCGCTATGGCGATCTGGACTATGTCTGCGACATCACCGCCATTCCGGTGCCTGATGCGTCGTTTGACTGTGTGATTTGCACCGAAGTGCTGGAGCATGTGCCTTCGCCGGAGCGTGCCCTGGCCGAACTTTGCCGAATCGTCAAACCCGGCGCCATGCTGGCGCTGACCGCGCCTTTCATGTCGGGCATTCACATGGCGCCGTATCATTTTTGCAGCGGCTTCTCGCCCTACTGGTACCGCCACTTTCTGACCGCGAATGGAATGCATATGGAAAGCTGCCGCCCGAACGGCGGCTTTTTCCGGCTGTATGGTCAGGAGTCGCGCCGCTTCCTGACCATGCTGACCCCCAGCAACCGCCTGGGCTGGTGGCTGTTCCTTCCCGTCAAGGCCATTCTTGCAATCTGGTTTCGCCTACTCGTACCGGTTGCCTGCCATTTCCTAGACAGGCTGGACCCTGAGCCGGAACTGACCGTGGGTTACTTCGTCGTGGCGCGCAAGCTGCATACAGGCACCCCTGCGGCAGATGCAAGCGGCAGTACGCCTTGAGCGGCATGCTGGCAAGCCTGAAGGCGCACATCAAACGCACCCCGGCACTCAAGCGGCCGGCGCTGACTGCAATGCGCATGTTCGATGCGCTGTCCTGGCGCCTCAATCCGGGCAATCTGGTCCGCTATGCCGCGTTCTTCCGCGACCGACGGCGTTTCATCAGGGCCGGCGGCAAGGCCGGGATGCTGGATTTATATCCCTGCCTGCTCGACAACACCTCCCGCACCGGCATCGACAGCCATTATTTCTACCAGTCCCTGTGGGCATTCAGGCTGATCCTGGACAGCCGCACACCGCGCCATGTCGATATCGCCTCCGACGTCAATTTCGTCGGCCTGCTGACCACGATAACTGCCGTGGTTTTTGTCGACATCCGCCCGCTGTTCCTGTCGATTCCGAACTATCTCGGCGTCGGCGCCTCCATCACCAGCCTGCCCTTCCCCGACAATTCGGTCGAATCGCTGTCCTGCATGCATGTCATCGAACACATCGGACTGGGACGCTATGGCGATCCCATTGATCCGCTCGGCCCTGAGAAAGCCTGCAGGGAAATCACCCGCGTGCTGAAGCCCGGCGGCACCGCCTATATCTCCGTTCCGATAGGCAGGGCCCGCGTCAGCTTCAACGGCCTGCGAGTGTTCGGTCCGGCTGAAGTTGCGAAGCTGTTCCCAGGCCTGGAACTGTCGGACATGTCCATCGTGAATGTCCCGGGGAATTTCGTCACCGGGGTCAGGCCGGAAACCGCCGACCTGCAGGAAACCGCGGGCGGACTCGACTTCGGCCTTGGCTTGTTTCATTTTCGCAAACCCATTTCCTGACCGCAGACCACGCATCTGCCCGCACCCCGCAAACAACCTGAACAGCCCCATCCCTTGAACACCATCTCCGACCAGTTCCAACACGCATGCAACACGCTGCACCGCCCCCCCCTGGCCAAGATGATTTCTCCCGGCCTGCCCAGATTCGCCCGCCGGCTCGCCGCCCGCAAGGGCATTCTGTCCGGGCCCGTTGAGATTCAACTGTTTTTCGACGAACGCATGACCGTGGTCTTGCCCGAGGTCATTTCCGAAGTGCTGTACACCTACGCAATGTTCGACGAGACAGTGACCTGGATGGTGCTGCAATCGGTGCGCCCGGGAAACATGGTGCTGGATATCGGCGCGCACTTCGGCTATTTCAGTCTGCTGTTCGCCCGCCTTGCCGGCGACGCCGGCCGGGTGGTGTGCTTCGAGCCCACGCCATCGACCTTCAGTGTTCTTTCCGGCAACATCCGCAATCACGCCAACATCGAAGCGCTGAACTGTGCCGCAGGCGACGCACCAGGAGACATCGCGATCACCGACTTCGGGCTCAAGTACAGCGCATGGAACACGCTGGCTGCCGAGTCCCGGATGAGCAATACGCTGCCCACGGCGCAGGCCCGGCAGATCCAGGTGCAACTCGTGCGCCCGGATGAAGTCTGCCAGCAACGGGGGCTGAAGCCGGACTTCATCAAGATCGACGCCGAAAATTTTGAAGACCATGTCGTCGACGGACTGACCGGCATACTCTCTGCTGCCCGTCCGCTGATACTGATGGAAACGGGATCGGCACAAAGCCTGGCTGCGGCGCGCAAGCTGGTGGCTTATGGCTACAAATTGCGCGTATCCGATGGCCCCGGGACGCTTTACGAATGGAATGGCACGCTGGAAGACGCCAACTCGCGCTTCAAGGATGTGCTGTTCGCTCCCGCTGCCTGAGCGACCTCGGCATCGCAGACGCCAACCGGCATCCGTGTTGATCAATCGCGCAGCCCCACAATGATGTTTGTCCCCACACTGAAAAAAATCCCCGGGCTCTACGCGCTGAATGTCGCGCTCAAGGCATGGCAGACACAGCGCGAGTACCGCCGCATGCTGAGCCGGTATCGCACACAAACTGAAAAAGGCCCGGTGGCCTCACTGCCCGGATTGCGTACCGCCGGCTCGGATCGCGCCCCGAACATTTTCTTCGTCGGCACCGACGAACAACAGGACCGCAGCGGAACGCTGCAGGCGCTGGAACGCATCGGCAGGCTGCGCTGGTATGCCCGTGCCGACGGCAGTTACGGGCAGAATGATCCGCGCTCGGAATCCGTGCGGCGCGAAGCCAATGCGGCACACCTGTGGCAACTGGTATCGGACGAGGGCGCGGCAGGTCATCCGCCGGACATCCTGATCGCCCAGACCTGGGCCACGCTGATTGACCCCGCTGTGTTCGACCGCATACGCGAGAAGTTCGGCACGCTCATCGTCAATATCGGCATGGACGACCGTCATCAATTCCGCGGTCACCGCATTGGCAATTCCTGGAGCGGCACGCTGGGCCTCGTCGGTCATATCGACCTTGCCCTCACCGCAGCGCCCGAGTGCGTGGACTGGTATCAGAAGGAAGGTTGCCCTGCCCTGTACTTCCCCGAGGCGAGCGATCCGGACATTTTTCATCCCATGCCCGATTTGCCCAAGATCCATGATGTCAGTTTCGTCGGCGGTGCTTATGGCATCCGCGGAGAGATTGTGCGGGCACTGAGAAAGGCCGGAATCCAGGTCACCACCTTCGGCAGCGGCTGGAACAGCGGCCGCATCGCCACGGAAGCAGTGCCCACGCTGTTTGCACAGTCAAAAATCGTCCTGGGGGTCGGCACCATCGGCCATTGCCGCGACTTCTATGCGCTGAAAATGCGCGACTTCGACGGCCCCATGTCAGGCAGCCTCTATCTCACGCACGACAATCCCGACCTTGAAACCCTGTTCGAGCGCAATCGGGAATACATCGCCTATCGCAGCGTCGATGAATGCGTTGAACTTGCCCGGCGCTACCTGCGCGAAGATGCGCCCCGTGAGGCCATCGCTGCCGCCGGACGCGCCCGCGCGTTGCGCGACCACATTTGGTCACTTCGCTTTTCAGACTTGTTCAAACAGTTGAGTCATCCGGCAGAGCACGAACCCGACTGAGATCACCGCGCTGTCAGCGCCCTGGCACGCTCCAACACGCGCGCAGCCATTGCCCGATACCATGAGCGCCGGGACTCGGACACATGGTAGAGAAGGCGCGCGGCAAGCAGGCACACCAATGACACCATCAATCCCGACTGAACTGCAGTGAGCGATGAGCCCAGCGTCTGCGGCGTCATTGAATACCAGAAATAAATGATCGGCATGTGATACGCGTAAATCGAATAGCTGAAATCCGCCAGATAGCCGTTGATTGCCGAAAAGGCTGATTTAGCCCCGCTCATGTCGCACAACAGCATGCCTGCAAACAGCAGGGCAATGATCACGTCAGCGAAAAACGCTGGCACCTGGAACAGGTTGTGAAACGCCAGGTAATGATTGGCGATGGCAATCGCCACGGCCAGTGGAAGAATGAGTCGCCGGTCCAGCTTGAACCCCTGCACATGATGCAAACGAAAAGCGCCATATCCGAGCAGCCAGATGGCGAAATAGGCCGTCATGTGCAGGCCGGCCAGCAGGGCGATCGCCACCAGCACAGCCGCGAACACCGCACGCCGCCGGAACAGCCACGGCCTGAAATAAATCAGCCCGAACACCATGTAGTAGCAGAACTCGTAGCCGATGGACCAGAGTGCGGGGTTGCTGCCGAACTGCACGCGATGACCCAGCAGCCCCTGCAACGAGAACAGGTTAATCAGCAGCCGCACCGCGAACCCATCCTGGGGTATGTGCTGGGCCAGCCGGTAGTTCGCGCTGAACATCCCGCCAATTGAGTCGAGCACCAGTGTGAGCAGGATGGCTGCAATCAGTACTGAATAGATCCGTGACCAGCGGTCGAGGAAATAGGCCTTGAACCCGTATCCGGCAGCCCGCTCCTCGTTCCGATGCACGGCATAGCCGATCAGGTAGCCGCTCAGAACGAAAAAGAACATCACGGCGATATGGGCGTGGGCGGCCAGGTAGGTAAATACCGCATTCGAACGATCAACGCCTGCGCCGAGCAGCATCTGCGAAATCATCTCCGCGTGCCCCACCAGAACCAGGCCGGCGCTGGCCCAGCGCACGAAGTTCAGAAAATCGGAACGTCCCGGTGAAATAGCCAGCATTCGTCAATACATTCAAGACAGTTGGGGAGTGGCGACAGCTACAATATCGCGCTGCGAAGTCTAGCCCGAAGTTCAGTTTAAAAGCGATCTCTTAACGTGTGTGGAATCTACGGATGGGTCGGCGCATCACCCATTGCCCGGGACGGGATTGAACGCCGGCGCGACCTGCTGTCCCACCGCGGCCCGGACGATGCGGGTATCTGGCTGTCCGCCGACGGGCGCGTCGCACTGGCGCACCGACGCCTGTCCATCATCGACCTGTCCCCGGCTGGGCATCAGCCCATGGCCGCAGACGGCGGACAACTGATGATCACATTCAATGGTGAGATATTTAATTACAGGGCACTTCGAAACGAACTTGATCATATTGGCCATGCATTCAGCGGCCACAGCGACACCGAGGTCATCCTCGCCGCCTACCGCCAGTGGGGCGCGCAATGCGTTGAGCACCTGAATGGCATGTTCGCCTTCGCGCTCTACGATGCCGGTAGCGCAGGCACGGCGCCGAGCCTGTTCCTTGCCCGTGACCGCGCCGGGGAAAAGCCGCTGTATTACACACTCAAGGACGGACATTTCGAATTCGCCTCCGAGCTCAAGGCGATCAGCGGCGCGCGGCGCATCAGCGCCCAGGCGGTAAATCACTATTTTGCGCTGGGCTATATACCCGGAGACTTGTCGCTGCTGGAAGGCGTCCGGAAGCTGCCCCCCGCCCATGCGGCGCGCCTCGATCTTGCCAGCCTGCGACTGGAAACCTGGCGCTACTGGCAACTTCCGGCCAACCAACCCGACATCAACGCCAGCGTTGAGGACCTCGCTGACCAGGCCGAAGCGCTGCTGCAGGATTCGGTGCGCCTGCGGCTGCAAAGCGATGTCCCGCTGGGCGTCCTGCTGAGCGGTGGCCTGGACTCAAGCCTGGTGGTAGCCGCAGCCGCGCGATCATCAGCAACACCGGTCAAGACGTTCACGATTGCGGTGCCCGGATCAGCGCTGGATGAATCAGCCCATGCCGCAACCGTTGCGCGGCATTTCTCTACCGAACATCATCGCCTCGAACTCGGGCCCTCCTCGCTGTCCGTCATCGATGAACTCGCCGCACTGGTCGATGAACCGCTGGCCGATTCCTCGCTGCTGCCCGCCTATGTGGTGTCGCGCCTGACGCGCCAACATGTCACCGTGGCCCTCGGCGGCGATGGTGGCGACGAATTGTTCGGCGGCTATGGCGACTATGCCCGTGCACTCTCCAACCAGGCGCGCTTCGGCTGGCTGCCCACGGGGGCATTTCGCGCGGCTGCAGCGCTCGCGACACGGCTGCCAGCCGGCGTGCGTGGCCGCAACCGCATCGCCTCACTCAGGGGCGGACCGCTGCAGCAGATCATCTGGGGCTCGCCCTACTTTGACATTGCGCTTCGACGCAGAATCCTGCACGCCGATTTCACGGCACCACTGGGCGCGGCAATCGATGCGCCCGAATGGGGATTGCTTGGCTTATTCGACAGCGGCAGCAATCCGGTGGACCGCATGACCCGCACCCATTTCGGCAGCATCCTGCCCGATGATTTTCTGACCAAGGTCGATCGTGCCAGCATGGCACACGGACTCGAGATGCGCTGTCCGTTCCTCGATCACCGTTTGATAGAATTCTGTTTTTCCAAGGTGCCGGAAGCTTGGAAAGTCAGCGGCGGCGAAACGCGCCGCCTGCAGAAGCATCTGGCCAGAAGAATGCTCCCTCCCACGCTGGACCTGAACCGCAAACAGGGCTTTTCCATACCGGTCGACCAATGGCTGCGCGCAGAAACGCCAGCCCGCCTGGAAGAACGATTCGCAGACCTGCCAGACTTCATCCGCCGCGACGAGGTCCATGCACTGATCAATGGCCTGCACGCCGGACGGGCGAACGGCGCTCGGCTGTTTGCGCTGCTGATGCTGGCCATCGCCTGCCGTAACCTTCAGACCAGCACCCAATGATCGCCGCCCGATGAGCGCCCGAATTTCCGTCTGCATTCCCGCCTACAACCGCGCCGCGCTGCTGCCGCCGCTGCTGGAATCCATCCTGACGCAGGACTACGACAATTTCGAGATCGTCATCTGCGAAGACGACTCTCCTGAACGACAGGCCATCGCCGAGGTCGTGGCACGCTATGCCGCAATCCATCCCGGCCGCATACGCCTGTTCGAGAATGAGCAGAACCTCGGCTATGACCGCAACCTGCGCCGGCTGATTGAACTGGCCGAAGGCGACTACTGCATGTTCATGGGTAACGACGACCTGCTGGCGCCCGGTGGCCTGCGCCATGTGGCCTCGGCGATCGAGCGCCATCCGGAAGTCGGCGTGGTGGTGCGGAGCTATGCCTCATTTGACGACGACCCGGCGCATATCAACCAGGAATTTCGCTATTTCGATTCGGAGCGTTTTTTCCCGGCCGGCGCCGAGAGCATCGTCACGGTGTTCCGGCGCTGCGTTGTCATCTCCGGGGTGACCCTGCACCGCGGCCTGGCGCAGCAGTTCGCAACCGCCGACCTGAATGGCACGCTGCTGTACCAGATCTACCTGGTGGCGCGCATCACCGGGCGCATGAACGCGGTGTTCGTACCGGAAATCATCGCCCTGTACCGCAACGGCGGCATTCCGGACTTCGGCCATGCCGAAAGCGAGCGCGGCAAGTTTGTGCCCAAGACCCGCACCATCGAATCCTCGCTGCACTTCATGCGCGGCATGCTGCAAGTGGCGCAGTACGTGGAGGACACGGACAAGGTGCTGATCCGCGACGCCATCCTGCACGACATTTCGCGCTACTCCTATCCGGTACTGTCGATACAGGCGAGCCGGCCATTGCGCGAGTTCCTCGGCTACGCGCGCGACCTGCGCCGGCTCGGATTCGCGCGCAGCAACATGTTCTATGCCTATGTGCTGGCATTGCTGCTGCTGGGTGCAAACGGAACAGAACGCGTAATCCAGTTCATCAAGCGGCGGCTTGGCTATACGCCCGCCCTGGGCAAGCTCTACAAGGGACGCTCGGCTTGAAAATCCTGGTCGCCGGCGACGGGCATTCGGAATTACACGAAAAGCCGGTCATCAATGCATTGCGCGAACTCGGCCACGACGCGCGAGGCTTCCTGTGGCATGACTACTTCAAGCCGGCAACAGGCTCCATTGGCCGCTTGTTGCAGCCATGGCTCAGGGCCCAGGATAAATTCGTGCGCGGCCCGGCCATCAGCCGTCTCAATGCCGGCCTCGTTCGTGAATGCGTTGAAATGCGGCCGGACCTGCTGTTCATCTACCGCGGCACGCATGTCGAAGCGGCAACCCTGCGTGAAATTCGCAAGCGCGTACCCGGCATCACCATCGCTGGCTACAACAATGACGATCCCTTCGGCCCCGGACAACCGCGCTATCGCTGGCGTCATTTCCTCGACTGCCTGCCCGAGTACGACGTCACGCTGGCCTACCGGCATCACAACTTGGAAGAGTTCTCCCGCTACGGTGCAAAGCGGGTGCGGCTGCTGCGCTCCTGGTTCATCCCGGAACGCAATCATCCCGTTGCGTTGACGCCGCAGGACGAACAGCAGTTCGCCACCGATGTGGTGTTTGTCGGGCACTACGAAAACGATGGCCGCCTCGAACTGCTGGAAGCCGTCGCCAGCAAAGGCTTCCGGCTGCGCCTGTTCGGCCCCGGCTACGACTGGGATCCGGTGCTGGCCGGATCAGCCAGCCTCAAGCACCTGCGGCCAGTCCGGCTGGTGTGGGGTGAGGACTACAATAAGGCCCTGTGTGGCGCGAAAGTGGCGCTGTGTTTTTTCTCCCGACTGAACCGCGACACCTACACGCGCCGCTGCTTCGAGATACCCGCCACCGGAACCCTGATGCTGAGCGAATACTCCGATGACCTGGCAACGCTGTTTGCAGAAGGCCGCGAGGCCGACTACTTCCGCTCAAGGGATGAATTGCTGGCGAAGCTCGACCTCTATCTTGGCGATGACGCCCTGCGCAGCGCCGTTGCGCAGGCTGGCCTGCAACGCGTCAACACCGACGGCCATGACCTGAAATCCCGGCTGCGCGACCTGCTGGCATGGATAGCTGAGTCCGGACTGACGCGCGGACTAAGAAACGGCCAAAGCCGTGCGTGAAACCCATTCCGCAGCCATGCGCCTGGCACAAGGGCTGGGCTTCGAGCGCATTGCCTGGTCGCTGCGGCGGCTGCACTGCCCCGTCGATGACAGCGCGCTGGTGCTGGAAGTCGGCTCCGGCGGCAATCCCTATCCGCGCGCCAATGTGCTGCTGGACGCCTACGAAGCCACGCGTGAGCGCCACTGGGTGCCGCTGACGGTGGACCGGCCCACGGTGCTCGGCTTTGTGGAAGCACTTCCGTTTCGCGACCAGGCCTTCGATTTCGTCATCGCCTCGCATGTGCTGGAGCACTCGGCAGATCCGGCGCGTTTCCTTGGCGAACTGCAGCGCGTGGCGAAAGCCGGCTACATCGAAGTGCCTGATGCCTTCATGGAGCGCGTCAATCCCTATCACGACCATCGCCTGGAAATCACGACCCGTGAAGGCCTTCTGGTCATTCGCAAAAAGCCGGACTGGCGTGCTGACCCGGAGGTCGTCGAGCTCTACGAACACCGCGCCAAACCCCTGATAGCAGGACAACTGATTCCAACGCATCCGTTCGAATTCCATGTGCGTTACTACTGGGAATCGAAGATCGCCTTCACCGTGGTGAATCCGGAAGTACGCGCCGACTGGCAGCCTCCCGCAGGGGCATCAGCCGGTCACACGGCGCCCCTGCGCACTGGCTGGCGCGGGACGGCGCTGAACGCACTGCGTGCCATCCTTTCGCAGACAAAACGCAACAAGGGCATCGACCTGACGGGACTGTTGCAATGCCCGGCTTGCGGCGGTCATTCACTGACGCGACAGGCATCCAGCCTCACCTGCAATGCCTGTCACGCTGAGTACCCGGTGAAAAACGGCGTGCCGGCCATGTATCCCAAGGCATCCGACTGATATGAGCATCCTGCGCACCACCATCGAAACGGCCAACACCCTGCTCTGCCGCCTCAAGCGCGGTCGTCGCGTCGTACCTGAGCCGCATCCCGGCGATGGCCGCGTCAAACTCAACCTCGGCTGCGGCCTCGCGGTCTGCAAAGGCTGGCTGAACGTCGACGCCAGCCTGAATGCCCTGATCGCCGGCTGGCCGCGGCCCTTGCTGAACATCATGTACCGGGCCTCGGGGGCAAACCGCTATTACTCGCTGGCGGAGTACACCGACCTGCTCGGCTCGCACCGCTTCCTGCACCACGACCTTGCCTTCAACCTGCCCTTCCCGGACAACAGCGCCGACTTCGTCTATTCCTCGCATTTCCTGGAACACCTGTTCCGCGAAGACGCACGCCGCCTGCTGTCTGAGAGCCTGCGCGTGCTCAAGCCCGGCGGCCTCTGCCGCATCTGCGTGCCCGACCTGGCCTACGCCGTGGCGCAATACCAGGCCGGCCACAAGAAGGAAATGCTGGAGAACTATTTCTTCGTGGAAGATCGCGCCAGCTACCTCGCACGCCACAAGTACATGTACGACTTCGAATTGCTGCGCGACGTGCTGCTGGAACTTGGCTTTGTCGATGTGCGCCGCTGCGCCTGGCGCGAAGGCATGACCCCAGACATCGCCCGGCTCGACAACCGGCCCGAGGAGACCGTGTATGTCGAAGCGGCCAAGCCCTCGCCTTGACTCCGGCTGCTGACCCGGCATGAAAATCCTGTTCGTCAACGCATCGCTGGAAGCCGTGCGTGGCGGCGGCACCGCCGAGCGCACCTATTGCCTGGCACGTCACATGGCGCTGCTGGGAAACGAAGTCAGCGTGCTCACCACCGACATTGGCAACGGCCATCGTCGCCTGGACGGGATTGCCGGTGTGAAGCCCATCGTCCTGCGCAACCTGCTGGACCGCTTTTACCTGCCGGCACCGGCCCTGGGCCGCATTTATCGCGCCGTAGCTGACGCCGACGTGGTGCACATCATGAATCACTGGACCGCAATCAACGCGCTCGCCTACTGGGCGGCACGGTTGGCAGGCCGTCCCCATGTGTTCTCGCCGGCCGGCGCGCTGCCGCCCTTTGGCCGCTCGCGATCCATCAAGGCTGCCTACAACGCTCTGGTCGGCCATGCGATTGCGCGCAAGGCGGCGCGCGGCATCGCCATCACTGCCAGCGAAATCCCCCAATTCGCCGACTATGGCGTGCCCGCAGACCGCGTCACGGTCATCCCGAACGGCGTGGACATGGATGACGCGGCCGCTGCTGCGAACGACACCTGCCCGCTGCCCGCGCTCGGTGACAAGCCCTACATCCTCTTCATCGGTCGGCTGAACCTGATCAAGGGCCCGGATTTGCTGCTGGACGCCTTCCTCGCTGCCGCGCAGGCCTTCCCCGATGTGCATCTGGTGTTTGCCGGCCCCGACGAAGGCCTCGGCGCGAGTCTGCAGTCGACCGCCGCAGCGAACGACAAGGCAGATCGCGTGCATTTCACCGGCCCGGCCACGGGTGGCGCCAAGCGCTGGCTGCTGCGGCAGGCGCGACTGGTGGCGATCCCGTCGCGTTCGGAAGCCATGTCCATTGTCGTGCTGGAAGCCGGCGCACACGGCCGGCCCGTACTGCTCACCGACCAGTGCGGTTTTCCCGAGCTGGCCGAAGTGAATGGCGGCCTCATTGTTGCCGCCACCGCGGCTGCACTGGAGCAGGGCCTGCGCGAAATGCTGCGCCCCGATGCGCCGCTTGCCGCAATGGGCGCACGACTGCAAAAGCTGGTCGAAGCGCGCTACACCTGGCGCGCCGCTGCCCTGGCGCTACAGGACTGCCTGCGCAACGTTATCGGTCATCGCCAAAGCCGGTCGGACACGAGCGCAGCATGAACATCCTCATCGTCTCGCAGTACTTCTGGCCGGAGAACTTCCGCATCAATGACATGGCGCTGGCGCTGAAGGAACGCGGCCACCAGGTGACTGTGCTCACCGGCATGCCAAACTATCCGGCCGGCCGTTTTTTCGACGGCTACGGCTGGTTTTCGCGCAGCCGAGAAACCTGGCAGGGCGTGGAGATCCACCGCTGCCCCCTGATTCCGCGCGGCAAGGGCGGCGGCCTGCGATTGGCGCTCAACTATGTTTCGTTTGCACTGTCGGCCAGCCTGCTCGGGCCGTGGAAATGTCCGGAAAAATTCGATGCGATTTTTGTGCACGAACCCTCGCCCATCACCGTCACCCTGCCGGCACTGGTGCTGCGCCGCCTGCGCGGCATCCCGGTACTGCTGTGGGTGCTCGACCTGTGGCCGGAAAGCGTAGCGGCAGCCGGCTCGGTGCGCTCGCCCTTCGTGCTCGGCCTGATCAGCCGGCTGGTTCGCTTTATCTACCGGCATTGCGACCGGGTGCTGGTGCAGTCGCGCGGCTTTATCGATCGCGTCATCGCCCAGGGTGCGTCTGCAGACAAGGTGTTGTATTTCCCCAGTTGGGCCGAAGCGCTATTTACCCGGACCGTCAATACCCCGCTCTCCATTCCGCTGCCGCCGGGTTTTCGCATCGTGTTCGCCGGCAACGTCGGTGCCGCGCAGGACTTCGAAGCCATCCTGGATGCAGCCGAACTGCTGCGCGAAGAGAAGGACATTCACTGGGTCGTGGTCGGCGACGGCCGCATGGCCGGTGGGGTGAAGCAACAGGTGCGGGCGCGCAAGCTCACCGATACCGTGCACCTGACCGGCAGCTATCCACTGGAGACCATGCCGCCCCTGTTCGCGGCGGCCGACGCGCTGCTGGTGACGCTCAAGCGGGACCCGATCTTCGCGTTGACCATCCCCGGTAAGATACAATCGTATCTGGCTTGTGGACGTCCCATTGTCGGCATGCTGGACGGCGAAGGCGCAAGCGTTTTGCGGGAATCCGGCGCTGCCATGGTCGGGCCTTCGGGCGATGCGCAGACCCTTGCCGCAAACGTGCTGGCGCTGTACCGGATGCGCCGCGAGAAGCGCGAGCGCATGGGACAATCCGGCCACGAATACTACCGGCAACATTTCGAGCGTGACCGCCTCATGACCCAGTTGGAGCAGTGGTTCGAACAAGCCCGACGCGACAAAGAAACTTCGCCCTGAACAATCCACTCGGCGAGCCGCCGAACAAAGACCCCTCGAATTTACAACACCACCTGACGACACCCTTGGCCAATCCCTTCAAGAACAAGATCGCCCTCGTCACCGGCGGCACCGGCTCCTTCGGCCGCGCCGTCATTGCACCGCTGCTGCAGCGCGGTGTGCGTGAAATCCGCATTTTCAGCCGCGACGAGCTGAAGCAGGAAATGATGCGCATCGAATACGCCGAGCCACGCCTGAAGTTCTTTATCGGCGACGTGCGCAGCCGTGAAAGCGTGGACCAGGCCATGAAGGGTGTGGGTTTCGTGTTTCATGCCGCAGCGCTGAAACAGGTGCCCTCCTGCGACTTCTTTCCCATGCAGGCCGTGCTGACGAATGTCATCGGCAGCAACAACGTCATCGAATCAGCGATCGCCAGCGGCGTGGGCCGCGTGATCTGCCTCAGCACCGACAAGGCGGTCTATCCCATCAACGCCATGGGCATGACCAAGGGCATGATGGAAAAGCTGGCCCAGGCCAGCGCGCGCAGCGATGCCGGCAAGACCATCGTGGCCTGCGTGCGCTACGGCAATGTCATGCATTCGCGCGGCTCGGTGATTCCGCTGTTCATCGACCAGATTCGTGCAAAAAAGCCCATCACGGTGACCGAGCCCTCCATGACGCGCTTCCTGCTGGCACTGCCAGAAGCCATCGAGCTGGTGATCCACGCCTTCGAACACGCCGACCAGGGCGACATTTTCATCAAAAAGGCACCGGCCTGCACTGTTGAAGACCTGGTGACCGCGCTGAAGCGCCTGTTCAAGTCTCGCGTGCCGGTCAGCGTCATCGGCATGCGCCACGGCGAAAAGATTTTCGAGACCCTGGCCACACGCGAGGAAATGCGCAGCGCCGAGGACATGGGCGATTACCTGCGGTTGCGCATGGACACGCGCGACCTGAACTACGCGAAGTACTTCACCGAGGGTGACCGCAAGGAAGCAGCCGAGGACGATTACACCTCGCACAACACGCAACGCCTCTCCGTGGCTCAGACTGAAAAACTGCTGCGCACCCTGCCAGAAATCGGGGTCTCGCTAAAAAAAACTTACACTGACTGATACAGAACCATGCTCAGACTTGGCATAACCGGCGCAAGTGGCTTCCTTGGCTGGCACCTGAGGGCCTTTTTGCATCCGCGGCAAGACGTACATGTACATATAGCAGACAGGTCAACGTTTGCAGATCCTGCCCAGCTACGCTCGTTCGTTTCGAATGTTGACGCAATCGCGCACATTGCGGGGACAAACCGGGGCTCTGATGCAGAAATCCACGATGGCAACGTACTGCCTGTAAGACAGCTGATTCAAGCCATGGAGGACCAAAAAGTACGGCCTCACGTGTTGTTCGCAAACTCGATACAACATGCGCGTAATACTGCATATGCCTTGTCTAAACGTTCTGCAGCGGGGCATTTAGCCGAGTGGAGCCTGCAAAGCGGTTCACCGTATACAAATTTTATACTGCCTCATCTATTCGGCGAAGCGGGTAAGCCGTATTACAACTCGGCCGTAACCACCTTTTGCCACCAAGTCGCCAACGACGAAGAACCAAAAATCATCATCGATGCTGAACTTGAATTAATTCATGCACAGCGTGTCGCCGAAAAATTGATGTCAGCCATCGAAAAAAATGAAACTGGGGATGTTCGTATCATTGGAACAGTTCTCAGAGTTACCGAAGCGTTAGCATGCATCAGACAAATTGCGGCAAAGTATGCTGCGCAAATTATTCCATCACTGGCAACTGATTTTGAGCTTGATTTGTTCAATACGTATCGGTCCTACCTTTTCCCGAAGCACTATCCGGTGACGATACAGCTACGCACCGATTCCAGAGGAGAGTTGTTCGAGGGAGTCAAGTCATTGCATGGTGGGCAGTGCTTCATGTCTACAACCCGACCTGGCATCACCCGCGGCAATCACTATCACCGAATGAAATTGGAACGTTTTCTGGTGGTCAGCGGCGAAGCCAAAATCAGAGTGCGCCGATTGCTCTCGGATCAAGTTACGGAGTTTCGCGTTTCCGGAAATACTCCACAGTACGTAGACATGCCCGCACTACACACCCATAACATTACGAATATCGGGGCAAGCGACTTGGTCACTCTGTTCTGGTCACACGAAATCTTTGACCCATCCTCCCCTGATACGTTTTCCGAGCTTGTTTAAAACATGTCCAAACTCAAAGTCCTCACCGTCGTCGGCACCCGCCCCGAGGTCATCCGCCTGGCCTGCGTGCTGAAGGAACTCGATGCCCATACCGAGCACGTGCTGGTGCACACCGGACAGAACTATGACTACGAGCTGAACGAAATTTTTTTCAATGATCTGGAGCTGAGGAAGCCCGATCATTTCCTCGGTGCTGCCGGCGCGACGGCAGCCGAGACCATCGGCCAGACGCTGATGCGCATTGATCCGCTGCTCGCAAAGATCAAACCGGACGCCTTCCTGGTACTGGGCGACACGAACAGTTGCACTACCGTCATCGCCGCCAAGCGCCGCCGCATTCCGGTGTTCCACATGGAAGCGGGCAACCGCTGCTTCGATGATCGCGTGCCGGAGGAAATCAACCGGCGCCTCGTCGATCACCTCGCCGACATCAACCTGCCTTACAGCGACCATGCGCGACAGTTGCTGCTGCGCGAAGGCCTGCCGCCCGATCGCGTCATCAAGACCGGCAGCCCGATGTTCGAGGTGCTGACGCGCTTCCGGCCCAAGATTGATGCCTCGCAGGCGGGGGCCAGGCTGAAGCTGAAGCGCGGTGAATACTTCGTGGTCAGCGCCCATCGCGAAGAGAACGTCGACGACCCGGCCCGGCTGCGCGCGCTGTGCGCCACGCTGAATGCCATGGCGAAGAAGTACAAACAACGCGTCATCGTCTCCACGCATCCGCGCACAAGGAAGCGCCTCGAAGCGCTGGGCCTGAAGTTCGACAAGCGCGTCGAGCTGCACAAGCCGTTTTCCTTCACCGACTATGTGGCCCTGCAAATGGGTGCGCGTGCCGTGCTGTCCGACAGCGGCACGATTACCGAAGAATCCTCCATCCTCGGTTTCCCGGCGCTGAACCTGCGCGACACCCATGAACGCCACGAAGGCATGGAAGAAGCTGCGGTCATGCTCACCGGCATCGCATCCAGACACGTACTGCGCGCACTGGATGTACTGCTGGCGCAGCGCAAGGAAGGCAGTGGTGCAGTGCGCACGCCGGCCGACTACACCATGCCGAACGTGTCGCAGAAAGTCGTGCGCATCCTGCTGAGCTACACCGACTACGTCAATCGCACAGTTTGGCGCCAGCAGACTTGACCATCGAAACACCCATCGAAGCACCGCCCCTACCGTCACGCATACTGGTCACCGGCGCCACCGGCCTCATCGGCAACGAGCTCATACCCCTGCTGCTTGAGGCCGGCTGCAAGGTGCGCGCCACGGCAAGGCATTGCCCTGTCGCGCCTTGGGCAAGGCATCCGGACTGCGAATTCGTCGCGCATGACCTTGAAGACGATCCCGCATCATTGGTCCGCAACATCGATGCCGTCGTGCACCTCGCCGCCCGCGTGCATGTCATGCGCGACACCTCGGCCGATCCCGGGGCGGCAAACCGCCGCATCAACACCGAGGCCACGCTGGCGCTGGCGCGCGCTGCCGTCGCCGCCGGTGTCCGCCAGTTCGTTTTCATGAGCACCATCAAGGTCAACGGCGAAGCCACGGTAAATCTTCCTTATACGGAAACGGACACCGCAAAACCCGAGGATGCCTATGCCACATCCAAGCACGAGGCCGAGCAGCAACTCGCTGCGCTGGCCGCAGCAACTCCCATCGGCGTCACGATCCTGCGCCCGCCGCTGGTCTATGGCATTGGCGTCAAGGGCAATCTGGCCAGCCTCGCACGCGCCATCGAACGCGGCCTGCCGCTGCCGCTGGGTGCCATACCGAACCAGCGCAGCTTTGTTTATGCCGGCAATCTCGCTGATGCCGTCATTGCCGCGTTAAAGCAGCCCGCACCAGGCGTGCGCACCTATCTGGTCAGCGATGGTGAAGACCTGTCCACGACGGCATTGATCCGCGCCATGGCTGCAGCCATGCAACGCCCGGCGCGCCTGATACCGGTACCGCCCGCGCTGCTCAGGTTCGCCGGAAAACTCACCGGACGCTCCACCGCCGTGGACCGGCTGCTCGGCTCGCTGGTCATCGACAGCTCGCGCATCCGCCGCGAACTGGGCTGGACACCGCGCCACTCCGTGCACGAGGGGCTGCAAGCCAGCCTGCGCAATCCGGCAGGGATGTGCGCTGACACACCAGGCGACATGTAAAATTGCCCCGCGCATGGATGATTTCCGCCTTCAGCTGATTGCCATACCGATTGCCGCGGGTGCCGCCAGCCTGGCGCTGCTGCCGGTGCTGATTCGCAGCCGCCTGCTGCCGCAGGACCGGCCAAACGAACGGTCGCTGCACGTGTCACCAGTGCCACGCTCCGGCGGCATTGCCCTGATACTCCCCGCCCTCATCGCCGGCTGGCTGGCCGCGCCGCCGCTGCGTTTGGCGTTGGCCTGTGCGGCCTTTCTTGCCTTTGTTTCCTTTCTCGATGACCTGCGCCCCATGCCGCCGCTGCTGCGCCTGCTGGCCCATATCGTTGCAGCCGGCGTGCTGATGTTTGCCGGACTGCCGCAGTGGCCGCTAGCCGTCGCGCTGTGCACGCTGCTCGGCGTGGTTTGGATGACGAATCTCTACAACTTCATGGATGGCTCGGACGGCCTCGCCGGCGGCATGACCGTGGCGGGATTCGGCTGCTACGCCATTATTGCCGCCGCAGCCGACCAGACCGGGGTCACCGTCGTGTCCACCAGCATCGCCGCCTGCGCGCTGATGTTCCTCGCCTTCAATTTCCATCCGGCGCGGATATTCATGGGCGACATCGGCTCCATTCCGCTGGGTTTTCTCGCCGCGGCGCTTGGCGCCATCGGCTGGAACGAGGGCCTGTGGTCGCCGCTGGTGCCGCTGCTGGCGTTCTCGCCCTTCATTGCCGATGCCACCGTGACACTGACCAAGCGCCTGTTGGCTGGGGAAAAAGTCTGGCTGGCGCACAAGACCCACTACTACCAGCGCGTGATTCGCATGGGCTTTGGCCATCGGAAGACCGCCCTCGCGGCCTATGTACTCATGATCACCTCGGCCGCCAGCGCCGTTGCGATTGCCGGCCAGTCTGCCGCCGTGCAACTCTCCGTGACGGCCGCGTGGGCCATCATCTATCTCGCCCTCGCTGTGGTCATCGACCGCCGCTGGCGCAGGCATGAGGTCCCGGCATGATTCCGCGCGACCCACGCTCCATCGCCGCGCTGGCCCATGACCTGGTCGCCGCCGCCATCGCATGGTGCGCCGCCTACTGGCTGCGCTTCAACCTGGATATCCCCGCAGCGTTTGTCTCCACAATGCTTTGGAACATGCTCTGGGTTGTGCCGCTGCAGGGCATGTTGTTCCTCGGCTTCGACCTGTACCGCGGCATATGGCGCTATGCCAGCATCAACGACCTGCGGCGGATCATCCTCGCCGCAACCGTCTCCGCTGTCCTGCTTTCGGCCATTCTGGTCGTGCTCGCCATCCCCAACCTTCCGCGTTCGGTTGCGCTGCTCGACCCGCTGCTGCTGGTGATGTTCATGGGCGGCAGCCGCCTCGCCTACCGCGGCTGGAAGGAGCGCGCGCTGGGCCTGGCCGCCAGCGAGGCGAAGCCAGTGCTGGTGCTGGGCGCAGGCGATGCCGCGGCCGACCTGATCAAGAACCTGACGCGCAGCCGCGAATGGCGTGTGGTCGGCCTGCTGGATGACAACCCCGCCAAGCTCGGCCGCCAGATCAACGGTGTCACGGTGTTCGGAAAGCTGGACCGCCTGGCCGAGCAGGCGAAACGCCTCAGTGTGGAACAGGCCATCATCGCCATGCCTGGCGCGAACCACACGGCGCGGCGCCGCGCACTGCAGCTATGCTCGGATGCCGGCGTGCGCGCCATGACTGTGCCTTCGTTCGATGACATCGTCAGCGGCAAGGTCACGGTGTCGCAGATCCGCAACATCGAACTCGATGACCTGCTCGGGCGCGATCCGGTGCGCCTGGATTCCTCCGGCCTCAACGCCTGGCTGTCGGGACAGACCGTCGCCGTCACCGGCGCCGGCGGTTCCATCGGTTCGGAACTGGCGCGCCAGCTGGAACGTTTCGCGCCGGCGCGGCTGGTGCTGATCGAGGCGAACGAATTCGCCCTGTACCGCATGGTCGAAGATTTCGCGACGCAGATGCGCCAGACCGAGATCATTCCGGTCATCGCCGACACCCGCAACGAAGCGCGCCTCGACCAGGTATTCGCGCAGTTCAAGCCCAGCGTGCTGTTCCATGCCGCCGCCTACAAGCATGTGCCGCTGATGGAAAACCTGAATGCCTGGGAGGCGGTGCAGAACAATATCGGCGGCACGCTGCAGACGGCACGTGCCGCAGTGCGTGCCGGCATTGCGAAATTCGTGCTGATCTCCACCGACAAGGCGGTCAATCCCACGAATGTGATGGGCGCCACCAAGCGCGTCGCCGAACTGGTGTGCCGCAGCCTGCCCGATTCGCAGTCGACGCGCTTCATCACCGTGCGTTTCGGCAATGTGCTGGGCTCCACCGGCAGCGTCATCCCGAAATTCCGCGCGCAGATCGCGCGTGGCGGCCCGATCACCGTGACCCACCCGGAGATCACGCGCTACTTCATGTCCATACCGGAAGCCGCGCAACTGGTGCTGCAGGCCGGGCTGATGGGCACCGGCAGCGAAATCTTCGTGCTCGACATGGGCGAGCCGGTGAAAATCGCCGATCTTGCACGCGACATGATCCGGCTGTCAGGATTCAGTGAACAGGACATCCGCATCGAATTCAGCGGCCTGCGACCCGGCGAGAAGCTTTACGAGGAATTGCTCGCCGACGACGAGCTCACGCTGCCTACCCCGCATCCCAAGCTGCGCATCGCCAAGGCCACGGACGGGCTTTCGGCGGAAGGGTTTGAGAAATTGCTGGCCTGGCTGGGCGGTCCGCTGCCGCCGGATGATGCCGCGGTGCGTGCCGAACTCATGCGCGTGGTGCCGGAATACAAGCCGGCTTGAAGCCATAGGTTGAAAATACAGAAAGTCTTCTGATCACAATTAATTGCTTAAAGCTTATCAATAGGCCTGTAATTTTCCGAATTGATATTAATAGCGCCTGATATACCGCTTTGGTCAAAGAGGTACAACACAGGTCGATCAGCCTCTGCTGATCAGTTTCTCCAGCGCAGCCACCGCCTCTGCAACGCCCACATCGGCCACATCACGACTGGCCGGCTGCAATACGACGTGCGGTACGCCCCATGGCCGCCAGCGCGACGGCCCGGAATCGCCGAATAGGCAGGCAATGGGCTTGCCCAGACCCGCCGCCAAATGCATGGCGCCACCGTCGGCGCACAACACCGCATCGGCCAGGGACAGTGCGGCGACCAGGTCGGTGAGCCGCGCGGTCGGCCAGGGCAGTACCGGCAATCCGGCCGAAAGCTTGATCACCGCATCCGCTTTTTGATCATCACCCGGATGCTGCGGATTGAGTTCGGAGCCCGGTGCCCACAACAGCAGGAAACGCGCGGCATGTCGTGCCTGCAGATTGCGCATGACTTCTGCAAAATGCGCGGCCGGCCAGCGCTGGCTGGGCTTGCGGGCGCTGATGTGGACAGCAACCAGTGGACCCACTCCTTCCATGGCCGATGCCGTCAGCGCCTGGCGTACGCGCCCCTCCGCGCCGTGTTCGGCAAACACTTCCAGCGGCGGCACTGCGCCTTCAATGCCCAGCGGCGCACTCAGCCGGAACACGTCCTCCGCTTCGTGCAACGTTGCGCCCCCGCCATAGGGAACGGCAAGGTCGATGCCGCGCTGGCCATCCTGATCGGTAAAGCCGATGACTTTCGCCGCGCCCGCAGCACGCGCAAAGCGCAGTGCATGCGGCTGGTAGTGCGGCGTGGCGAGGATGGCGTAGTCGAATTTCAGCCGGCGCAACGCGAGGAACACGCGGATGCGGTCGAAATAGGCACCCAGCAGCGATTCGCCTTCATCGCGATGCTTGGCCTTGGTATAGGCAAACACCGCGTCCAGCCTTGGATTTCCGGCCAGCGCATCGCGGTTGTAGCTGTTCACCAGTGCGGCAAGATACGCGTCGGGAAACTTCGCGCGCAGCGCAGCGATCAATGGCGTGGTACAGACCAGATCGCCGATGTTGTCACGGCGGATGATGAGAATGCGGGGTGAGCCCTGGTAAGCCATGACATCCAAGCAATGTTTGTTTGCGCCGTTCAATGACACGGTCGGGTGAGATTAAAAGCAATCCGGATATACTAAAGCGCGCTGCCGGAATCCAAACAATTATCGGCCCCCTGAGCCGCACGGCGACATCAGGTGGCATAAAAATGCTATTTAATTCATACGAATTCCTGTTCGGTTTCCTGCCCGTCGTCCTGCTGCTCTATTTTCTCATTGAGCGCTCGGGCCGGCTGTTGACGGCAATGGGCTGGTTGGCCCTGGCCTCCCTGTGCTTCTATGGATGGTGGAACCCGGCCTATCTGCTGCTTTTGTGCGGCTCCATCGTCGTCAACTTCGGGTTCGGCCGCCTCCTTGCCGCATCCTCAAAAAGAACGACGCTCGGGGTGGGCATTACCTGCAACCTTGCGCTGCTGGGCTACTTCAAGTACGCCGGCTTTTTCGCCGTCAACACGAATCAGTGGTTCGGACTGTCATTGCCGATTCTGGACGTTGCGCTTCCATTGGGCATCTCCTTCTTCACTTTCACGCAGATTGCCTACCTGGTGGACGTCTACCGACGGGAGGCGCATGACTACGGCTTCACACAGTACGTGCTCTTTGTCTCCTTCTTCCCTCACCTGCTGGCAGGCCCCGTACTGCATCACGCGGAGATCATGCCTCAGTTCACCGGCCCCGCCGGCTCCCGCCTGACTGCCGAGAACTTCGCCATCGGCATCACCATTTTCGCAATCGGCCTGTTCAAGAAAGTGATTCTGGCGGATGGCATTGCCGAGTTCGCATCTCCGGTGTTCGATGCGGCACAAGGCGGTGCAAAACCGGGAATGCTGGCCGCGTGGGCGGGCGTGCTGTGCTACACCTTTCAGCTTTACTTTGATTTCTCCGGCTATTCAGACATGGCGATTGGTCTGGCACGCATGTTCGGCGTTGTGTTTCCGGCCAACTTCAATTCGCCCTACAAGGCCACGTCCATGATCGAATTCTGGCGCCGGTGGCACATGACCCTGTCGCGCTTCCTGCGCGACTATCTTTATGTCCCGCTGGGTGGCAATCGGCATGGCACGCTGCGACGTTATGCCAACCTGATGACCACCATGGTGCTGGGCGGGCTGTGGCACGGTGCGGGCTGGACGTTCGTGATCTGGGGTGCGTTGCACGGCGCTTTTCTGGTCGTGAATCACATCTGGCGGACTCTGTGCGGACATCTCCCGGAGGGCTTCACCCCGCCAGCGGCATTGTCACGCTGGGCCGGGCGGCTGCTGACGTTCCTCTGCGTCGTTATTGCGTGGGTGTTCTTTCGCGCCGATTCGGTATCCGCGGCGTCGGCGATTATTGAAGGCATGGCGGGGATAAACGGCCTCGGCAAGGGCGATCCGCATTATTTCGGCGCGCCGCAACTGAAGGGCCTGTTAGTCCTGTTCATCATCGTCTGGTGCCTGCCCAATGCGCAGCAACTACTGGCACGCTACCAGCCGGTTCTCGAAACCTATCGCAACAGTGCGTCGACAATTGGACCGCGCCTGGCCTGGCGGCCTTCCGCCGCATGGGCCCTTTTCACTGCCGCGCTGTGCATCTACGCCGTGACCAATCTCACGCGCGTCAGTGAATTTCTCTATTACCGGTTCTGAACGTGGATCGCGACGCCCTCACCTATCTCCGCTGGCTGTTTTTCTTCATCGTCGTTCTGCTGGCCGGTCTGGCAGGGCTCAACATGTTCATGAATCCCTATGGCCATTTTGACTCGCCCCGGATCAACGGAATCAACAAACTGTCCCTGGGTTTCAATCATCGCGCCGCATTGACGAAGGCCCTGGCCATCAGCCGGGTTCAGCCGGAGACCATCATCCTCGGCAATTCGCGGGCCGAGACTGCCTATGACCCCGAGCATCCCGGCTTCACCTGGCGGCCCGCCTACAACCTTGCACTGGGCGGGGCGGGGCTGCGCGAGATGCGCCGCTATTTCCTGGAAACATTGGCACAGGGGAGAGTGCGCCACGTACTGCTGGCCCTCGACCTGACCATGCTTGATCCGGCGGCAATCGATGTGAACACCGTTCCGGAGGACGTGCTGCTCACGGATTCGTCGGGGCGCTCGCTGGGAAATGTCCGGCAATGGCGGCGGCTCGCTTCCCTGCTGCTCTCCAGCACCGCGACATCAGACAGCGTGTGGACGCTGACCCATCAGCACAAGCCGGTGGCAAGCTACTTTCCGTCGGGCCAGCGGAATGAATCGGCTGACACCGAGCAGGTCGTACGCGAAGGTGGCCCCAGAAAAGCCTCTCGCGGAATCGAATCGAATTTCCTGGCGTCTTCGTTGCAGAGCATCTCGGCCGGTGATTTCAGCGCCTACAACGCCTT
>CAMCYY010000010.1 GCA_945885335.1 Bordetella parapertussis
GGCGGCAAACCCGTCATCAACCGCAGACGCAATTCAAGCGAAGTACCGACCAGTACGCCGGAATCGGATGCCATGAGCCGCGACCTGAAGCGCCGCGGCTTCCGCTTTGTCGGCACGACGATCTGCTATGCCAACATGCAGGCCACCGGCATGGTGAATGACCATGTCACGGACTGCTTCCGCCATTCCGAGCTGGCGGAAAAACCGAAACGCGCCGCACCCAGTCGCCAGGGAAGCAAAACCCCGTCCCGCAAATGACAACGCCCGGCGAGCCGGGCGTTGTTTCAGTGAAACGGCAGGCCGCTCAGTTTGCGCCCCACTTCATCGGGTCTGAACCCGGCGCAATCCGCGTGTACATTGATGACATCACCGGCATGGCTTCAGCCAGCGACTCCGGCGTCCAGCCGCCATCGCGATGCAGGATGCGCACCGGACGCGGATGGTTGTAGAGAATGATGTCATTGCCGCGTGCGCCGATGATCTGGCCACGCACGGCACTGGCGGCATCGCTTGCCAGCATCGTCGCCAGCACCGCCACGCCTTCGGGCGGCATCGCGGCAAGCCGCGCGGCATGCGCTTCCGCGCCACCATAGTTGGCCGCGGGCACGCTTTGCGTCATGCGCGTGTTCGCCGAGGGCGAGATCAGGTTGGAGCGCACGTTGAAGCGTTCCATTTCCAGTTGCAGCGAATTGGAAAAACCCACCAGCGCCAGCTTGGCCGCTGCGTAATTCGCCTGCCCAACGTTGCCGTAGATGCCCGAGCGCGAAGTCATGTGCAGGAACACACCGCTTTCCTGCTTGCGGAAATGCTCCACCGTAGCGCGGCACATGTTGAACGCGCCATACAGATGCACCTTAAGCACCGAATCGATGTCATCCTTGGTCATGTGGTGGAACATCTTGTCGCGCAGGATGCCCGCATTGTTCACCAGGATGTCGATGCGGCCGAAATTATCCAGCGCCGACTTGATGATGCGATGCGCACCGTCCCAGTCGGCAACGCTGTCATAGGCTGCAACGGCCTGGCCACCCGCCTTCTTGATCGTGTCCACCACTTCCTGCGCCGGTGTCTGGTCGGTGCTCTGGTCGCTCAGACCCGCACCCACATCGTTCACCACCACGCTTGCACCGCGGCTCGCCATCATGATCGCGATGGCGCGGCCGATGCCACGCCCGGCCCCAGTCACCACCGCTACTTTGCCCTGCAACATTCCCTCAGCCATTGCCAGCCCCTTCCTTGTTCTGTTCGATCAATATGATCAATTCTGAATTTATTGCCTCATTTGAAGCAGATTCAGCGAATATTTGTTATCAGTCCGGTGCCCACGAAGCCCACGCCTTGGACGGCACCACCGGCGAAAACAGCGGCGCCAGCTTGGGCAGGCTCTCGGCCAGGAGCTCCGGCGTCCAGCCGCCCTTGTGGTTCAGGAACCGTACCGGACGGGAATGGCTGTAGAGCTGGATTTCACTGCCGCGCGCACCGATGACCTGGCCGTTGATGTCCTTGGCCAGATCGCTCGCCAGGAAGGTGGCGAGGATGCCGGGCGATTCCGGCGGCGTTGCCGCCATTTTCTTTTCGCGCGCCTTCTTTTCTTCCTCGGTGCCGCGTACCGGCACGCTCTGCGTCATGCGCGTGTTGCCGCTGGGGGAAATGCAGTTGGAGCGCACGTTGTACTTGGCCAGTTCCTGCGCCAGCGTGTTGGACAGGCCGACGATGCCGGTCTTGGCCGCGCCGTAATTGACCTGGCCGATGTTGCCGAACAGGCCTGACACCGAAGTCATGTGGATGTAGCAGCCGCTTTCCTGCTTGCGGAATTCCGGGGCCGCCGCACGGCTGACATAAATGGAGCCAAACAGATGCACCTTGGTCACCGCATCGAACTCTTCGGGCGTCATCTTGTGGAACATGACGTCGCGCAGGATGCCGGCATTGTTCACCACGATGTCGATCTTGCCGAACGCATCCACCGCCTGCTTGACCATGCGATGGGCGCCATCCCAGTCAGACACACTGTCGTAGTTGGCGACCGCGTTGCCGCCCGCCTTCTTGATGGTATCGACCACTTCCTGGGCCGGAGTCTCGCCGGTCGTCTCGCCATGAAGGCCGGCGCCGACATCATTGACCACCACACTTGCACCGCGGCTCGCCATCAGGATCGCCATGGAGCGGCCGATGCCGCGCCCGGACCCCGTAATCAGTGCAACTTTCCCCTGCAACATGCCTTCAGCCATGCCTGTGCTCCCCTCTTTTAATCTGCGACGAAGAATTCCGGATTGACGGCAATGCACACGGCGAATCTGCATTCACTCCATGCGCCTGCACACCTTGTCGTGTCGATGCTGCATTCGATTCGATGCATGATTCCGCTGCAATGAAAAAACAGATTGCAACGATGCAACGAGTATAGCAAAGGCCAACTGCATTTCGACCCGCATGCCCCGCACCTGCACGTGACGTGCGACTATGCGTACAGCACAGCGCCAACGACAGTCCCGGCGCCCTCACCCTGTGCGCCAGCCATCTTTGTCACAATGGGTGAGTCCCCTCCGAATTGCCCTTCCGAACCGCCACTGCACGGTTCCCGCCTGATCTGCTATGCTGCTTTCAGACTGGCTGCATCGGGACGAAATCGGCCAGAAATGATTCGTCCGGAACAGCAGCCCCATGCAATGCGGCACTGCACTCGACCCATGCAGACAGGAGTCCCGGGCATGAACACGTACACCAGACTGACAAGGCTTGCCACGGCCGCATGCCTCATCCTGTCCACCTTTGCCAGCCCCGGCCTGCTCGCGCAGACGGCCAGGGAACCTGACACGGTCATCCTCGTGGCGGCACCGAACCTCGTCGAGCCGACCTACCGCAAGTCCGTGCTGATTGTCACCGCTATCGAAGGCGACCGCTTCATCGGCATCATCATCAACCGGCCCACACGCCGCACAATCTCCAGCCTGTTCCCCGAGCACAGCCCCTCCAAGGCCGTGGTCGAGCCGGTGTTCTTTGGCGGCCCCATGTCGCGCAGTGCAGTTTTCGCGCTGGCCAAGAACGCCTCTGTTGCAGGCAATGGCAGCATTCCCATTCTGAAGGATCTGTACCTGGCCATCACCGTCAACGTGGTCGACAAGCTCATCGAGGAAGCACCCAACGATGCACGCTACTACGTCGGCAACGTGCTGTGGCGTCCGGGTGAGTTGCAGGACGAGATACGCCGCGGAGTCTGGACTGTGCTCAACGCCACTCCCGAATTCGTGTTCAGCAAGGATCCGGAGCACCTCTGGGAAGAACTGGCGCCGACCTCACGCGGCATCATGACCGACGCCGGGCCCGGCGTCATGACCATTGCCCGCTCCGGCGTCCATCCCGCACTTCAGCAGTAAGCAGTACCGTACCGCCGGGGGCTGCCCATCGGGCTCCGCTTCGCAACGAACGCCATGTGACTGCAAGGTTTGCTAAGGAAACGCTGATCAAGGTCGGAATTTTGGAAACCTGCGCTGCGTTTCTCTCTGAAGTGGGGGATATACAAGGGGGCATGCCCCCTGGTTCAGTTATTCCCTAACAATAGCCGTTCGAATAAGCAAACTCTTGCCGGCATTTGCTCGACATGCAAGGATTCACCACAGAAGCCCGGACCACACGGGCGTAACACACGGGCTAATCACTTCGACCCACTGGAGGAGAAACAAATGCATCCCATTGCAACTGCAGTCGCCGTCGCAACGGCGCTGTCGTCCCTCACTGTGCAGGCTCAGGATCCATCGGCGAATTTCCCTTCAAAACCGATCCTGATCGTCGTCCCCCAGACGCCGGGCAGCGCGGGCGACATCTACTCACGACTCTATTCCCAGAAAATCGGCGAAGCCACCGGCTGGCGCATGATCGTGGAGAACAAGCCCGGCGCCGGCACCATGATCGGCATCAACTTCGTCACGAAATCGGCGCCAGACGGCCACACCCTGTTGAACACCTCCACGACTCTGCTGGCCGCTCCCGTGACCTACAAGAATGCGCCGGATCCGCTCAAGGAATTCCAGGCCGTATCGCTGCTCACCAGCGCCTCGAGCATGCTGCTGATTCAGACCGCCATGCCGATCAACAACATCGAGGAATACGTGGCCTACGCCAGGAAGAATCCGGGCAAGATCAACTACGGCACCTCGGGCGTCGGCTCCATCATCCACCTGAACGGCATCTGGCTGCACAGCCTGCTCGGCGTTGATGTCACCTTTATTCATTACAAGGGCGCTGGCGACATCTTCAATGCCCTGATGTCCGGTGAAATACATACCACCCTGGGTGCGATGACGGTGAACCTGCCGCTGGTCAAGGCCGGCAAGGCACGCTCGCTGGGCATATCCAGTCTCGAGCGCAATCCAATGGTACCGGACATGATCCCGCTCAAAGACCAGGGCGCGAAGGGGTTTGAATACGACGCATGGAGCGGCATCGTCGCACCCAAGGCCGTCCCCATGCCCATCATCCGCAAACTGAACGCGGAATTCGTCAAGGCCGGCAATACGCCCGACGTGCTCAGGCGCCTGGCGCCCTCCGGACAGACCCGCGGCGGCAGCTCCATTGAGGAATACCAGGCGAAACTGGTGCGAGAAACCGAACGCTGGAAAACGCTGGCGAAGGACGCCAAACTGCAATTGCAGGATGTTGGCGACTAGACAAGTCCCCTGATCATACGGGCCCAACAGGCATTGAAGGCCTTGCAGGGAGTCATCCGCAGCAGATTCATCAGATTGCATCAGCACGGGCAGTAACGGCGGTTTTCCTGAACCCATCCATCGAGGAACCCAATGAAACAAGCGCTCTCACTATGCATCGGCTTTTCGGCACTTCTGCTACCCATCGCATCCCCGGCACAGGTCCCCGCCGGCTGGCCTTCAAAGGTCATCACCATTATCATTCCCGCCACGGGAGCCAGCGCCGCCGACAACTTTGCGCGCGCTTACACCAACCACATCAACCAGGTGACCGGCTGGAAATTCTTAGTGGACAGCAAGCCCGGCGCCGGCAGCTCCATCGGCACTGGCTACGTCGCCAAAGCGGCGCCCGACGGCCACACGCTGCTGGCGGTGTCCGCGACTTTCACCACGCTACCGCTCTTCTACAAGGATTTGCCATTCGATCCGGTGAAGAGCTTTGCCTCGGTCACCATGATGACCCACGGCTCGACCATGCTTCTGGTCCACCCATCCATGCCGATCAACAATTACCAGGAATATGTGGCCTACGTGCGTGCCAACCCCGGCAAGATCAATTTCGGGACGAGTGGCATTGGCTCAATCAATCACCTCAACGGCCTCAGGCTGCACAAGAGCACGGGAGGCGACGTAACGTATATTCCTTACAAGGGGGCCAGCGACATCACCATTGCCCTGATGTCCGGACAGATCAATGCCACTTTCGGTGCGTTTTCCACCCATCTGCCAGCCGTCAAGGACGGCAAATTCCGCGCGCTGGGTGTGGCCTCGTCCAAGCGCTTCGGCGCCGCACCCGAGCTGATTCCGCTGAGCGAATTATGCAACTGCGATTTCGATCATGTAGCGTGGACCGGAATCGTGGCCCCAGCCAAAACTCCACGGGCCATCTTGAATGCCCTCAGTTCGGAATTCATCCGGGCCGGCCGCACGCCTGATCTCATCAAGCGATTGGCGGGGGGCGGCATGGAGCCTGAGACGAGCACCAGCACACCGGAGGTCATGGCCCGCTTCATCCAGCGTGAAGTGGAAAAGTTTCAGCGCGTGGCGTCCGAGAACAATCTCAAGCTGGAAGGGGAGCAGTAGAGGCGCAGGGCGCCTGCGCCCTGTGCCCCCTTACCGCCCGTACGAAGGCGAAATCAGGCGGCCTTCCCGGCAGGCATGTCCTTCGCCTTTGTGAAGCGCATTACCCGATCGCGGAACTCGACGCAAATCACATCCTTCGCGACAAACTTGCCTTCGAGAATCTGCTTGGCGAGCGGATTCTCCAGGCGCTGCTGGATGGCACGCTTCAGCGGCCGTGCCCCGTAGACAGGATCGAAGCCCGCCCGCGCCAGTTCAGCCAGCGCGGCATCGGATACCTCCAGCTTCATTTCCATTTTCGCCAGGCGTGCATCAAGGTACTTCAGCTGAATGCGTGCAATGTTCGCGATGTTCTTTTCGCCCAGTGCGTGGAACACCACGATCTCGTCGATGCGATTGACGAACTCGGGCCGGAACTGCGTCCTCACCTCGGCCAGTACCGCGGTCTTGACCATGGTCGGATCGCTGCCCGACATGCTCTGTATCATCTGTGAGCCGAGGTTCGAGGTCATCACGATCACGGTGTTCTTGAAGTCCACAGTGCGGCCCTGGCCGTCGGTCATGCGGCCATCGTCCAGCACCTGGAGCAGCACGTTGAACACATCCGGGTGCGCCTTCTCGATTTCGTCGAGCAGGATCACCGAATAGGGCTTGCGGCGTACCGCTTCGGTAAGTCCACCGCCCTCTTCATAACCAACATAGCCGGGGGGCGCGCCAATCAGTCGTGCCACCGAATGCTTTTCCATGAATTCGGACATGTCGATTCGGATGAGATGGTCTTCGGAGTCGAACAGGAAGCCGGCCAGCGCCTTGCACAGTTCGGTCTTGCCCACACCGGTGGGCCCGAGGAACAGGAAGGAGCCGTAGGGCTTGTTTTCATCCGACAGCCCGGCACGCGAGCGGCGGATCGCATCGGCAACGAGACGCACCGCCTCGTCCTGCCCGACCACGCGCTCATGCAGCTTGTCTTCCATGGCCAGCAGCTTGTCACGCTCACCCTGCATCATTTTGGAAACCGGGATGCCGGTAGCGCGTGACACCACCTCGGCGATTTCCTCGGCGCCAACCTGGGTGCGCAGCAGGCGGGGCTTGGCACCTTCAACAGGAGCGACTTCGGCTTTTTTCAACTGCGCTTCGAGCTGCGGCAGCTTGCCATACTGCAGCTCGGACACCTTCTGCCAATCGCCCTTGCGCGTCGCCGCCTCCATTTCGAGCTTGATTTTCTCCAGCGCTTCCTTGATGTGCTGCGAGCCCTGCACCGTGGCCTTCTCGGACTTCCAGATTTCGTCCAGGTCGGCATATTCGCGCTCGAGTTTGCCAATCTCGGCCTCGATCAGGCCGAAGCGCTTTATCGACCCCTCGTCCTTTTCCTTTTTCACCGCCTCACGCTCGATCTTCAACTGGATGATGCGACGGTCAAGCTTGTCCATCACCTCCGGCTTGGAGTCGATTTCCATCTTGATGCGCGCCGCCGCCTCGTCGATCAGGTCGATCGCCTTGTCCGGCAGGAAGCGGTCGGTAATGTAGCGATGCGACAGTTCGGCCGCGGCGACAATGGCCGGGTCGGTGATGTCCACGCCATGGTGGACTTCGTACTTTTCCTGCAGGCCGCGCAGGATGGCAATCGTCGACTCCACCGAGGGCTCCTGCACCATGACCTTCTGGAAGCGACGCTCAAGGGCCGCATCCTTTTCCACATACTTGCGGTACTCATCCAGCGTGGTGGCGCCCACGCAATGCAGTTCACCGCGCGCCAGCGCAGGCTTCAGCATGTTGCCCGCGTCCATCGCGCCCTCGGCCTTGCCTGCACCCACCATGGTGTGCAACTCGTCGATGAACACGATGGTCTGTCCCTCGTCCTGCGACAACTCCTTCAGCACGGACTTCAGGCGCTCCTCGAACTCGCCGCGGTATTTCGCACCGGCGATCAGTGAAGCCATGTCCAAGGACAGCACACGCTTGTTCTTCAGGGTCTCGGGCACCTCGCCATTGACGATGCGCTGGGCCAGGCCTTCGACGATCGCCGTCTTGCCCACGCCGGGCTCGCCAATCAGCACCGGATTGTTCTTGGTGCGACGCTGCAGGATCTGGATGACGCGACGGATCTCGTCGTCGCGCCCGATCACCGGATCGAGTTTGCCGCGGCGGGCAAGCTCAGTCAGGTCCACGGTGTATTTCTTCAGCGCCTCGCGCTGGCCTTCGGCTTCAGCACTGCCCACGTTTTCTCCTCCGCGCACGGCGTCCACCGCCTGCTCGATCGCCTTGGCATTGCCACCGGCTTCCTTGAGCAGGCGCCCGGCCTCGCCCTTGTCTTTCGTCAATACAATCAGGAACAGTTCGGACGCAATGAACTGATCCCCGCGCTTCTGCGCTTCCTTGTCGACCTGGTTGAACAGGTTATTGAGATCGCGCGAAATCTGGATCTCGCCGGCATTGCCCTCGACCTTCGGCATTCGCGTGATCGCCTTCTTCAGTGCATCACGCAGGCCTGGCACATTGACGCCGGCACGCGCCAGCAACGAGCCACCATCCTCCTGCCCCAGCAGCGCGGACAACAGGTGTACCGGTTCAATGAATGGGTTGTCATTACCCGCAGCCGTACTTTGCGCATCAGCCAGCGCCTGCTGGAAGCGGGTGGTCAGTTTGTCGAAACGCATTGTCCCAGTCCTCTCTGTGTGGTCACGGCCGCATCAAAGCCGCGGCATTGCCCTGTGTTGCCTCGCGGGCATGCACCGCCGTACTACGTCGAAGAGATGGCCCGCTCTATAAACAGATGGGGCAGGGGAATGGCGTTTCAAGGCGGAGCGGCCGGAAAACCCCGAAACCTGGCGAAAAACAGCCAGAAAAAGCTAAGCAATAACTGAACAAGGGGGTATGCCCCCTTGTATATCCCCCACTTCAGAGGAAAACGCAGCGCAGGTTCCCGAAATTCCGGACTTGATCAGCGTTTCCCTAAGGAATAACTGAACAAGGGGGCATGCCCCCCTTGTATATCCCCCACTTCAGAGGGAAACGCAGCGCAGGCTTCCGAAATTGCGGACTTGATCAGCGTTTCCCTAAGGATGGGCCACCGCAGCGGCCGCAACCTGGGCTGCGACCACCAAAGGCGAAACAGACGGCTCCGCCCAGACCTCGCTCACACCCTTCACCAGCGCCTGCACCGCGGGATCGCGGGCACTGTCGGGCATATGGACGAACCACAGGGAGATTTCCAGTCGGGCCGGCTCCCACAGCACCCAGCGCCCAGCGTCACGACCGGCCAGGGCAATTTCCTCACGCGCCAGCGACAGCCCGACGCCTGAGGCAACCAGGTCGGTAATCACCGAAGCCTGATCCGACTCGATGATCTTCTGCGGCTCAAGCCCGCGCTCGCCAAAAGCGTCCATCAGCACCAGATGGTAGGCGCTGCTCTCGGGCATCATGATCCAGGGCATGGCGGCAATGTCAGCCCAGTCAGCCTTGGCCATCCTTGACTTCCACTCCAGCGGGGCGATCACGCGATACGTCATCTCGCCCAGACGTATGCCATCGGTTTGGGGCGGCAGTGACTTGCCAAAGAAATAGGTGGCATCCAGTTCACCACTGCGCAACTGGTCCAGCGCATCTCCCGACACTTCCTTGTGCAGCTCAATCTCGATCAGCGGGTAGCGCTCCACCATGCCCGACAGGAACTCCCCGAGGCGCAGGTAGGTCGGATCGCTCACTGTACCCACCCGCAACTTGCCCTGGACACGTCCCTGCATGGATTGCACTTCGCCCCGAAGATCGGTCGCCGCCGCCAGAACCTTCTCCGCGAAGGGCAGCAGATGTGCACCGGCACGGGTCAGGCTCGATCCGCCCGGAACCCGCTCGAACAACGCCACGCCCAGTTCCTCTTCCAGCGAGCGCATCTGTCCGCTAACCGCCGGCTGGGAGATGTGCAGGCGTTCCGCAGCCCGGGTGAGGTGCCCCAGTTCAGCCACGGTTACGAAGGTTTTGAGCTGGTAAAGCTCCATCTAGCATCCATTCCTGACAAATTGTAAGGCTAATTTATTGCTTTGCAACATGCGGTTGGGACATCATCACCCAAACTGATGGACTTGATCTAAACATACGATTGGATTTCGACATCAGACGCCCTTATTCTCCATGCATGCGTAACGCTTTTCCATTAAGAATTAGTTCTGTAGAGAGAAAATCTCAGGTAAGCCTGCCGTCTTCCGGCTTCCGGGAAATACCGCTCAAAACAGCCTTTAGTTCGAAAATAGAATCGGCAAATTGCAATATCGAACTCAATTTTAGTCCTGTTTTGCTGCAACACAGCAATGAAACCTCGCAATTGTGCAAGAAGTCACGTTTAACCGTGTCTCAAAGCCCCGGTTTAAGGGAAAACACCCCCGGCCGGTTTTCAAGGTTCCTGACCGCGAAGGGGATCGATCGGGTCGGCAGCAGGTTGCCCTCCTCCTCCCCTGCACTGCCCTGATCTCCCCTTCGCGCAATCGGGAACCCAACGCAGGAAGTCTTTTACAAAGGAAACATCATGACTACCCTTACATCTGGTCGCATCGCCCCTCGCGCTGTCACGACGAGCCCGAGTCTCTGGGAAACGCTGTCTTCACAGCTTGCCAGTCTCTACGAGACCTTCATGGACGTACAAGTTGTCGCATTCCGCAGGGCCGCCAAGACTGCACGCACGAGCTGGCAGCAGGTCGATTGACCGGCATTGCTGGTTAATCAGCGCAGTGCCGCCCAGCCCGCTGGTGATCGGCGTTCAGCGCAGGGCTGCGACGGTCTGGAACCCCAGAACCGTCATCGCCAGCGCCCCTGCCAGGTGCAGCGACGTATGCAGTAAAGCCCAACCGTAGCGTCCTGCGCTCAGCAGGGCCACGGATTCGGCCGAGAAGGTCGAAAAGGTCGTCAGGCCGCCAAGCAAGCCGGTGATCACGAACAGTCGCCACTCCGGCAGGAGGCCGCCGACCAGTGGGACCTGATCGAATACCGCCACCGCGACACCGATGAAATACCCCCCGATCAGGTTCGCCGCCAGTGTGCCCATTGGCAGTGTCGGCAACCAGGCATTCAAGCCAATGCCCAGCATCCAGCGCAGCCATGCACCCAGTGCAGCGCCGATGCCCACCGCGGCAAACCCCATTGCGCTCATGATTTATCCCAGCGTGCTGCGGCCTTGTCATCGGAGTCGCGCGCCTCGACCCAGCGCTCACCCTGCGGCGTCTGTTCCTTTTTCCAGAACGGCGCCTGGGTCTTCAGGTAATCCATGATGAATTCGCAGGCCGCGAAGGCATCGCCGCGATGCGAACCGGTAACGATGACGAGCACGATCTGATCCTGCGGCCGCAACTCACCGATGCGGTGAATCACCAGCGCCTCGAAAATGCCCCAGCGTGACTTGGCCTCGTCGATGATGGCCTGGATGGAACGCTCGGTCATGCCCGGATAGTGTTCCAGCGTCATGCCGGCCACGCTGGCGCCTTCATTCACATCGCGCACAAGGCCGACAAAGCTCGCCACCGCACCCACATCGCGGCGCGCGGCACGCAGCGCAGCGATCTCGGTGCTGATGTCGAAGTCTTCGCGCTGAATGCGGACGGACACCTAGCCTCCCGTCACAGGCGGAAAGAAAGCCACTTCATCACCTGCCTTCACCACAGTCTCGGCGCTCGCCATGTCCTGATTCACCGCCACGCGCAGCGCCGCATTGCCGGCCAGCGCCTCACGCCATGCGCCCTCGCGCGCAATCAGGTGGGCGCGCAGCGCAGCGACCGTGGCCACGCCTGCCGGCAGCGATAGATCTTCGCCACCCGTGCCCAGCCGCTCGCGCAGCCCGGCGAAGTACAGAATTTTGACGGTCACTGGCCAAGCTCCGAATACGGCACGAAGTCCACCAGGTCGCCCTTGCGGATCACACCCCTGGCCGGATTGTCCACCAGCCCATCGGCCCACGCGGTCGAGGACAGCACCGCGGAATCCTGCGTGCGATACAAATCAAGGCCGCCCTCTGCGTTCCAGCGCACGCGCAGAAACTCGCGGCGCGCATCCGGCTGCGGCCAGTCAAAATCAGCACGCACCTTCAACCGGCGCGGCGTCACTTCAGTAATGCCCTGGGTGCGCATCACGAAGGGCCGCACGAACCACAGGAAAGTAACGAACGCGGAAACCGGATTGCCCGGCAGGCCGATGAAGGATGCCTTGCCGCCCTGCGAATTGCGCAGATGACCATAGGCCAGCGGCCGGCCCGGCTTCATGGCGATGCGCCACATCAGCAACTCGCCCTCGGCCTCCACCGCCGGTTTGACGAAATCGGCCTCGCCCACCGACACGCCGCCGTTCGTCACCACGATGTCGCATTCGGCCGCCGCGCGGCGCAACACTTCGCGCATCACCTCCAGGTCATCGCGCACGATGCCGTAATCGCGCACCTCGCAGCCCAATGCTTCGGTCAGGCCGGTCAGCGTGAAGCGGTTGGAGTTGTAGATGCTGCCCGGCTTCAATTCCTCGCCCGGCATCGCCAGTTCATCACCCGGAAACACCAGCCCGACGCGAATGCGCCGGAACACCGGCAGCGAAGCAATCCCCACCGACGCAGCAAGCCCGACCTGCTGCGGCTTCAGGCGTACGCCCGCCGGCAGCATGTCTTTTCCCTGGGGAATGTCGAGGCCGATGACACGCACCCAATCGCCAACCTTTGGAACGGCATTGATGATCACCTCGTCACCGTCGGCGGATGTTGTCGACTCGGTGTCCTCCTGGATCACGATGGCATCGGCACCTGGCGGAATCGGCGCGCCGGTAAAAATCCGCGCCGCGGTACCGGCTGCCAGCGGCTCGCCGACCATGCCAGCCTGAATGCGCTGGCTGACCTTCAGGCGCGTACCCGCTGCCGGAATGTCTGCCACACGCACCGCATAGCCATCCATCGCACTGTTGTCCATGGCGGGCACGTTCATGCCCGACTGTACCGGCGCAGCCAGCACGCGACCAATCGCCTGCAACGTCGGCACGGTCTCGGTCTCTGTCACCGGACGCACCCCCGCGAGCAACTGCTGCAAGGCTTCCTCGACCGACAGCAATCCCTTGTTCACGCTCATTTCAACTCCATTCAATCGTGGATGCATTGTAATCCGGCCTCCGACTGCATCACCATGCACCCTGTCGCGCATGACGCAAGGCAATGCTTTCCCTTCGTTATATTTTACGGTATATAACGCTGGCTATGGACATCCACATCCCGCCCGAATCCCTGTTGCTGATACTTGCGACCGGAATATTTGTCGTTGCCATTCTCTATTCATCAGTCGGCCATGCCGGCGCCTCGGGATACATCGCAGTCATGTCCCTGCTGAGTCTGGCGCCTGCCGTCATCCGCCCCACCGCACTGGCCCTCAACATTCTCGTCGCCAGTATTGCCACCTGGCAGTTTGCCCGGGCCGGTCACTTCTCCTGGCGACTGTTCTGGCCATTCGCACTGCTCGCGGTTCCGCTGGCGTTTGTGGGCGGCTACGTTTCACTCCCTAACGAAAGCTTCAAGATCATTGTTGGTCTGGTCCTGTTGTATTCCGCGATTCGCCTGGTCGCGCAGGTCGAGAACGAGAAGCCTGCAACTGAGGCCCCTCTCCCGGCAGCACTTGCGGCAGGCGCTGTCATTGGTCTTCTGTCCGGCCTTACCGGCACCGGCGGCGGAATTTTTCTCACCCCGCTGCTTCTGCTCACGGGTTGGGCGCGCGCAAAATCCGCCGCCGCAGTATCGGCGCTGTTCATCCTGCTCAATTCGATGGCCGGTCTGCTTGGAAATGTTTCAAGCACCAAGGCCCTGCCCTCCTTCATCCTTCCGCTGTTGCTTGCTGCAGGCATTGGCGGGGCCATCGGCTCCCATTTCGGCAGTCGCAAGTTCGGCACTGTCGGCATCAAGCGCTTTCTTGCCGTGGTGCTGTTAATCGCGGGAGCAAAGCTGATTCTCAGCTGATCACCGGTGCGTCCGCAGTGCATCCGCCGTGATGCAGTATCCTAGTCACCTAAGGAAACGCTGATCAAGTCTTGAATTTCGGAAACCTGCGCTGCGTTTCCCTCTGAAGTGAGGGATATACAAGGGGGCATGCCCCCTTGTTCAGTTATTACCTAAAAAAAGCATCCCGAACCAAACACCCAAAACAATCAAAGGAAGGACGGACATGGCAGACCAGACCATCGACACGGGCACAACCCAGCTCCTGTGCACCATTCGCGACAGCGTGGCCATCATCACGCTGAACCGCCCCGAGGCGCGCAATGCCTTTTCGCCGGAAATCCGCGAGGCGCTGCCGACCACGGTCAACCGCATGCTGGATGACCCGGCAGTCGGTGCACTGCTCATCACCGGTGCAGGCACCGCGTTCTGTGCCGGTGGCGACGTCAAGGGCATGGGCGACAACCGGAAGGTCGGCGAGGAGACGCCGGAGGCCCGCATTCGCGCCTCCAAGCTTCGCCATCGCGCCACCACCGGCCCGCTGGTCGCAGCGAAAAAGCCCACCATCGCCGCCCTGCCCGGCGCTGCTGCCGGCGCCGGCATGGCGCTGGCAATGGCCTGCGATATTCGGGTCGCGGCCGAGTCAGCTTTTCTCAGCACCGGCTATGCGCGCATCGGCCTGAGTGGCGACTACGGCATTGCTTGGCTGATGATGCGCGCCATTGGCGAAGCCCGCGCACTTGAACTGCTGCTCACCTGCGAGCGCATCGACAGCGCGCGCGCCGAGCGCATCGGGCTGGTGAACCGCGTGGTGCCGGATGCCGAACTGCAGCAAAAGGCGTTCGAACTGGCGAAACAACTGGCCAACGGCCCGCGCGTTGCGCTGCGCAACATCAAGGCCAACCTCGAAGATGCCCGCAACCTGGATTTCCTGTCGGCTGTGGATGTTGAAGCCGAGCGCGTTTATGCCTCATCGCAGACCGCCGACCACAAGGAAGCGGTACGTGCCTTTGTGGAAAAGCGACCGGCGGTATTCCGCGACCGCTAGGAAAACCCCTCTGACATTATTATCAATTCTGCATAAATGCCATTATTTATAAAGTCTATGCATAATGATTAATATCAGGGTATTTTCTTTTTTCGACTCCCGGACGGCTTGAGCAGCACCGTAAAGTGCTCAACGTCCGGCGCAATCGCCTTTGAAGCCTTGAGTTCCATTTTGCGAAAGCGCGCCAGCGCATCGCGCCCCGGCGCGGTGACCTGCGCGCCGCCGCCGCGCGTGCCGCCGGTGGCGGTGGTCACCAGCGGTTCGGCAAAATCACGATTCATCGCCTCCACCAGTTGCCAGGCACGGCGATAGGACATGCCCATGGCGCGCGCTGCCGCCGAGATAGAGCCGGTGGACTCAATATGCTCCAGCAGTTCCGCCTTGCCTGGCCCCATGGCGGGGCGGACACCGGCGAGGATGCGCAGCGTGAGTCCGGGATAGCGTGTCGAAGTCATTGGCCGAGCGTAATTGATTTTGGTTGTTTGTCGCAATTCCACACGCTATAGTTCGCCGCGTCGGGAAGCGCAGACTCCCGGTTCCGGCAACAAATGCTCAAGACGGTGTCCCGTCCAAGTGCTGCATGTCATCCAACGCATAAGGACTGTCCATGGACACCGCAAACACCCCAACTGACCACGCCCCCGCACCCGTCTCCTTCGGCGAAGCATTTCTCTACTGGCTGAAGCTCGGCTTCATCAGCTTCGGCGGCCCGGCCGGACAGATCGCGATCATGCATCAGGAGCTGGTGGAAAAGCGGCGCTGGATTTCCGAGAAACGCTTCCTGCATGCGCTGAACTACTGCATGGTGCTGCCCGGCCCCGAGGCGCAGCAGCTTGCCACCTACATCGGCTGGCTGATGCACGGCACCAAGGGCGGCATCACCGCCGGCGTGCTGTTCGTGCTGCCATCGCTCTTCATCCTGATCGCACTCACCTGGACCTACCTGGCGTTCGGCAACGTCCCGGTCGTGGCCGGCCTGCTCTACGGCATCAAGCCTGCAGTGACCGCCATCGTGCTGTTCGCAGCCTGGCGCATCGGCTCGCGCGCGCTGAAGAACGCCTGGATGTGGGGCATCAGCGTGGCCGCCTTCCTCGCCATCTTCGCCCTCAAACTGCCCTTCCCCCTGATCGTGCTCGCTGCCGGCGTCATTGGTTATTTCGGTGGACGAATGGCACCCAAGGTATTCGCCACCGGCGGCGGCCATGGCGCAGCGGACACGCATTACGGCGCAGCCCTCATCGACGACAACACGCCCACGCCGCCCCATGCGCTGTTCAACAAGGCGCGGCTGTTACGCATGACGCTCATCTTCCTTGCGCTCTGGGCTGCGGGGCTGGCCATGTTGTTTGCCGCCTACGGCTGGCAGGCCACACTCACGCAAATCGGCTGGTTTTTCACCAAGGCCGCGCTGCTCACGTTCGGCGGCGCCTATGCCGTGCTGCCCTATGTGTACCAGGCCAGCGTCGAGCATTACCAGTGGCTGACACCGGTGCAGATGATCGACGGCCTCGCGCTGGGTGAGACCACGCCCGGCCCGCTGATCATGATCGTGGCCTTTGTCGGATTCGTCGCCGCCTGGACCCAGCAGGTGTTCGGCGCCGATGCGCTGCTACTGGCCGGCAGCGCTGGCGCAGCGGTAGCCACCTTCTTCACCTTCCTGCCGAGCTTTCTGTTCATCCTCGCCGGCGGGCCCTTCATCGAAACCACCCATGGCAACCTGAAGTTCACCGCGCCGCTCACCGCCATCACTGCCGCGGTGGTCGGGGTGATCGTCAACCTCGCCGTGTTCTTTGCATGGCATGTGTTCTGGCCGGCAGGTTTCGATGGCCGCACCGAATGGTTTGCCGTGCTGATCAGCATCGTTGCCTTCGTTGCCCTGCTGCGCTACAAGGCCGGCGTGGTCTCAGTCATCGCGGCGTGCGGCGTCGCCGGACTGGCCTACCAGTTCCTTTAAAAACGTCGCCTGTTTCGCCTGACGAAACGCCCTCTGCAAACGCAGGCCGCAGAGGGTGATTCCGCTACACTGCGCAGCAGGAGAGCCTTGCACTTTGTCGTACTTTGCAAAGGAGAGACGCGCATGAAAACGACACACCATAAAGCAATAAAAAATCTGACCCTGCCCGCACTGGCCGCTGCGCTGGCCTGCGGTATCGCCGGCAACGCGCTGGCACAAAGCGACGCCTGGCCCGCTCGCCCCGTCACCATGATCGTGCCGCTGTCACCCGGCGCCGCGGTGGACATCGAAACCCGCATGTACGCCCAGAAGCTGAGTGAAAGCATGGGCCGACCCTTCCTCGTGGACTACAAGCCCGGCGCCGGCACCACCATTGGTGCCGCTTTTGTTGTCAAATCCGCGCCGGATGGATACACCCTGCTGTCAATGACGCCCAGCCTGGCGGTAGCGCCACTGGCCTACCCCAACCTGTCCTTCGATCCGTTCAAGGACCTGACACTGCTGTCGCTGATGAGCAAGCGCCCCAGCATGTTCGTCGTGCCCATGTCGCTGCCGGTGAAGAACATGACCGAGTACGTCGCCTACGCACGCGCCAATCCCGGCAAGCTGAATGTCGGCACCTCGGGCGCCGGCGGGCTGGGTGAACTGGCACTCGGCTGGTTGCACCAGATGGCGAATTTGAAAGTGCAACTGATTCACTACAAGGGCGGCGCGCCATCCTATACCGCGGTCATGGCGGGCGAGGTCCACGCCGTTTTCGGCAGCGTGGCAGCCATGATGGGCAACATCAAGGCCGGCAAGGCCAAGGCCCTGGCGGTGACCACCTCGGAGCGCAGCAGCATCCTGCCCGACCTGCCGACCGTCGCCGAGCAGGGCTTTCCCGGCTTCGAGTACGCGCAGTGGATTGGCGTTGCCGGCCCGGCCGGACTGCCGCCCGCCGTCGTGGCGAGGCTGAGCGTCGAACTGCCCAAGGCAGCGAAAGCCCCCGATATCCTGCAGAAGCTCTCCGGGGACGGCACCCTGATGGTGGGCAATTCGCCCGAACAGTTCAGGACCTATTTCAACCAGGAGGCGGCGCGCTGGCGCAAGGTCGTCCAGGACACGGGCATCAAGCTGGCCGAATAGCCCGGGGCCGCCCGGCCCGGCCCATCCTGCCCTGGCAATTTCGGCTTTGGAGCGGGCCGGGCATTCAGCTAAACTGCCGCCTCCATGGCAACAACACGCCAGCGCATTCGAACACGGTGCAGCGCTTGCGACGGGCTGCCAACACTGAAGTCATAAGGAGAGCACCATGCGTTACGCCGTTTCCCTGTCCGCATCCCTGTCGGTCTTTGCCCTCGCTGCCATTCAATGCGGCGGCGCGATTGCACAATCAGCGGACAACTTCCCGTCCCGCCCCGTCACCATCGTTCTGCCTTACGTGCCCGGCGGCACCACCGACATCGAGGCGCGCCTGTACAACGAGAAGCTGTCGGCCGCACTCAAGCAGCCCTTCCTGGTCGATTACAAGCCGGGTGCCGGCACCACCATCGGCGCCGCCTACGTGATGCGGTCTGCGCCGGATGGGCACACGCTGCTGATGAACACGGCCTCCTTCACCGTGGCCCCGGCCCTGTACGGCGACAAGAGCCCGTATGACGCCGTGCGCGATTTCGCGCCCATCTCCATTACCACCATGACGCCGAACTTCTTCCTGGTGAACAACAACATCCCGGTGAAGACCATGAAGGAATACATCGCCTATGTGAAGGCGAATCCGGGCAAGGTGAATTTCGGCACCTCGGGCCTGGGCGGCATAAACCACCTCGGCGGTGCGTGGATGCACAACCTCATCGGCGGCAAGGTCACCTACATTCATTACAAGGGCGGCAACGACACGCTGCGCACCCTGGCCTCGGGCGAAACCGATGCCGCCTACGCGCCGCCGCTCACCGCGTTGCCGCTGATGAAAGCCGGCAAGATGCGCGCCCTGGCCGTCACCACCGAGGAACGCGCCCGCATCCTGCCCGATTACGCACCGATCGCCGACGACATCCCCGGCTACGCCTGGTCGCAATGGGTGGGCGTATTCGCCCCCGTCAAGACGCCTGCGGCAATCATTGCCAAACTGGGCGTTGAGTTCGGCCGGGCTGCCAAGCAGCCCGATGTCATCGCCAAGCTCGAACAGGGCAAGATGGTGGTCGGCAGCACGCCCGAGGAACTGCGCAAGCTGGTGGCGCGTGAAGCCCCCGCCTGGAAGAGACTGGTCATCGAGACCGGCGCAAAGATTGACGAGTAGTCCGGCCATCAAAGATCGGGAGGGAAAAGGGTTTTAACAAAGGTCGTGAATTGTGAACGGGAAGGTTCATCTCCTGCACACAAGTCACGACCCGCACCGACAGCTTTTCGTCCGTGCCGGGTTTGGCAGCTTTGTATGCCGCGCCCAGACCCATTTTCAATCACGGCGGAATGCCACACCCAAGCCCAAAGGACAATCATGCAATTGATCAAAAGCCTTGCCCATTGCACACTGGCCCTGGCCGCGCTCATGCCGGCAATGGCCAGCGCGCAAAACCCCGCCGACACCTATCCCGCGCGCCCCGTCACGCTGATCCTGCCACTCGCCCCCGGCGGCGGCGCCGATGTGGACCTGCGCGTCTACTCGCAAAAACTCACAGATAACCTGCGCCAGCCCTTCATCATCGATTACAAACCGGGCGCCGGCACCACCATCGGCACCGCCTTTGTCGCGAAGGCCGCGCCTGACGGCTACACGATCCTGGTCGCCACCGGCAATTTCTCGGTCAATCCGGCGCTGTACAAGAAGCTGCCCTATGACTCGCTCAAGGACTTCGCGCCCATCAGCATGATGAATTCGCAGGCCAGCCTGATCCTGGTGCCGGCTGCTTCGCCGATCCGTTCCATCAAGGACTACATCGCCTACGCCAAGGACCATCCAGGCGAGCTGAACTTCGGCACCACCGGCGTCGGCAGCTTTGCCCACCTTGCCGGCGAATGGCTGCACAGCATGACCGGCACCAAAGCGACCTTCGTGCCCTACAAGGGCGCCAGTGAAGTGAACGCCGCGCTTGCCGGCGGACAGATCCACGTCGGCTTCGGCACGCCGCAGGCCGCGCTGCCGCTGATCAACAGCGGCCGGCTGCGCACTCTGGGCGTGGTGGCAAACAACCGCCTGAAATCGCTGCCCGATGTGCCCGCGGTCAAGGAGCAACTGCCCGGCTATGTGTGGTCGCAGTGGTTCGGCATGCTGGCCCCCGCCGCAACGCCAGCGCCCATCATCGGCAAGCTCAACACCGAGCTCGTAAAACTGACCAGACTGCCCGACGTCATCGAGCGCAACCTGAAGAACGGCGCCGAGACCATCGGCAGCACGCCCGAAGAGTTCCGCCGCCACCTGGCTGCGGAAATTCCGCGCTGGCGCAAGCTGGCCCAGGACGCGAACATCAAGCTCGAGGAATAGGCCTTCGCGCCCGGGGCCATCCCGGGGAAGGATGTGCGACAAGGCTATACTGGCCGTTGCGCCGCAGCTTGCGGGGAAAACACAGTGCATCCATGACCGATCGCATCATCCCCATCATCCACGCCACCCGGCCGCTGCCACACGGAACGGCCGCCACGCCCGGCGGGACGCTCACGGACACGCTGGGCCGACACCTGCACGACCTGCGCATTTCGGTCACCGACCGCTGCAATTTCCGCTGCACCTATTGCATGCCGCGAGAAGTATTCGGCAATGACCACACTTTCCTCAAGCGCACCGAACTGCTCAGCTTCGAGGAAATCGCGCGCCTGGCGCGCATTTTCAAATCGCAGGGCGTGAAAAAACTCAGGCTCACCGGCGGCGAACCGCTGCTGCGGAAACACCTGGAGCACCTGATTGAAATGCTGGCGCCGCTCGACCTCGATCTGACGCTCACCACGAACGGCTCGCTGCTCGCCGCCAAGGCACGCGCGCTCAAGAACGCCGGCCTGCAGCGCGTCACGGTCAGCCTGGATTCGCTGGACGAGCAGACCTTCCGCAAAATGAATGACGCGGACTTTTCGGTATCCAAAGTGCTGGAAGGCATTGATGCCGCTGCTGCTGCGGGCTTTGAAAACATCAAGGTCAACATGGTGGTGCAGCGCGGCGTCAACGATGACGGCATCGTCAATATGGCGCGCCACTTCAAGGGCTCAGGCCATATCGTGCGCTTCATCGAGTTCATGGACGTCGGCACCACCAACGGCTGGCGCATGGATGACGTTGTGGCTTCAGCCGACGTGGTGCGCATGATCTCCGCTGAAATGCCGCTAGTGTCACTGCAGCCGCAATACGAAGGCGAAGTTGCCGCGCGCTGGGCCTACGCCGATGGCTCCGGAGAAATCGGCGTCATCTCTTCGGTGACACAGGCCTTCTGCAGCACCTGCACGCGCCTGCGTTTGTCCACCGAAGGCATGCTCTACACCTGCCTGTTCGCCGACTCCGGCTACGACCTGCGCGCCCTGGCCCGCAGCGGGGCAGACGATGACGCGATTGCCGGCGCCATCGCCGGCATCTGGCGCGTGCGTGGCGATCGTTATTCTGAAATCCGCACCGCTGCAACCACGCGTCGCAGCAAGGTCGAGATGTCCTACATTGGCGGATGAACATGTCCCTCATCACCGGCCTCATCCTTGCCGGCGGCCAGGGAACACGCATGGGCGGCGCCGACAAGGCCCTGCAGATGCTGCACGGAAAATCGCTGCTGGGGCATGTGGCCGACCGCCTGTTACCGCAGGTGGATGAACTGCTGGTCAGCGCAGCGCGCGCCGATGCCTACCCCGAATTTACGACAGCGCTCAAGGCGCGCATCGTTACCGACGAACTCGCAGGCGCCGGACCGCTGGCCGGCGTGCATGCCGGACTGAAGGCCGCACGCAATGAATGGCTCGTCACCGCGCCCTGCGATGCGCCCTTCCTGCCCGCAGATCTAGTCGCCCGGTTATTCGCCGCACTGAACACCGGATCCGCCGACCTCACGCTGGCACGCACGGCGGATGGCCGCCATCCGGTATTCGCGCTGATGCGTCGCAGCGTGCTGCCGGTGCTGACGCAATACCTCGCCGCAGGCGGACGCAAGGCCGATGGCTGGTATCAAGGCCTGAAGGTCATCGAAGTCGCCTTTGATGATGCAAAGGCCTTCACCAACATCAACACCCGCGCAGAGCTGGCGCGCTGGAACGCCGTAGCGGAAGCGCCCTCGGCATGAACAACGTCACCACGCCCTCTGAGTCCCTGCTGCGCAAGGTCGAAGGCCTGCCCGGCTACAACGCCGAAGACCTGCCGGTGGAGGTGGCAAAGGCGGCGATTCGCGCGCTAATCACGCCGGTGGCCGACGGCGAAACACTGCCGCTCGATGCCTCACTGGGCCGTGTGCTGGCCAAGGACATCCACTCCCCCATCGACGTACCCGGCTTCGACAACTCGGCCATGGACGGGTGGGCACTGAGGAGTGCAGACCTTGGCGACTCTGAAACTCGACTGACCGAAATCGGCGCGGCGTTTGCCGGACATCCCTTCGAGGGCAGCGTCGGCCCCGGACAATGCGTGCGCATCATGACCGGCGCCGCCCTGCCGCGCGGTGCCGACAGCGTCGTCAAGCAGGAGTCGGTGCGCATCGAAGCAAAAACGCTGATCATTCCGGCCGGAGAACAACCGGGCCAGAACGTACGCCATGCCGGCGAGGACCTGAAGCGTGACCGTGTGGCACTCGCCGCCGGCACGACGCTGCACCCGGCAGCGCTGGGACTGATCGGGTCGCTGGGCATCACGCAGGTCAGCGTGTATCGAAAAATCCGCGTGGCCTTTTTTTCCACCGGCGACGAAGTGCGTCGGCCCAATGACCATGGAGACAATGGGGACAAGGCCAGCGCGCTCAAGCCCGGACAAATCTACGACAGCAACCACTTGACGCTGCGCGGCATGATCGAGCGACTGGGCTGCATTGCCATCGACCTGGGCGTGGTCGGCGACGATGCCGCGCAGCTCGAAGCCGCCTTCCGCCGCGCCGCACAACAGGCCGATATGGTCATCACCTCGGGCGGCGTGGCCGCGGGCGACCGTGATTTCACCCGGCCGCTCGCTGCCAAGCTCGGCGATGTGCTGTTCTGGAATATCGCCATGCGCCCGGGCCGCCCCCTGGCCATGGGGCGCATTGGTTCACAGGACAAAGCCGCCTGGCTGTTCGCCCTGCCAGGCAACCCGGTTGCAGTCATGGTGGCCTTCCAGCAGTTCGTGCGCGGCGCCCTGCTCACGCTCATGGGCCGGCGCGATGTCGAACTGCCACGGCTGCCGGTGCGCGCCGCACATGCCATGGACAAAAGGCCCGGCCGCACCGAGTATCAGCGCGGTGTCCTTGAACGCAAAGACGGTGAATGGACCGTGCGCCTCACCGGCCCGCAGGGCTCAGGCATCCTGCGTTCCATGGTCGAGGCGAACTGCATGATCGTGCTCGCGCATGAGCGCGACAGCATCCGGGCTGGAGAGTATGTCGAGGTGATGCTGTTTGAGGGGTTGGTTTAAAACGCCTGCTGCAAAATCAGCGGCGGGCGTTAACCAGAGGTCGTGATTTGGCAATTCCCCGAGACAACACACTCATCAGCTTTGAGCACCATCCGTGTCCCTCGCGCGCTCCCGCTTGCGTTCCGCCTTTTCCTGACCGGATAAACCCGGGAAGAGATCGGTCTTGCAAAGCCCCGCTACTGCGCCTTGGTCCCCACCAATGCAGCCAGCGTCTGTCGCGCAAAACACAAATCCTCCCAGGCCTTCGCCTTGTCGGCGAGATTGCGCAGCAGATAGGCCGGGTGATAGCTGACCACCACCGGAACGCCCTGATAGTGATGCACCTTGCCGCGCAGGCTGGCGATGCTGGCGTCGGTGTTAAGCAATGACTGCACCGCAAAGCGCCCCAGCGCCAGAATCAGCTTGGGCTGCACCAGTGCCACCTGGCGCACCAGGTGCGGACTGCATTTCGCCACTTCGCCCGGCTCAGGGTTACGGTTGCCCGGCGGGCGGCACTTCAGCACGTTCGCGATATACACGTTCTTGTCGCGCGTCATGTCCAGCGCCGCGAGCATGCTGTCTAGCAGCATGCCGGCCTGACCGACAAAAGCCTCGCCGCGTGCATCCTCCTCGGAGCCCGGCGCCTCGCCCACCAGCATCCACTCGGCCTGCTCATCGCCCACGCCGAACACCGTATTGCGGCGGCCCTTCGCGAGCGCGCAGGCCTGGCAACCGGACACCGCCAGCTTCAGTTCCGTCCAGTCCATGCGCAGGATGTGCTGCTCGCGCTCGTCAGCATCCGCTGGAGTCAAAGCGGAAACCGCAGCCGCAGCCGGCGCCAGGCGTGTGCGCGGCCCAGAAGGGGCAGCCGGCATCGACTCAGCCACCGCTTCCGGCACGGCCTCATCGGCACCTTCTTCGACAGGCCCGCGCAGCTTCCATACCGGGCCCAGGCCCATCTCAGTGATCAGTAAGTCACGACGGCTCATGATTACAATTCAATTGAAAGAACGATTGCATCCTCGCGCCCATTGTGATTTGGATAATAATCGCGGCGCACGCCGATCTGACGAAAGCCGGATTTTTTGTAGAGTTCACGCGCCCCGTCGTTCGTCGGACGCACCTCCAGGAACAGCATGCGCGCCCCGCCACTCCGCGCCACCTCGAGCACATGGTTCAGCAGACGGCGGCCATGCCCGGCACGCTGAAACTGCGCAGCAATGCTGATGTTCAGCAGATGCGCCTCTTCGGCGGCGATGGTGACAATGCAGTAGCCCACCGGCATGCCGTCCAGTCGATACATCCAGCAACTGTAACCGGCGGAAATGGAGTCGCAGAAATTGCCCCAGGTCCAGGGAAAATCGTAGGTCTCGCGCTCGATGTCCGAAACCTCATCCAGATCCGCCACTGCCATGGGTTCGAAACTGGACTCGGGCTTGAGCACCGCACTCATGATTGCGGTCTATGCGGTCCGGGCAGCACGTTCGCTGCGGGTCAGCGCCACCTTGTCACGCACATACAGCGGTAGCGCCTCGGCCGGCGTCTCGCCCTTGCCGGCTTCAAGCGCCGGGCGCGCCAGTGCCAGCACGGCGCGCGCGGTGGGAACGAGGTCGGGGTGGATCAAGTTCGTGTTTGCCAAATAGCGCTTTGCCAGGATGTCGCCATAGGTCGCAAAACCGCTGCCGGCGCCGACCCAACCCTCGCCGGTCATTTCCGGAACATCTTCGGGGCGATAAACGCCAGGTTCCATCACTGTCGTCCAGCCGCTTCCATCAGGAGCGCCAACGTTGCGCGTGTACGCGGCATGGTACACCTCGCCCATGCGGGCATCGAGGCAGACAATGACCTGCGTTGCACCGGTTGCGGCATGCGCTTCTTCAGCCACCGCCTCCAGCGTGACGACGCCTTTCACGACGATGCCCAGCGAAAACGCCAGGCCCTGCGTCACGCCGCAGCACACGCGCACACCGGTGAACGAACCCGGGCCGCGGCCAAACGCCACGGCATCCAGGCCGGCCAGCGCAAGGCCGGCTTCAGCCACGATGCCACGGATTTCCTCGAACACCCTTTCGGCATGACGCTGGCCGGCATGGATGTGGCGTGCAACGACCACATCGCCTCGCCCAACGGCGAGCGACAGGTATTCGGTGGAGGTTTCGAGGGCAAGGATGTTCATGCCGCTTTTTGCAGAATGGCGGAGCGAGCATTTTAACGGAACGGCATCGCGCCCACGACGAAACGGACCGGCGCTCCCCGCCATTCAGGAAGGCCGCGGCTACAATGCCAGCTCGGGCTCATTTTTACGGATATTCCGCATGAAAACCTATCGCATTGCATTGATCCCCGGTGACGGCATCGGCCGCGAAGTCGCCCCCGAAGGCGTCCGCGTGCTGGAAGCCGTGGGCCGCAAGTTCGGCATCGCGTTCAAATGGGACGAATACCCCTGGAGTTGCGAATACCGCACCCAGCACGGCAGCATGATGCCGGCCGATGCGCTGGACACCATCCGCCATCACGACGCGATCTTCTTTGGCGCCTGCGGCTTCCCGGGTGTGCCCGACCATATCTCGCTGTGGGAAATGCTGATCCCCATGCGCCGCCAGTTCGACCTTTACGTGAACCTGCGCCCGGCGCGCCTCATGCCCGGCATCATCTCCCCGCTCCGGGGCCGTGAGGTGGGCGATATCGACATGTGGATCGTGCGCGAGAACACCGAAGGCGAGTATTCGTCCATCGGCGGTCGCATTTTCGAAGGCACCGACCGCGAGACCGTGATGCAGCAGGCCACCTTCACCCGCAAAGGCACCGACCGCATCCTGAAATACGCCTTCGACCTCGCCATGACGCGGCCGAAAAAGCACATCACCTCGGCCACCAAGTCGAATGGCATTTCCATCACCATGCCCTACTGGGACGAGCGCTTCGCGGCCATGCAGAAGCAATACCCCGAAATCCGCGCCGACCAGTACCACGTGGACATCCTCGCTGCGCATTTCGTGCAGCACCCGGACTGGTTCGACGTCGTGGTCGGCTCCAACCTGTTCGGCGACATCCTGTCCGATCTCGGCCCCGCCACCACCGGCACCATCGGCATCGCGCCCTCGGCAAACATCAACCCCGAGCGCGAATACCCGTCGCTGTTCGAACCCGTGCACGGCTCCGCGCCGGACATCGCCGGGAAGAACATCGCGAATCCCGTCGGCCAGATCTGGTCCGGCGCGATGATGCTGGAGCATCTGGGTCATGCCGATGCGGCAGCGGCGATGGTGAAAGCGATCGAGACCGTGCTGACTGAAGGGCCACGCACACGGGATATCGGCGGGACGGCTTCGACGCAGGAGATGGGCAAGGCGATTGCCGAGGCGATTTAGGCATCGCCGGATGTCGCTTGCCGCTTTAGTAGATGAAGCGCTCGAGCCACCCCACATAGCTCTGTTCGGTGCGATAACTGTAGTGCCTGCGCCGCAGCACATTGCGCACCTCGTTCATCAGTCGGGGCTTGCCTCAACCGGCAGCGCCAGGCGCTCGTCATGGCCCCCCCCATTTTTCAAATAATGGCGGTTTTGCACCTCAGCGACTATAGTCTGGCAATCCTTCAATGAAACACGCCATCAAAAATGCGCATCATTGATTCAATGGGAAAACTTTCCTAAGCAGGCGACGAAAAGAATTAGCGCTGTGAACATACAGCCTATAACGCCTTGATGACGAGGGAAGCTGACAGAAACGGCTCGAAAGAGGCGACTTTGCACTCGCTTTTTAGGGCACCTATTTCACGTTATGCGGCAGGGACTAACGGCCATGGTTAAAGCAGAACGAGCGGCGGAACTGTGACTGTGCTGTCAATCGTCGTCGTGGCGCTCTCAATCTTGTGGGTGCTTCTCAGCCCCGATTTGTGGGCATGGGGCCTGGGCTTCGCGGTTATCACGATCACTATGTTGACGCTGGCCCACAATGCGGGCGTGAGAAAAGGGCGCGAAAGCGCAATGAGCGCGGAACCAGTCCCGCAAGACAAGGAGAAGCCCAACGAGAAGACGACAGCCGAAGCTCAGCTTGAGGCGTTCGAAACGGGGTTGGCGGAGGCTAATCTGTTCGCCTATGAACTAAAGCATGGCTTAGTCCCGGACGGAAACTCTGAAAGCAACCCAGGGTACGTACCAATGGACTTTGACGAGTGGAGAGAGTGGAAGCAGCGCGAGTTCGAGCGGACCGGGAATCTTTGGCACAATCATCCGGGCGGGTTGCCGCCAAAAGAGGACGATGCCGCATAACCACCCGGCGCAGTCGGACCGCCTCCAGCGCTTCGCGCTTCCGGCGGCACTGGCCGGGAACGTTAGAGCACATAGGAATTAGCATCGTATGGCCAAGGGTTTCGTCTACGTTCTCAGCAATGCTGCTTATCAAGGCCTCTTGAAGATTGGTTTTTCCCGCAAAGTGCCAGATGGACGCGCCGCCGAACTAGACACCACTGGCGTTCCGAGCACTTTCGTTGTTGAGTATTATTGTCTTGTCGAAGGCGATGCTGAACTCGAAGGCCAAGTGCACAGATTATTGAATGCGAAACGGCATCGGAAAGACCGCGAGTTCTTTCGAGTCGAAGTTAACGAAGCGATAGTGGAAATCCAACGTGTATGCCCATCTCCCGAATACGTTTGGTCGCGCGTTCCGTTCATACCTCCAACAAAGGCCAGACCGTCAATGGTCAAATGCCTTAAGTGTGGCGCGAGCTATGTAGTCGCCGAGTATTGCCCTAAATGCCAAGTCAAGCTTGAGTGGTGAAATGCGCTCTGACAACGCGCCGGAATGGCTGATTTGTTTTCAACCGCCAAGCTCAATACGCACCTGAGCCGGAATGTTGAGCGCATGAAGTTTGTCACCCCCGGAGACGGCGTAGAGTTCGAGATTCCTGATGAGTGGTGGTCATTCGCAGAGATGTCCAGTTTTTTTTCAGCAGGAAGCGCCGGAAAGTTTTATCCGTATCATGCTAATCAGACGCCTATTGAGGTCGTGCCAATTGCTGATAT
>CAMCYY010000011.1 GCA_945885335.1 Bordetella parapertussis
TCGCCGCGGCCGCGCGCTTCGAGCAAGTGCGCCGGCGTTGCGGTGAGCAGTGCCGACAGCGTGCCAAAGCGCGACAGCAGATCGCGAGACAAATCGAGTGCGCTTGATCCGCGCAATCCGGTGCGCAGGAATATCGCCAGCAGTTCGGCGTCGCTGAGCGGTCGTGGCCCCAGCGCCAGCAGTCGTTCGCGCGGACGCTCGGAAAGTGGCCAGTCGGTGATTGCCATGGATTGAGTCTCCCTCTTTCCCGTTTAACGATTGAAAGAGGACAGCGATGACGGAACGCGCGCTATTTATCAGAGGCCGTGTTTTAAATGAAGACAGTTTTTCCGTCCGCATTCCAAAAACGACCCACACGGGTGGTTTCATCGCCCGTGCAAGACAGCCAAATGTTTCTGCCGAAGGGCTTTGGCGCAGAGCGCGCTCCCCGGGGTGGGTGAGCGGATGAAAGGCCATCCGTTCAAAACCCCGAGGCTTGGGAAAAGCCATTTTGGGTTCCAGTGTGGCCAGGGCATCTGGCTGGTCAAACGGCCCAGTTTCTTGATCGTTCCACCGCCGCGCGCCAGGTCTTCATGCGATAGGCCGCTTCGCTGGCCGGCATGGCTGGCTTGAATCGGGCCGCTGCTTTCCATTGCCGCGCGATGGAGTCGCGCGTCTTCCACACACCGGTAGCCAGACCTGCCAGATAGGCAGCGCCCAGTGCCGTGGTTTCGGGCACGCGCGGGCGCACCACGGTCACCCCCAGCAGGTCGGCCTGGAACTGCATCAGCAGCGCATTTTCCGTGGCGCCGCCATCGACGCGCAGTTCTTTCAGCGTGATGCCTGCATCCTGCTGCATGGCCGTTAGCACTTCGGCGGACTGGAAGGCAATCGATTCCAGTGCGGCGCGCGCGATATGGGCGCGATTCGCGCCACGCGTAATGCCGACCAGCGTGCCGCGTGCATAGGGATCCCAGTAGGGCGCGCCGAGGCCGGTGAAGGCGGGTACCAGATAGACGCCGTTGGTGTCCTGCACCGAGGCGGCGAGTTTTTCCACCTCGGACGATTTGCGGATGATCTGCAACCCATCGCGCAGCCACTGTATGACTGCGCCGCCGATGAACACGCTGCCCTCGAGCGCGTACTCCTGCGGCGTCTGCGGCAGGCGTGCGGCGCAGGTGGTCAGCAGGCCGTGTTTTGACGGGATGGGGCTGGTGCCGGTGTTGAGCAGCATGAAGCAGCCGGTGCCGTAGGTGTTTTTCGCCATGCCGGGTTCATGGCAGGCCTGGCCGAACAGCGCCGCCTGCTGGTCGCCGGCGATGCCGGCAATCGGGATGGCCGCGCCGAGCAGCTTCGGTGTCGTCATGCCGAACACATGCGAAGAGGGCAGCACCTCGGGCAGCATGGAGCGCGGGATGTCGAAAATTTCCAGCAACTCATCGTCCCAGCAGCCGCGATGAATGTCATAGAGCATGGTGCGCGAGGCATTGCTCGGATCGGTGACATGCAGTGCGCCGCCGGAAAGCTTCCACGCCAGCCAGGTATCCACCGTGCCGAAGGCCAGTTCGCCGCGCTCGGCATGCACGCGCAGGCCGGGGATGCTGTCCAGCATCCAGGCCAGCTTGGTCGCGGAAAAATACGGATCGGGCACGAGGCCGGTGCGACTGCGGATGAGATCGGTGAGGCCGTCGCGCCTGAGCTTGTCGCAGCGATCGGCGGTGCGCCGGTCCTGCCAGATGATGGCGTTGTGCACCGCCTGGCCGCTGCGGCGGTCCCATACGATGGTGGTTTCGCGCTGGTTCGTGATGCCGATGGCAGACACTTCGCCTGCCGCAATGCCCGCTTTGGCGAGCGCGCGGCGCGCGCACATGATCTGGGTGCGCCAGATTTCCTCCGGGTCATGCTCCACCCAGCCCGGCTGCGGAAAAATCTGCCGGAATTCCTTCTGCGCCACCGCCTGCACTGCTCCGTGCCGGTCGAACAGAATGGCGCGCGAACTGGTCGTTCCCTGGTCCAGCGCAAGCACATACTTCATGTTGCCCCCTCTGTGCGGGTTGTTTGTTTTTCGTGTGCTGCGGCAATGCTATTGGATTTTGGGGCGAAATGCAGGCTGGAATGTGAGGGATATCCCGTCACTGGCATACCGCAATCGAAGATAGAATGCTGCAACACGGCGCCGAAACGAGCAATGAGCGAGGAGCGCCGAGCGATATTCAACTTTGACGAGGAGAGAAACATGATCAGGAATCTTATTGCCGGACTGGCTACGATGGCATTGCCGTCGGTGGCACTGGCCCAGGCCTATCCCACCAAACCCGTACACCTTGTCATTCCCTATGTGGCTGGTGCGAGCAGCAACGACATCATCGGCCGCGTGCTGGCCCAGCGGCTGACCCCGCTGCTCGGACAGCAGGTCGTCGTCGACAACAAGCCAGGTGCGTCCGGCAACCTCGGCGGCGAATTCGTGGCCAGGGCGGCGCCGGACGGTTACAACATCCTGCTTGGCATCAACGGCCCGATGGCGATCAGCCCCAGCGTCTACAAGGACATGGGCTACGACACCGTCAAGGACCTGGCACCCGTGGCGCTGGTTGCCAAGGTGCCCTACTTGATCACCACCAACAATTCTGTGCCGGTCAAGAACGTCAAGGAGCTCATCGCCCTGGCCAAAGCCAAGCCCGGGTAGCTCAACTATGGTTCCACCGGCAGCGGCGGCACGCCACAGCTATGCATCGAGTTGATGAAATTCATGTCCGGCACCGATATTGTCCACGTGCCTTACAAGGGCGGTGCACTGGCGGTGACGGATTTGATCGGTGGACAGGTGCAGATGTATTGCTCCGGCTTCTCCGCCATGGCCACGCTGATCAAGGCCGGGAAAGTGCGCGCGCTGGGGTCGGCAACGATCAAGCGCACTGACCTGATGCCCGAGCTGCCCACCTTCATCGAGCAGGGCTTGCCGGATTTCGAAGTGGCATCGTGGATCGGACTCAACGTGCCGGCCAAGACCCCGCAGCCCATCATCAAGCGGCTTTATGAAGCCACTGCGAAGATGATGGCGGCACCTGACATGAAGGCCTATCTGCTGTCCCAGGGCGCGGAACCCTCCCTGATGAACCCTGAGGAATACGGCAGCTACCTGAAGTTGGAAATCGCCAAATGGGCGAAAGTGGTGAAGACGGCGAACATCAAGCCGGAGTAGGCTTCAAACGGCAGGAAGGGAGGCCCGCCAGCACGGTCGGGCCTCTTTTTTTGCCTGGCGATTTCCGGTGTCCGAGGGGTTCTTTTTGCGGGTACATGCGCGGGGAGTTCGCGGCATCCCCTGTGCTAATATTTGCGCGTTCGTAAATCTGTCCGTTGCGATTTCGTCAATGCAGTATCCAGGGGAGTGGCGCCAGTGAAAGTTCATGAATATCAGGCCAAGGAAGTGCTGCGCAAGTTCGGCGTTCCGACGCCGCGCAGCGTCGCGTGTTTTTCCGTTGACGAGGCGGTAAAGGCGGCCGAGTCGCTGGGCGGCAAGGTGTGGGTCGTGAAGGCGCAGATCCATGCCGGCGGCCGCGGCAAGGGCGGCGGCGTCAAACTGGCGAAATCCCTTGAAGAAGTGAAGACCATTGCCGGCCAGATTCTCGGCATGCAGCTCATCACGCACCAGACCGGGCCTGAGGGCCAGAAGGTGCGCCGGCTGCTGATCGAAGAGGGCGCCGACATCAAGAAGGAACTGTATCTGGGCATGGTGGTCGACCGAGTCACGCAGCGCGTGGCACTGATGGCCAGCTCCGAAGGCGGCATGGACATTGAGGAGGTCGCCGCGCACACCCCCGAGAAAATCCACAAGATCTTCATCGATCCGGGCACCGGCCTGAAGGATGCCGAGGCCGATGACGTCGCCGCCAAGATCGGCATTCCCGCCGCATCGATTCCGCAGGCACGTGCCATTTTCAAGGCGCTGTACCAGGCTTTCTGGGAAACCGATTCCAGCCTGGCCGAAATCAATCCGCTGATCATCGCCGGCGACGGCAAGGTCATTGCCCTGGATGCAAAAATCAATTTCGATGACAACGCGCTGTTCCGTCATCCTGATCTCGTTGAATTGCGCGACCTCGACGAGGAAGACCCGGCCGAGATCGAGGCCTCCAAGTTTGGCCTGTCCTATATTTCGCTCGACGGCAACATCGGCTGCCTGGTGAACGGTGCCGGCCTGGCCATGGCGACCATGGACGTGATCAAGCTCTACGGCGGCGAGCCGGCGAACTTCCTTGATGTGGGCGGCGGTGCCGATGCGCAGAAGGTCACCGAGGCGTTCAAGATCATGCTGAAGAATCCGGGCCTGAAGGCAATCCTGGTGAACATCTTCGGCGGCATCATGAAGTGCGACACCATTGCCGAAGGCGTCATCACGGCTTCCAAGGCGGTGCAGTTGAAGGTGCCGCTGGTGGTGCGCATGAAGGGCACGAACGAAGAACTAGGCAGGAAGATGCTGGCCGACTCAGGGCTGCCCATCATCTCGGCCGCGAACATGGCCGAAGCGGCGCAGAAGATCGTCGCCGCCGCGAAGGGAGCAAACTGACATGTCGATTCTGATCAACAAGAACAGCCGCATCATCACTCAGGGCATCACCGGTAATACCGGGCAGTTTCATACCCGTGCCGGCATTGCCTACGCCAACGGCAAGCAGTGCTATGTGGGTGGTGTCAATCCGAAGCGTGCCGGCGAGAAATTCGACGACCTGCCGATTTACGGCACGGTGGCCGAGGCAAGAAAGCAGACCGGCGCAAACGTCAGCGTGATCTATGTGCCGCCGCCCTTTGCCGCCGGCGCCATCGACGAGGCCGTGGAAGCGGGCATCGAGCTGGTGATCTGCATTACCGAGGGCATCCCGGTGCGCGACATGATCATGACCAAGTACAAGATGCAGGGCACGAAAACGCTGCTGGTCGGGCCGAACTGCCCCGGCGTGATCACGCCGGACGAAGTGAAGATCGGCATCATGCCCGGGCATATTCACAAGAAGGGCCGCATCGGCGTGGTGTCGCGCTCCGGTACGCTGACCTATGAAGCCGTGGGCCAGCTGATGGAGCTCGGTCTTGGCCAGTCCTCGTGCGTGGGTACGGGCGGCGACCCGGTGAACGGCCTGAAGCACATCGATGTGTTGAGCATGTTCAACGACGATCCGGAAACCGACGCCGTCATCATGGTCGGCGAAATCGGCGGCTCGGATGAAGAGACGGCCGCCTACTGGATCAAGGCGAACATGAAAAAGCCGGTGGTCGGCTTCATCGCCGGCGTCACCGCGCCTGAAGGCAAGCGCATGGGCCATGCCGGCGCCATCATCTCCGGCGGCAAGGGTACGGCGCAGGAAAAGCTCGGCATCATGGAAGAGTGCGGCATCAAGGTGACGCGCAATCCGGCCGAGATGGGCAAGCTGCTTAAATCTGCGATTAAGTAGCCGGCCTGCGCAGAAGTAAAAAGCCCTGACGGGTAGTCCGTCAGGGCTTTTTTATTGCCGCCCGATCTCCACCGGCATGCATTCCGGTTTTTATCAGAGGCCATGTTTGTGCTGTGCGGACAGCTTTATCGTCCGTGCAAAGGTTTTTGCTGAGGCAGCGGGCGCTGCGCGCGGCTCCAAGGTTTGTTAAAAACCTGAAGCGATCTCAAGCGCGCAGTTTTGCACAAACCGCAGCCCCAAACGCCTTCGTCCCCAGCGCACCACTCAGATCGCGCGTGCGGGTCTTCGGATCTTCCAGTGTTGCTTCGATCGCTGCTTCCACGGCATCGGCGGCCTTGAGCAGTTCGGGCGAGGTGCGCCGCTCGCCCAGCCATCGGAGCAGCATGGCCATGGAGCCGATCAGCGAGACCGGATTGGCAATGTCACGCCCGGCGATGTCGGGTGCCGAACCATGCTGGGCCTGCGCCACGGCGTTGTTGGTGCCGGCATTCAGCGAGGCGGCCATGCCCAGGCTTCCGGCCAGTTCCGAGGCCTCGTCAGACAGGATGTCGCCGAACATGTTCGTCGCGACGATGACATCGAACTGCCCCGGATCACGGATCAGCAGTGCCGTCATGGCATCGACGATCTTTTCATCGTAGGCCACATCGGGGAAGGCCTTCGCCACCTTGCGCACTTCGGCCAGGAACAGGCCGTCCGACATGCGCAGCACATTGGCCTTGTGTATGGCCGTGATCTTGCGCCGCCGGAGCATTGCCAGCTCGAAGGCGGATTGCGCGATGCGTCGCGAGCCCTCGCGCGTCACCTTGCGCATGGCCATGGCGAGGTCGGGCGTCGGCATGAACTCGCCGGTACCGGCGAACATGGTGCGGTCGGCGTAAAAGCCCTCGGTGTTTTCGCGCACGATCACCAGGTCGAAGGTTTTTGTGATGGGTGAAGGCACATAGGGCCGCGTGCGCGCCGGGCGAATGTTCGCGTAGAGGTCGAGTTCCTTTCGCAGCACGCCGGAGGGATTCACGCCGCCCTGGTCGGTGGGCGGATAGTCGTCGTGCTGCACCGGGCCGAGGATTACGCCATCGGCTGCGCGCGCCGCCTCCAGCACGCCCGGTGGCATGGTGGTGCCCGAGGCTTTCAGCGCCACGAAGCCGATGTCCATTTTGTGGACATCAACTTGCAGGCCGAAGGCTTTGGCTGCGGCCTGCAGCACTTCCAGCGTGACTGTGGTGATCTCGGGGCCGATGCCATCGCCTTCCAGCGCAAGCAACTTGATGGGCGATGTCATGTTTTGGATTCCATTCTCAGTGTGTGGTTCGGTGCGTGGCGCAATCACGGGATTGATGCGCAGTGCAAGAGGGGTGCTTCCCGCCGCGTTGTGGGACGGAAACCGGGAGGCCTTGTCTATTAAATAATATTATCAATTCTGAATTATAGTTGTTTATTAGTATGTATCAATAATAAAAATGTAATCATTAAGAAGCAGTGTCTCGAGGCGATTTCAGCTCTTGTCTAGTGGAGCACTGTGCCTGAAGCGCGCCAGGTCGTCGGCGCCGCCGAGGTACACGCGCAGCGCAACACCTGCCATCATCAGGCCTGCGCCGATCAGCGGCACGGTGATCAGCATGGCCAGCGCGGGTACGGTCTCCAGCGGGCCGGCATCCAGTCCTGGCGTCAACTGGCCCAGCATCACCAGCACCAGCATGGGCAGGTATACCGCGACCAGCACGAAGCCGCAGAAGAACACCAAGCCGCCGGCAAAGCGCAATGCAAAGCGTCGCAGGCGCGTGAGCAGGGGTGGCGCGAGGGCCACGGTCGGTGTTTCATTCATGGCGATCATTCGCCGACATCAACTACCTGCCTGGTTCGCCAACAACCGGCTCGAACTTTCCGGTCTTGACCCAGGCCAGCATGGCGCCTGACACGACTTCCTCGCGGCCCAGATAGGAATGCAGATGCGTACCGCCGCAGGGGTCGCCGGTCGGCGTGCCGCCGCGCACCGTGACCAGGTTGTCGCGCGCATAGGCCTTCACCGCGTCGTAGGGTGTGCCGCGGCAGGCATCGTTCTCGTTGTGCACATGCAGCACCGGCGCGGCGATGTGCGTATAGGGAAAATTGAGCACCGAGGCGTATTGCCCCTTGGGATTGGGAATGTTGACTGCCGCCGAATGGATGCTGCCGGCAATGTCATTGCCCAGGTTCAGCGCCAGCCAGCGCGAGCTGATGGTGCCCTGGCTGTGGCCGAGGAGGAAGAGTTTGGTGAGCCCGTGTTCGTCCCGCAGTTTCGCCATGATGCCGCGCACATCGTCTGTATGTGATTTCGAGGAACGGTAATCGTCAAGGCAGGCCGTTGGAAGGTAATCGCCCGCAGCACCCCACTGGTCGGTGGGGCAGTCCATGATGACCAGTGCCACGCCGCCCTGCAGGAACAACTTGATGCCGGCGCGCATGAAGGGGATGAGGTTGCGGCCCTTGTCGTTCAGCGTTTCGATGCGCGCATAGCCGGGAATGCCGCGGAAGAACAGCACAGCGGTGTCGGTGGGCTTGATCGGTTTGGACAGGATGGCGCGCATGACCACCGGTGTCTTGGTGAGGGTGCCGGATGTTCTGCCGGTAGTGAATTCGACGAGGTGGTCGGTCTGCGCGTGCAAAACACCCGGGGCGATGGCAAAAGCGAGTGCCGCGATGATCGCGAAGACAAGGCTTGGCTGCTTCACTGGAAATGCGGGCATCGAAAACCCTCCTCGAATGAACCCGACGCCATCATATCAGTGCAGTTAACCTGCGTTAGGCCGGTGCAATCAGTTTGAGCGTCGGAAAATACGATTTGTAGCGGCTGGTGTCGCGCGTGAGCAGGGGGAGTCCGGTAACCGCCGCATGTGCGCCAATGAAGAAATCAGGCAGCACGCCGGATTTTGTTCCCCTGCGCTTTCGGTAGTTCAAAAAGGCACGTCCGGCCAGGAACAGGGCCTCGCGTGGTATCGGGTCCAGCCTCAACCCGGCGGCTTTCAACATGGTTTCCAGTTCCTCGATGCGCTGGTAGGCAAATGACAACTCGGCGTAGATGACCGGGTTGATGATCAGCGTGAATTGCAGCGAGGCCGCATCAAGCTGAGTCTGGGACCAGTCGGCCCAGATCGGATCGTTTTCGATGACGTCAAGAATGACGTTCGTATCGACCAGCAGCAAGGCCTACTCCGGGTTGCGGGTGAGCGCCATGATCTGCTGCGTCGTCATCCTGACCGTGGCCGTGCCGCGCAGCGCCCCGAAACGGCTGACTTTTGCCTTGGTGCGTCCATTGCGTCCTTTGCTTGCGGCGGCAACGAGTACCACGCGGCCGTCCGTTGTCGGTTCGAAATTCACCGACTCGCCGGGCTTGACGCCGAGGAAATCACGTACCTTCTTGGGGATGGTGACTTGGCCCTTGCTGGTGATCTGGTTGCTCATGGGCGTCTCGAAGTAATACTTTAAAAACGCATGGTATTACTTTTTCGGGCACGCAACAACAGCCAGGGCAGTGCCGTCTTTTTTTACGGATGCCTACACAACGCCCAGGTGCGCCTGCTTCACCTGCTCCAGCGGATCGGGGTCGTCGATGGTGGTGAGGTCGCCCGGGTCGCGCCGCTCGCAGACGGCCTGGATCGCGCGGCGCAGCACCTTGCCCGATCGTGTCTTCGGCAGGCCGGTGACAAAGTGCACGCGCGCCGGCCGTGCCACCGCGCCGAGCTGGTCGTGCACCAGCTTCATCACTGCGCCTTCCAGTTCCATGCGCATGGCGGAATCCCGGATGCTGTCCGGATTGCGCAGCACGGCAAAGGCCACTGCCACCTGGCCCTTCACCGCGTCGTGCACGCCCACCACGGCGCATTCGGCCACCGCGACGTGGCAGCAGATCGACTCCTCGATCTCGCGCGTGCCGAGGCGGTGTCCGGCGACGTTGATCACGTCATCGATGCGCCCGAGGATGAACCAGTAGCCATCGCGGTCGCGCGTGCCCCAGTCAAAGGTGGAGTAGAGCAGCTTGCCCGGAATGGAATGAAAGTAGGTGCGCACGAAGCGCTCGTCGTCATCCCACACCGTCTGCAGGCAGCCTGGCGGCAGGGGCGGGGCGATGGCCACCACGCCCTTCTTGATTTCGCCAATGGTCGTGTCGAGCGGTTCGCCATCCGCTTCACTCACCAGGCGCACGTCATAGCCGAACACCGGTTGCCCGGCGCTGCCGTAATGCGGATCTGCCCCGGCGGGCGTGGCCATGATGGGCCAGCCCGTTTCGGTCTGCCAGTAGTTGTCGCGGATCGGGCAGCCCAGCCATTCACCGACCCAGCGCGCCGTGGGTTCGTCCAGCGGTTCACCGGCGAGGAACAGCGCGCGCAGCGACGAAATGTCGTGCTGCCGGATGAGCGTCTGGTCGTAGCGCTTCAGGGTGCGTATGGCCGTGGGCGAGGAGAACATCACCGCGGGGCGGTGCTTCGCCACCAGTTGCCAGAAGATGCCCGCGTCGGGGCGCAGCGGCGTGCCTTCATAGAGGAGGGTGGTCATGCCATTGATCAGCGGCCCGTAGACGATGTAGGAATGGCCCACCACCCAGCCGATGTCGCTGGTGCAGAAATAGGTCTCGCCCGGCTGGCAGTCGTAGATATGGCGCATCGAGGCGGCCAGCGCCACCGCATAGCCGCCGACATCGCGCTGCACGCCCTTGGGTTTGCCGGTGGTGCCCGAGGTGTAGAGGATGTAGCTGGGTTCGTTGGACTCCAGCCACGTCACGGGCACGTCACTGTCCAGGTGGCGGCTACGCAGCGCCGCCCAGTCCACGTCGCGTCCGGCCTGGAGTTGCATCGCTGCCAGGCCGCGGTTCACCAGCAGCACGTGCGCGGGCTTTGTCTCAGCCAGCTCAATGGCCTGGTCCAGCAGCGGCTTGTATTCGATCACCTTGCCGGCGCGGCTGCCGGCATCGGCGCTGACAATGAGACGGGGCCGCGCATCATCGATGCGCCGTGCCAGGCTCACCGAGGCAAACCCGCCGAACACCACCGAATGGATGGCGCCGATGCGCGCGCAGGCGAGCATGGCGAACACCGCCTCCGGAATCATCGGCAGGTAGATGAGCACGCGGTCGCCGCGTCCGACACCCAGCTCGCGCATGCCGGCCGCGGCGCGCACCACCTCGCGATGCAGCTCGGCATAGGTCCAGGTTTCGCTGCGGTCCACCTCCGTGGACTCCCACACCAGCGCGGCCTGGTTGCCGCGATCCTGCAGATGCCGGTCCAGCGCGTTGTGGCAGAGGTTCGTCGTGCCGCCGACAAACCAGCGCGCAAACGGCGGCGGCAGTTTTGCATCCGGGCCGTATTCCAGCACTTCCTTGAAGGGGGTCTGCCAGTCAATCAGTTTCGCGTGCCCAGCCCACAGCTCACGCTGCTGCGCGAGGGTGGCCGGGGCGGTGACGTCCGCGAACGGATGGGTGTCTGACATGTGAGTCCTCCTGTTTCGATCGCGAGGCGGCCTGCCGCAGCCCGGACCATTATTCTGATGACTGATAATAATTTTTATGTAATGGCTTTTATTGTCTTTTGTGATTATCCAAATTGATATTAATTAACACCCGTCTCCGGCATCGCCCGCACAGCCTTCCATGGCTTTCTTGTGACAGACGGTAGAATCATCACCGCCTTGCCCTACATGAAACTTACAACCAGAAGGGGCGCGCCAGCGCCGGCACACCATGAACCAGCCTTTTACACCTCATTCCGGCGACGCGCACCGATTGGCGAGCGAGCCGTGGTATTTCCCGCTGAGCGACGAAATCGCGGTATTCGAAGCAGCCTACTCGCAGCGCCTGCCTGTGCTGCTGAAAGGCCCGACCGGTTGCGGCAAGACGCGCTTTGTCGAGCACATGGCCTGGCGCCTGTATCGACAGGCCGATACTGCACGCCGCGCGCTCGATACGCCGCTGCTGACAGTGGCCTGCCATGAAGACCTGACCGCCACCGACCTCGTGGGCCGCTACCTGCTGTCGGGCGACGAGACGGTGTGGATGGACGGGCCGCTGACGCGCGCGGTGCGCAGCGGCGCGATCTGCTACCTCGATGAAATCGTCGAGGCGCGCAAGGACACCACGGTGGTTGTGCATTCGCTCACCGACCACCGTCGCCTGCTGCCCATCGAGAAAACCGGCGAGCTGCTGGATGCTCATCCGGATTTCCTGCTGGTGATTTCCTACAACCCCGGCTACCAGAGCGTGCTGAAGGACCTGAAACCCTCCACACGCCAGCGCTTCGTCAGTCTGGAGTTCGATTACCCCACGCCTGACATCGAGGCGGCGATCATCGTGCATGAAAGCGGCGTCGATGCCGCGATTGCCGAGCGCCTCGCCGAGATCGGCGCCAAGGTGCGCAACCTGCGTGAGCACGGCTTCGAGGAAGGCGTCAGCACGCGTCTGCTGGTGTACACCGCACAGCTCATCGTCGGTGGCATCGCGCCGCGGCGCGCCTGCGACGCCGCCATCGTGCGCGCCGTCACCGACGACATTGAAGTGCAGCAGGCCGTCGCCGACATCGTGGACGTGCTGCTGCCGTGATCCTGGGTTCTTCGCCCGCGTCCCAACGTCAGCCACTGGTGCTTGCGGCTGCCGGGGGTGGGACGAAAGCGCCGCTGCCGGCCGCACCACCGCTGCCTGCGGGCGGTGTGCATCTGTCCGACGTGCAGCGCACGCTGACGCTGTTCACGCAAGGCCTCGCCGGGCGCTACCTGCATCTGAAGGCCGCGGAGCCAGCCCCGGAGGCGGAGGGCGGCAACAAGAAGACCTACGGCACGCAGGATCATGCTGCGCTGTATCTCCCCGAGGCCATGTCGTCATTCGACAACGCGCGCCACAACATCGGCGCCTATCGCATTGCGGTGCTGCACCAACTGGGTTTCTTTGAATGCGGCACCTACGGCTTTCGGCTGGCCGGGGCGCAGGCGCGCCTGCCGGGATTGCCCGAGGAGAAATACTCCTGGGAAATGTCACGGGCACCGGACCTGGAGCGTTTCTTCGGCCTATGGCCTGCCCCGGTGCTGATGCGCCAGGTGTTCATGACACTGGAAGGCCTGCGCATTGATGTCGCCATGCGCAGGCGCTATCCCGGCGCCCGTGCCGACCTTGCGCGGGTTCTGGCGCAGGCGCTGGCGATCCGGCCTGATCGCGCCGAGCTGCCGTTGTTTGCGTCACTGCTGGAAGGCCTGGTGCAGTACTCACTGGGCGCGCACCGCGCTGAACTGTTGATCGATGACGCCAGTGGCATGTTGCAGGCCATGCTGGATGCCGCAGCCGCAGTTGAGTCCGCTGGCGCGAATGTGTATGACTGCGCGCGTGCTGCGGTCGCCTGCTATGCCGCGCTGGAGCACGCCGGGCTGCCGCGCAAGGCCGTGGTGGCGCCCGATGGCGCCACGCATCTGATCGAATCCGGTGAGGGGGAGCCCGGCGATGGCCAGTCCGGACCGGTGGACGAGGAGGCACTGCGCGCCCGGGATGTGGATTTCCGTGGCGAGCCGAATCCCGAGTTCATCGGCGACGAGTACATGGACGCCGATGGCCCCTTGACCGAAGACATGTCGAACATGGTCGGCAATGCCTATGGCGCAACGCCGCTGCCCACGCCTGAGGAGCGCGAAGAGCGCAAGGGCCGGGTGAAGGGCGTTGCCGTCAATACCGAAGAGGCGCTGGCGCAGGGCGTGCGCACCTATCTCTACGACGAATGGAATTACCGCAGCCAGTCCTGGCTGAAGGGCTGGTGCCGGTTGTTCGAATACCGCCTCAAAGGCGATGACCCCGATTTCATCCGCGACGTGCGCCGGCGCCATGCGGTGCTGGCGCATCAAGTGCGGCGGCGCTTCCAGTTCATCCGGCCCGAATCGCGCCAGCGCGTGCGGCGCGTGTCTGACGGCGAGGAGCTGGAGCTCGACGGTATCATCGAGGCCATCATCGACCGGCGCGCCGGTTCCGCCACCGACGAGCATGTGTACATGCGCCGCGACCGCGCACTGCGCGACGTGGCCGCCGCCTTCCTGATCGACATGAGCGCCTCCACCGGCATCGCCGTGCCGGACAAGGACGCACCGCCAAAGCCGAAGGAAGACGAAGACGACTATCCCATGCATCTGTGGAGCATGAAAGACGCGCAGCCCGAGCCCTACGTTCCGGCAGCGCCCAAGCGCACCGTCATCGACGTCGCCAAGGAATCACTGGTGCTGATGTGCGACGCGCTGGAGACGCTGGGCGATGCCTATGCGATTTACGGCTTCTCGGGCGACGGCCGCGAGCAGGTGGATTTCCACGTCGCGAAAACCTTCGAGGACCGGCTGTCCGCGCGCACCTGGTCGGCGCTGGCGGCAATGAAGCCGCAGCGCGCCACGCGCATGGGCCCGGCGATACGCCATGCCCTCACCAAGCTCGCGCGCCAGTCCACGCGCATGAAGGTGCTGATCATCGTCTCCGACGGCTACCCGCAGGACAAGGACTACGGCCCCGACCGCATGGATGACGAATACGGCATCCAGGACACCGCCGCCGCACTGCGCGAAGCCGAGCGCGAAGGCGTGCAGACCTTCTGCATGACCATCGACCCGGCGGGTTACGACTACCTGAAGCGCATGTGCGCAGCGGATCGCTACATGGTCATTGATGATGTGGCGGATCTGCCGGCGGCGTTGACGAAGGTTTATCGGGCGTTGACGGTGTAGAGGTTAACGTTTGAGCTCAGGGGTGCTGCGCGGCTTTATCGCGCAGCGTCCGTGTGGACTGCCGGGTTGGGCTGTTCACAACTCCTTGCGAACACTAGAAACATAAGTGAGGGGATGCGACTCTTTACGCGACTTCGGTGAAAGAACGGGTTTGACCGCAAATGCTATTCCAGCGCCAATCGCACCTGCTATGAGAGGCGACTTCTCGATGAATGGGGCGACGCCTGCCGCTCCCAAGCCTGTGCCGGCGATATTCGTGAATTCACCCGCGATGAATCCACGCAAAGATGAAAAATTTGAAAATTCCGGACTCCCCTAGCGCTCTTTCAACGTCGGCCAGTGCAGCCTCAAGTTTCAATATGGCTGAGGTCTTTGCGCGCGGTATATCCGACGCCGATGTCACGGAAAGATAGAGTTCTTCAAGGTAAATGCGAAGTGCAATTAACTCGTCCCGTCGGCGCGCCTTGAATTCGAGAATATCATTTAGCGGAACATCGTCTTGAGGGACTGGAAGAGCGTTCCAAAGCTGGTATTCAATCGCGGTGACCGGACGAGAGTTCGCGAAGTACGGCGCACTAGATAGCTGGGCAATTGACCATAGCCCGGGATTTTCGTTGTCGCGTTTTTCAAACACAGCTTGCTGAGCTAAGAGAAAGAACTCCCCATTTCCCGATGAAATTGCTCCCTGAAACTGGACACGAGTTCGTGCTGCGACGCCTGCAGTAATAAGAAACTCCATGTCAGTGTCTGCACCGATCGAAACGAAATTGTTGTCGGGGTAGTCAATCTCGTCCTAGTACAGCAAGTACTTTCGTAAGTCGGCAGATGATGGACCGCCTTCGCATGAGATGCCGCCTTCAGGTAACACTATGAATGGCGGGAAAATGACAATTCCTCTTTTATCTGACACGGTTTCACCTGGCCAAGGTATGCCCAACGTTCAATCATTTGCCGAAAAACCATCTATCACGGCGTCGTGTTTTTCTCTCAACGCCGCAATCCCCTTCAAATCAGAAACGTGTATTGCTTCATGCATCGTCGTTGTCCGGGATGGATGGTTTTAAAAGGGTCAAGTGCCTGATATATCTAACCGTGAAACCTTGCGCGACACGAATTCATTCTCAGTCATCGCGCTCGATCCGGCAACATCACTGAAAAAGTGACCCCGCCCAGGCAGAAGCAGCCCCTACCTGGCTCCTGCCTCCTGCAGCAACTTCACCATATTGGTATAGCCCTTCCCCCGCGCCAGCGCGAGCGGGGTCTGCCGGTTGCGGTCGGCAAGGTTGATGTTGGCGCCGGCCTGCACCAGGGCGCGCAGGGTGTCGGTGTGGCGTGTGCCGCCGTCGCCCAGGACGATGGATTCGATGACGGCGGTCCAGCCCAGGTTGTTGACGTGGTCCAGCAGTGCGCCGGCCTTGATGAGGGTGCGCACGACCTCGGCGTGGCCCAGGTGCGCCGCGGCGATGAGGGCGGTGCCGTCCCAGCGGCTGGTGATGTTTTTCGCGCTGCAGCCCAGTTCCAGGGCGAGCTGGAGTGTGGGTACGTCGTTGGCGACGGCGGCGATGGTGATGATGTCGTAGCGGTCATTCTCCAGGGTGTTGGGGTTGGCGCCGGCGGCGACCAGTGCGCGCATGGCGTTGTGTGCGCCACCGTGCGCGGCCACGTGCAGGGGCGTGCGGCCGTGGCCGTCGCGCGCGTCGATGGGGGCACCTTTGGCGGCGAGTGCCTTGATTTGTGCGGCGTCACCGCGGGCGGCGGCGGCGTGCAGGCCGGTGTAGGCGGCCTTTTCGGAGTTGGATGGGGGGACCTGGGCTTGTGTTGTGCTGGCAAGACCGGAGAGCCCGAGGAAGATGGCGGTGATAATGGATTTGGCGTTCATGATGGTGCCTTGGTTAGCGGCCTGTTGGCCGGTATTGGTGAAACTTGCGCGAAGACGAAAGTCCTTCGCACGGGTCTTCGCCGTCGCGCCTGTGCTCGGTGAGGTTGATGCGCACTGCAGGGTCTTCCGGCGGGGTGAGATCAACCAGGAAGGGCAGTGCATCTTGGTTCGCGCGGTCTGCGGCGATCTGGTCCAGGGTGGAGGGTTCGGGGATGGCGTCGCCGTCCTCCATCATCAGTGCGACATGCGCGTCCAGCGCTTTCTTGGCCTGGGGGCGTGCTTTTTCGAGCGTACGGCCGGCGGTGATGCAACCGGGGAAGTCTGGGAAGTTCACGCCGAAATCCGATTTCGATTCTTTTCTCAATAGCGCGATATAGCTGGACATTGTGTTGCTCCTTTGGGAAAGGATACACACGAATACACAAGTCAAGATGCGATCTGAGCCATCGTGGCCCTGCTTCTGACGCCCGGATTAGAATGCCTGAAACCAGACCCCGGAGGAGGGCATCCATGAACAAGCCTGTGGAACACGATGTTGGCCGCAAAGTCGATCTCGTCCAGCAGCAGATCACTGACTATGCCGCCCAGCTGACCTACGAATCCCTGACTGCCGATGCCGTGCATGCAGCCAAGGTGCGCATTCTGGATACATTCGGCGCGCTGATGGGCGGATTTCTCGATGAGTCGGCGCGCATTGCGCGCAAGTCTGCGGCACGCTCGCACAGTCCCGATGGCGCGACCGTCATCGGCACGCGCATGAAGACCACGCCGGATGTCGCTGCATTCGTCAATGCCACGACTTCGCGTTGCGTGGAGATGAACGACACCTATCACGGCCCCGGCAGTCATGGCGGCCATCCCAGTGACGTCATCATGCCGGTGCTGGCTGCGGCGGAGCATGCCGGCTGCAGCGGACGGGAATTCATTACCGGCGTGGTGCTCGCCTATGAAATCTATTTGCGCATCTCCGATACCCTGCCTGTGCGCACCGGTTTTGACGCCACGACGTTCAGCGGCATTGCCGTGGCCATTGCCGCCGGCAAGATGCTGCGGCTGACGCCGGAGCAACTGGCCCATTGCGTTTCCATCGGCGTGGTGCCCAGCAATCCGCTCAACCAGGGTCGCAGCAATCATCTGTCGATGTGGAAGGCGGTGGCGGCGGGCGCAGCCGGCCGTGCCGGCGTATTCGCCGCCCTGCTGGCACGCGACGGCATGCACGGTCCGCATTTGCCGTTCGAAGGCAGGCATGGCTGGCTGAAGCAGGTCGCCAAGCAGCCTTTTGTCCTCGCGCAGATGGGCGGCAATGGCCGGACGTTCAAGATCGAAGAGACCTTGCTGAAAAAGCGCGCCTGCTGCGCCACTTCGGTTTCCACCATACTCGCCGCAGAGAAAATTTCCGATGCAGTTCGCCATCGCCTCGATGACGTGGAAGAAGTGCTGGTTGATACCTATGCCAACTCGCACCGGGCCTGCGGCAGCGAAGAACATCACTGGAGCCCGGATTCGCGTGAAACCGCCGATCACAGCATTCCCTACGGCGTGGCGGCTGCCGTAATCGATGGCACGATAACGCCAAGCTCCTTTGACGAGGCGCACCTGTGGAACCCCGAGTTGCGCGGGTTGATGCACAAGGTGAAGGTCAGGGTTGATGCAGACTACACGCGTGACTACGAGCGTCATCCGGTGTGGCATCGGTCGCGTGTTACCGTGGTGTTGCGCGGCGGGGAACGCGTTGTGGGCGAGACAGGCGCCGATGAGACTGATTTATCCACACCGATGACGAGGGAGCAGATAGAGCGCAAGTTCCGTGGCGTGACGGAAGGCCTGCTGGGCAGCCACAGCACGGGCGACATCATCAGGACGCTATGGCAGCTGGAAAAAGTGGAAAACGTAGGTGTCATACCGCCAGCTTTTCTGATTGCCTGAGTGCCTGCGCAAAGGTCTGGATTGATTTCCGGGACCGCGATCAGTCCCGCTTTCTTTCATGGAGCAGCAAATCTGGTTTGCAAGCGATGTTCGGGTCGCTCGCTATACTGAATTGGCTATTCCGCGAGTTGGTATTGACACAACCCGCAGGCGTCGGGAGTCCATAAGGGAAATCAGATATCACAAACATTTCCCGGCTCGCATCATTGTTTGAAAAGGAGAGGAAATGTCTTTTCGATTTACTTTGAAGGCCGCGCTTATTGCATTCGCTTTTGCGGCACCTGCGCTCGCCCAGGAACCGCCCACGCTGCCGGGAAATTACCCGAACAAACCCGTCAAGGTGCTTGTGGGTGGGACACCTGGTGGCGGAACCGACATCATCGCGCGCGTGCTGGCGCAAAAACTCTCGGAGAACTGGGGGCGCCAGTTCATTGTGGAAAACCACGCCTCTTCTTTGGGCAGCATCATCGCCATGGAAATTACAGCGAAGGCTCCGCCAGATGGGTACACCCTGCATCTGGCTGCCAGCAGTGCCTATATGAATGCGGCTCTTGTGACCAAAGTCACTTACAACATACGCACGGCGCTGGCCCCCATCGCGCAGTTAAATGAACAGCCCTATGTACTGATGGTTAACAATGCCGTGCCAGCACGCAACGTGAAAGAACTGATCGCGTATGTCAAAGCCCAAAAAGGCGGAATCAACTACGGGAGCTCCGGCACTGGTAGCGCCTCACACCTGGGTATGGAACTGTTCAAGAACATGGCCGGCGTGGAGATGCAGCACATTCCCTACAAAGGCAGCGGCCAGGCTTATGTCGACCTTCTCGGCGGACGCATTCAGACGCTGTTTTCCAGCGCGCTCTCTGCCATGCCGCAGGCGAAATCGGGGAAGGCGAGGGCGATCGGTGCGGGCAGCCTTAAAAGATCAAAGTTGCTGGCTGACGTCCCCACCATCAACGAATCAGGAATGTCGGGTTTCGAGTTGATCGGGTGGTACGGATTGATTGGCAACGGTGGCATGCCGGCCCCCGTGATCGTGGCGCTCAATAAGGAGAGCGTGCAGATCATGAATTCGGCGGACATGCAGGCCAAGCTTGCTGCCGACGGTGCCGAAGCTTCTGAGCCAAAGAGCCCCGCGCAATTCGCCAAGGCCATCAATGACGAAATAGACCGCTGGGACAAGGTTATCAAGACATCCAAGCTCACGTTCGAAAACTGATCGAGGCGGAGGGGCGTCCTGAGTCCGGGTGCCCGCTAAAGCGGGATCGTCAATGTCGGAATTACCGCCGCACGGTATGCCAGGCGCGGTGCGGTCCGGGGCGACTCGGACGGCGAAAGTCTTCCGGCACGCTCTGGTGGGTGATTTCCTGCAGCGCGAGGCGCTGCACCAGTTGCGGGTCGATCTCGAACGAACGCAGGTTCGTTGAAAAGAACAGTTCGCCGCCGCCGGCCAGCAACTCGTGGCACTGGCTTACCAGTTGCACATGATCGCGCTGCACGTCGAGCACGCCCTGCATCTTCTTCGAGTTCGAGAATGAGGGCGGGTCGAGCACGATCACGTCATGGCGCTCGCGGACGGCGACCGCCGTGACCAGCCAGGCCAGTACGTCGGCGCGCACCAGCGTGTGTTGCCGTGTATCGATGTCGTTCAAGGCAAAGTTGCGCGTCGTCCAGGCCTGGTAGGTGTTGGAGAGGTCGACTGTGGTCGAATGGCTGGCGCCGGCCAGCGCTGCATGGACCGTAAAGCTGCCGGTGTAGGCGAACAGGTTCAGCAAACGCGTCCCGGCGCCGGTCTTCACGCGCTGTGCAATGGTTTCGGCTACGCGTGCGCGTGTCGGCCGATGGTCGAGGAACAGGCCGGTATCCAGATACGAGTCGAAATTGACCTCGAAGCGGTGGCCCGCTTCCCCGACCACAAACGCCTCGGCTTCGGCGTCGTCGAGTTTTTCGTATTGCGAGGTGCCGCGCTGGCGTTCGCGGCGCTTGAGGTGCAGCTGCGCGGCAGGCACTTCGCAGACTTCGCAGATCGCATCGCATATGGCAACCAGCCAAGCCGTGTAGTCCTCGTCGCTGGTCTTCCAGCCGGTGTCGATCTCCTGCACGTGCAGGTGCGCCTCGGCGCGCGGGGGAAGCGTGTCGTACCAGTCGATGGCGAAGGGAAACTGCGGCACGTCGCGGTCGTATATGCGAAAGCACGAGGTGTCGCGCCGTCGCGCCCACTTCTGCCAGTGGACGAGGTTCTTGCGCAGGCGGTTTGCAAAGGCGGAGATCATGGGCAGATTATCGCCCGGCATGGCGGCCATGGCGACAAGGGCAGGCACAATTCAGGTATTCTTGCGCCCATCGACCTGCTTCACCAATCCCCGCTGTTCCCGTCGACCCGCTGTTACTGATCCATGGTTGCCTTCGTGACTACGAATACGGGCATGCGCACCGTTCATTTCACGCCACCATTGACGTAACAGGCGCAATGCCGAGGATTTCCACATATCGCTGCAGGAGGAGCAAGACATGGCAACACGCACAAGTAAAAACGTACTGGCTTCCATTGCACTGCTTGCCATGCTCGGGGCTTCCGGCCTTGCGCTGGCGCAAAAGCCCGCCGGACTGCCCGGCAACTATCCCGCCAAGCCGGTCAAGGTCATCATCCCGGTCGGCCCGGGCGGCGGCACCGACTTCCTGGCGCGCCTCGTGTTCGGCAAGCTCGGCGACATGTGGGGCACTCCCTTCATTTCCGAGAATCATGTCACTGCGGGCGGCATGGTCGGCATGGAACAGGTGCGCAAGTCACCCGATGCCTACATTCTCGCCTTTGGTTCCAGTGCCACCTACATCCGCTCGGCTTTCGTTGCCAAGGTGGACTGGGACGTGCGCAAGGCCTTTACGCCGATCGCCCCCGTTTCGGCATCGACGCTGTTGCTGGCCTCTTCCAATGAAGCGCCGTTTAAGAATTTCAAGGAACTGATTGCCTACGCGAAGGCCAACCCGGGCAAGCTGAGCTATGGCTCATCGGCGGTCGGGAGCTCGCCGCACCTGACTGCCGAACTGATCTGGCACCTGTCCGGTGTCAAGATGCAGCTCATCGCCTACAAGGGCACCGGGCAGGCCGTGCTCGACACCATCGGCGGCCGGGTACCGGTCCTGATCGGCAGTGTTGCGGCACTGACGCCGCATGTGAAGTCCGGAAAAATCACGTTGCTCGGCGTTACCTCGAGTAAGCGCGTGCTGTCGGCCCCCGATTTCCTGACGCTTGATGAAGCGGGCCTGAAGGGCTTTGATTACGCCGGCTGGTTCGGCATCGTCGGTCCTCCCAACATGTCCCCGGCCATCGTGACCGCGCTCAACAAGGCAGTTATGGAAATTCTCAAGATGCCCGAAGTGAAGGCCGCCATGGACAAGACCGGTGCCGACCCGCTGTACGGCACGCCCGAGGAATTCCGCAAGGTGCAGCTCGATGCGCTGGACCGGACCGCGCAGGTGCTCAAGGCAACGGGAATCGAACTGGGCGACGACTGAGTTTCGGCATGGCGAGGGAGGGCATCCCCTCCCGATCGCCTGATCCGGATGTATCAGGGAAAGGCCCGCGCCAGCGGGCTTTTTCTTTTCGTACTACGTCGCTGCATGGCAGGCGCGGGCAGTTTGCGGCGAGTCAACATGCATGTGTCTGGGCTACCGCCAGTCTATGCTGTCGGCATAACTGGATCTCTTGAATTGCACATTCCGGTGCATCCATGGTCATCACTCGCTTCGCGTGGATATAATTCACTGTAATTTTTTTTACAGCGAGAGACTCCATGCACAACCGCCTCGCCATTCAGGTTGTTCTTGTCACCGCCTTCGCCGCCAGCCCGTTGCTGGTTACGGCCCAGCAACTCGCGCCGATCGAGCGCATCAAGATGACCGACAACGAACTGACCTGCGCGCAGTTGTACGCGGAGTCAGGCGAGATGGACAAGGCGATTGCCGCTGCACAGGAATCCCAGGCATCGGGCAACAACACGGCGATGGCGGGCAGCGCGGCGAACGTGGCCGCTGAAGTGGCGGGGCGCACCGGGCTGTTCGGGCAATTCGGCGGTGTGGCCGGCGCATTGTTCGGCAGGACGGCTGCGCAGACTGCAGCCGGCGTGGCGCAGCAGAGCGGGCAGATGACCGCGGCGCAATCAGCCGATCGCATCAAGCAGGCCACGGCGCGCAAGGAACACCTCACCACGGTCTTCGTGGCCCGGGGCTGCAAAGCCTCTGATCTCAATTACAACCCGCCGGCAACGACGCAGTCCAATGCCGCCGTGGTCGCTGCCATGCAGGCGCCTTCACTGGCAGCTGCTCCGGCAGCTCGCGTAGCCGACCCGGAAGCGTTGCAGAAGCTGCTTGCGCCGGTGGCCGCCGTCACCGCGCTGCCCGAACTCGATCCCGACCAGCACTTCAAGGGCAAGATGGGCGGCACCTTCGGCAAGGATGTGGTGCAGGTCATGCCGAACGGCAAGCGTGTTGCGGTCGCTGGTTTCAGAGTTGCGTTCATCACGGAAAACACTGTCACCGCGCAGGTGCGTGCCAGCTACATGCCCGGCCGAGACACCAGCGGCGCGAGTTCCACGCTGCATCTGGTGCTGAGCGGCGTGGACCAGGCCACGATGCAGCGGATCACCGACAAGGCCTACGCCGATTTTCTGGCGCAACTGCGGTTCGCTGGCCGTGAAGTGGTGCCGTTGGAGGAACTGAAGGAATTCCTGTCCGGGGTCGAGGTGTCGGGCGGTGCAGGCAAGCCGTACACCGCCTCAGCCAACGGCCAGTCGGCCACGGTGTTCGCGCCTACAGGCATGCCATTGTGGTTCTCCAACTGGGACCAGCCGTGGAGCGACAAGAGCCCGTTCCAGCAGACAAACATCCGCCGCGTGTCCGAGTATTCGGCGAAGCACAAGGCAATCTTCATTGCGCCCCTGATCGTGGTCAATTTCGCGCGCATGAGCTCCAGCGGCAACCAGTCAGGCTTCGTCGCGCGCAGCGCCGAGACGGGCGCCGCGATGTCCATGCATGTGGCGGCTTTCGGCACCACCTACACCCGCGCCGACGAATCGCGTGGCGGTCTGACCATGAGTGGTGATGAAGGCGGCATTTCCATGGCCGCGCCTATTGTCAGCAACATGGAGTTCGGCGCCATGAAGGAAGTGGCGGCGACTGATAACTCGGGAGTCAAGGGCGTGTTCGACATCCTGGGCAAGGCTGCGGGCCTGGCGAATGCCGGTGGTGCGAATCGCAGCAAATCCGAAAGCGTGGCCGAGACCAGTGGGCCTGCCTATACTGCCGCAGCAGTCGATGTGCTTGGCCGCGCGACGGGCACCTTTGCGAAGTGGTTCCAGAAGTATCCGGCGAAATAAGCGCCGGGTAAGCGGGCCGGTTGTGCGGCGCCGGGCAGGGTCAGTTGTCCTGCCCGCCCTTCTTCTCCAGCGTTTTCCTGGCGTGCTGTTGCCACTGCACTGCCAGCCCGGTCATATCCACCATGCGCTCCAGTTCACCGGCTCTGATGTCGCCGTGATAAATCAGCGCCACCAGGCGTAAGAACGGAAAACCCGGGTTCGGCCGGTCGTGCAGCGTCACGCGGTCACCCGGCGTGATGATGCCTTCCTGCAGCACGCGGTAATACCAGCCTGAGCGGCCGTTGCGCACCATGGCTTTGGGCAGCTGGTTGTTGTCAAAGCGCAGCGCGAACTTGAAGCAGGGCTGGCGCGGCTGGCAGGCCTGCAGCAGCACACTGCCGATGGCATGCACGTCGCCGACATGGATCATGCTTTCATCAATGCCGTCGATGGCGAGGTTCTCGCCGACACCGCCCGGAACGAACAGCGCCGCGTTTTTCGGGAACTCTGTCTGCCATGCCGCGTAGTGTCCGGCACCGTAGCCGTACACCGCCTTGTCCGGCCCGCCATGCGCCTTGAGGTCGGCCTGCTCGTCGCCCTGCACACCGGAAAAACTCACCTTCACCGGGCCGGGAATGGCGTGCTTCACGAAGGCGCTGCGGTCGCCGTCAGGGCCCAGTGGCGCCACGCGGCCGGTGTGAACGGACAGGACTTTGGCATTGTTCATCATGGGAGTATTTGAAAATCCTGATAATAATTATTCGATAGATGCTTTTTAAAAGCTGACTATTTTTCGAAAATGATTACAAAATAAAAAAATTCTCAGCGCCACGCTTCTATGATGCTGGACGTCGAAGCCACCTGCACCCAGCCCCTCAGGTAGGCCAGACTGCGCTCATGTCCTTCGGGCGTGTGCGCACCGCAGGCATCCTCGGCGACAATCGCGAAATAGCCCTCGGCTGACGCATGGCGCGCATTGAAGTCGATGCCGATGTCGGTGGCAAAGCCGGCCAGCACCACGGTCCTGATGCCGCGGGCCTTCAGCCGATTGTCCAGCGGCGTGTCCACAAACAGCGAGGGCTGGCTTTTCTCCAGGACAAGGTGATGCGGTGCCGGTTCGAAACCGGGCACGAATTCCACATCCTCGCCGCCTTTCTGGAACACGGGCTTCACGTCCTCGGGCCGGCTGACGCCCTGGCGTTTCATCATCAGCAGCATCCACGGGCCGGGCAGGATGTCAAAGGGCGGCAGCGTGTGGCGGCTCCAGATCACGAAGACGCCGGCATCGTCCGCGGCCTTGAGAAGCCGCTTGGCCGCCTCCTGCATGGGCGCTGCGTTGGAGGCGCGTCCCGCCAGGCCCTTCTGGAAATCCCACATGATGAGCGCCGTGTGTTTCGGATCGACAAATTCGCCGAGGCTGGATGGCATGAAATAGGGTTGGGGCACGCGTTTGCTCATCGGAAACCTCTCAGTGAAAGTCGCGCGGACAGGGGGGGGGGGCTGAAAGCCTAGCACAGGGATTTTATGTGATACTCCGGAAGAGAGTTTCGCGGCTGTTTGCGCAGTTCATGGCCGATGCTCCCTGTCGCGATTTAGCGCGCATTGCAGTACCCACAAGGAGAGAATCTTGTCAGTCACCCCCCCACGACCCAAGAATCGCAGCGCGATTTCCTTCGTGCTTACCCCGTTCACCGAAGACGGCAAAGTCGATGGCGCCGCCTTTCGCCGCCAATTGCATCGCGTGCGCGATGCCGGACTGCCGACCTATGTTGCCGGCCCCGGCCTGGGCGCGGCCTACTTGATGAACGAAAATGAACTGGACCTGGTGTACGGCATCGCCCTCGAGGAATTGAAGGGCCGCGTGCCCTGCCGTGCTGGCGGGCGCGAACCGAACACCGCAAAGCAGGTGCTGGATTTTCTGAAGCATGCTGAACGTGCCGGCATGGAGGCCGCGCAGATCTATTCGCTGGAGCTGGGTCATGCGGCCAAGCCGAACGTTGCGGAAATGGAGCTTTACTACAACACCGTCGTCCCGGCCACGCGCCTGCCGGTGTATCTGTCCTGCCACCATTCCTCGGGCTATGTGCCGCCGGTCGCGCTGCTGGAGACGCTGCTCAACCGCTTCGACAACATCGTCGGCATCCACTATGGCGGCACCGACTACAAGTTCCTCACGAACCTGATCGAGCGTTTCGCCGATCGCGTCGAGCTGCATTGCGCCGGCGTCTATAACGCGGCCACCATGCTGACCATGGGCGCCAGTGGCTTCATGGGCGCCGAAGGCAACATCGCGCCACAGTTGTTTGCTTCGGTGATCCGCACCTTCGATGAGGGCGACATGGAAGGCTTCCGGGTCTCCTTCGGCAAGTTGATGTCGCTGTACGCCGTGGTCAGCCAGTTCAATGGCAATTCCAGCTCGCAGCGCGCGGTGAAGCCGCTGATGAATGCGCTCGGCCTGCCGGGTGGCGCGGTTCGTGCGCCCATGCTGCCGATCAACGACAAGGACCTCGCGGCCATGGTGAAGGCAGTCATGGCCATCGGCATTCCGGAACTCGCGCACTGCCAGCCGAACATCTGAGCGCTGCGTACATCAACACATCGGCCACGAATATCGATGGGCCTTCAAAAGGAGTCATCATGAGAAACGCAACAGGCTTCACTGCCCTGGTCGCTGCATCCACGCTGCTGTTTGCCGCATCTGCTTCGGCCCAGAACAAGCCCCAGATCGCGCCCGGCTTTCCGATCAAGCCGATCCGTATCCTCGTCGCAGTGCTCGCCGGTGGCGGCATGGACATGGTGACGCGCTCGGTTGCCTCGCGCGTTGCCGAACGCCTGCCGGTGACGGTGGTCGTGGAAAACGTTCCCGGTGCGGCCGGCGCCATCGCCGTCAACACCGTGGTCGCAGCGCCGCCGGATGGCCACACGCTCCTCAGCGTCAGTGGTTCGCTGCACATCGGCGCCGTGTTCAACAAGTTCCAGACTGATGTGCGCACCACGCTACAGCCCATTCAGCAGATGACCTACCAGCCCTACATGCTGATCGTGCGGGCCGACGCTCCGTTCAATAGTGCGCAGGAACTGGTGGCCTATGCGAAGAAGAACCCGCGCAAGCTGACCTATGGTTCATCGGGGGCGGGGTCGCCCATCCACATGGGTACCGCGCTGCTCGAGTACGGCGCCGGCATCGACATGAACCATATTCCGTACAAGGGCAATTCCGCGATACAGATCGATATCGCCGGCGGGCGCCTGGACATGACGCTGACTTCGATCTCGGGGCTGCAACTGGTGCGCCAGGGCAAGGCCCGCGTCCTCGCCATCACTGCCGCGCAGCGCCATGCGGACTATCCGGACGTCCCCACCATTGCCGAGACCATCATTCCCGGCTACGAGATGTCCAATGCCTACATGCTTTATGCGCCGGCCAAAACGCCTTCGGCCATCGTCACCGCGCTGAATCGTGAAGTGCAGCATGCGCTGGCCGATGAAGAGTTCCGCAAAAAGCTGATTGCCGACGCCTCCATGCCGGGGCCGGCGCGCTCGCCACAGGAATGGCAGAAACAGTTTGTGGCCGAGGTCAACCGCTGGGATGCGGTGGTGAAAAAGGCGAACATCAAGCTGGAGGAGTAGCGCGCAGTTCCACGCAATCCGATAGGAACGATTTGCATCAGTCAATGTCCCACTCACTCGCGATCTGCGCGATGTGCGAATTGACAATTTCATCCCATTTGAAAAATACACAAGGAAACATCATGCCATTCAGAAAGACCTCGACCCTTCTCATCGCCAGCCTGTGCGCGAGCCTGTTTGTCACAAACGCGCTGGCCCAGAACAAGCCGCAGGTCGCCCCGGGCTATGCGGGCAAGCCGACCCGCGTTCTTGTGTCGGCCGGTGCCGGCGGCGGCATGGATACCATCACACGCGCGGTGGCCAGCAAACTGTCCGATCGTCTCGGGATAACCATGTTGGTGGACAACGTGTCCGGTGCCAGCGGCGTCATCGCCGTGAACACCGTCATCAACGCGGCACCGGACGGACATACGCTGCTCAGCACCTCAGGCTCGCTGCCGCTCAATGTGGCCTTCAAGAAGCTCGACGCCGCGGTGGTGAAGGCCGGCCTGCAGGCGGTGCAGCAATTGAGCTACCAGCCCTACATCCTGATCGCCAAGGCTGACGCGCCCTATAACACCATCCAGGAATTCATCGCCTACGCGAAGAAAAATCCGGGCAAGCTCACCTACGGTTCGTCGGGCATCGGCACCCCCATCCACATGGGTTCGGAGCTGATCGAGTTCGGCGCTGGCGTTGACATGTTGCACGTTCCCTACAAGGGCAATGCCGCGGCACAGGTGGACATGGTGGCCGGGCGACTGGACTTCACGCTGAGTTCGATTTCCGGCCTGCAACTGGTGCGCACCGGAAAGGCCAAGGCGCTGGCCATCACCTCGCTGCAGCGCAACCCCGAAGTTCCCGATCTGCCCACCATCGCCGAAACGATTATTCCGGGTTACGAGGTGACCAATGCCTACACGATCTACGCACCGTCCAAGACCCCGGCGGCGATTATCAATGGCCTTAACCGCGAAATCGTCGTGGTACTGAGCGACGAGGACATGAGAAAGCGCATGTTCGCCGACGCCT
>CAMCYY010000012.1 GCA_945885335.1 Bordetella parapertussis
TGTCGCGTATGACCGGGGCCCAGGTATCGACTTCCCTGTTCAGGAAAGCGGCGAACTGCGCCGGTGTATCGCCCACCGGGAAGGCGCCCGCGGCTGCCAGCCGCTTGGCTTCCTCAGGCGACTTCAGGATCTTTACCAGTTCCTGATTCAGTTTGGAGATCGCCGCCTGCGGCGTGCCCGCCGGTGCCATCAGCCCGTAGAAGGACGCCGATTCCAGCGGAAAACCCTGCTCGGCAAACGTGGGGACATCCGGCAGCACGTCGATCCTGCGGGCCGCGGCAACCCCCAGCACCTTCAGTTTGCCGGCCCTGATGTTGGCAACGAAAACGCCAGTGTTGGCCAGCAGCAGATCAGAATTGCCGCCCAGCAAAGCCAGGTTCGCCGGACCGGCGCCTTTGAAAGGGATATGCAGCACATTGATGCCGGTGTTCTTGGCAAACAGCACCAGGCCCAGATGACCGCCCGCGCCATTGCCGGAGGAAGCCCAGTTGATCTTGCCCGGATTGGCCTTGGCATAGGCAACCAGTTCCTTGAGGTTGTTCGGCGCGAACTGCGGATTGGCTACGAGAATGTTCGGCACCAGCGCGAAATTGGTCACCGGCGTGAAGTCCTTGACCGGATCAAACGGCGGCTTGTCATACAACAGCGTGGAAAAGATGTGCGTGTTGCCCGCCGCCACCAGGAAGGTGTAGCCGTCCGGCGCCGCCTTGGCGACGTCCTGGGCCGCGAGGAAGCCACCGCCCCCACCCTTGTTCTCGTAAAGAATCTGCTGGCCCAACGCTTCACCCAGTTTGATGGCAACTGGCCGGGCGATGACGTCCGTGCCGCCGCCAGCGGCATAGGGGATTAGCCAGCGAATCGGCTTGTTCGGGTAGGAACCCTGTGCGAAGGCCTGGGAAACTCCAACCACTGCGAGCAAGGCAACTGCAACTGCGCGATTCCAGATCATTTCATTCTCCTTTGCGAATTTTCCAAATGCCGTCGCACACCTCGTGCGCGACGGCCGATAGGTTCAGTCGGATCAGTCAGGCTTGATGTTGTTGGCGCGGATCACCGGACCCCAGGTGTCCACTTCCTTTTTCATGAAGGCGGCAAACTGCGCGGGTGTATCGCCCATCGGGAAGGCGCCATTGTCCCCCAGGCGCTTGATCTCCTCGGGTGTCCTGAGGATCTTCACGAGCTCTTCATGCATCCGGTTGATGATGGGCTGCGGCAGTTTGGCCGGCCCCACCAGTCCGTAAAAGGACGCTGTTTCGAGTGGAAAGCCCTGCTCGGCAAAAGTGGGCACGTCGGGCAGGATGTCCAGCCGCTTGGGTGCCGAAACGGCCAGGGCCTTCAGCTTGCCGGCCCTGATGTTCGAGGTGAATACGGCGGTGTTGGCGAGGATCAGGTCAGCCTCGCCTGACAGCACCGCGAGCGAAGCGGGTCCCGCACCCTTGAACGGAACATGCAGCACGTTGATGCCGGCATTCTTGGCAAACAGCACCAGCCCCAGGTGGCCGCCCGCCCCATTGCCCGAAGAGGCCCAGTTGATCTTGCCCGGATTGGCCTTTCCGTAGGCCACCAGTTCCTTGAGGTTGTTCGCCGGGAACTTCGGATTCGCCACCACCGTATTGGGGACAACGGCAAAATTCGTGATGGGCGAAAAATCCTTCACCGGATCAAAACCCGGGTTACTGAACAGCAAAGTCGAGAAGGTATGCGTGTTGCCCGCTGCGACGAGGAAGGTGTAGCCATCGGGCGCAGCCTTGGCTACCGCCTGCGCGGCAACCATGCCGGAGGCGCCGCCACGATTGTCATAAAGAATGGACTGCCCCAGCGCCTGACCCAGTTTGATTGAAATGGGCCGGCTGATTGCATCGGTGCCGCCGCCCGGCGCGTAGGGAATGATCCAGAGAATGGGTTTGTTCGGATAGCTTCCCTGGGCGAAGGCCTGGGTGGTCGGGGCAAGCCCGGCCATCGTGACCGAGGCGAACAAGCCTGCGGCGAAAATACGCGTTCTTTTCATGGCAATCCTCCTTTTGGATACTTGCATCAATGAGCGCATGTGCGCATCACTTGCACTGCACTCCCTGTCCGGCTTTATGCACAAACCAACCTGAACCCCGCCACTTGCGCGGACTCCGGTTTCCGGCTGCCGGTGCCGGATTACTTTCACGCCCGTCGCCCCACCACGCGGATGGAGCAACTGACGTTCTCATATTAACGCAGATAACCCGTTAGGGAGGACAGCTCAAACCGTTGCTGCACTGCCCAATATCGCCGTGCACTGGCTGGACAATACGCCGCCATTGCCATGGGCCAAAGCAATTTCGCAATCCTTGACCTGGCGTTTGCCGGCCTCGCCGCGCACCTGGCGCACGGTTTCGATCAGGATCATCAGGCCGTACATGCCCGGATGGCAGTAAGACAGGCCGCCACCGGAGGTGTTGACCGCCAACTCGCCGCCAGGGGCAATGCGCCCGCCCTCGACAAAGCGCCCGCCCTCACCCTTGGGACAGAAACCCAAATCCTCAAGGAACAGGATGGGATTGATGGTGAAGGCATCGTAGAGGCCCAGCACATCGACGTCGGCCGGCTTGATGCCCGCCATCCTGAAGGCCGGCGGTCCGGAATAGGCCGCGCCGCTGATGGTGAAATCGGGCATGTTGCTGATGTTGCGATGGCTCATGCACTCGCCTTCGCCCAGCACGTACACCGGCGGTTTCTTCAGCGACTTGGCCCGCTCAGCCGAGGTGACAATGATGGCACCGCCACCGTCGTTCACCAGACAGCAATCGCGCACGGTGAACGGCGTGCTGACGGGGCGCGCATTTTTCACGTCCTCGATGGTGAGCGGGTCCTTTTCCCAGGCGCGCGGGTTGAGCAGCGCCCACTTGCGCGCCGACACGGCCACTTCGGCGATCTGGTCGCGCGTGGTGCCGTACTGGTGCATGTGGCGGCTGGCGGCCATGGCATAGGCGCCCACCGGAGAACGCAGACGGTAGGGCGATTCATACTGGTTGTACTCGCGCGGCGACGCCGCAGCGCGGGTCATGATGCGCTGCGTGCTGCCGTAGGTGATCACGGCGACATTGCAAAGGCCGGCCTGAATTGCCAGGTGGGCGTGCGTCAGCAGCGACATGAAGGCCGAGCCGCCGATGCGCGTGGAGTCCTGGTACTTCGGCTGGATGCCGAGGTATTCACAGACATCGAGCGTCGCCATGGACAGCTGGCTGGCGGCAGCGAACACGCCGTCAACCTCGGAGAGCTTCAGCCCGGCGTCGTCCAGGGCGCGCATGGTGGCCTGCGCCATGAGGTCGACCGGTGTGGTTTCGGGAACTGCCTGCCCCAAGTCGGATTCGGCCGCACCAACGATGGCGACGCTGCCGCGTTTCAGGAAGTCGGCCATTATTTCGCCTCCGCGGGAACAAATACGGGATAGGGCGGCGTCTTTTCATCGCCCGGATGCATGCGCATCTTCACGCGCATGCCGATCTTCACGTCATTGGAATCGATGTCCTCGATGCGGCTCATCATGCGAAAGCCTTCGTCCACTTCGACCATGCAGACGTTGTAATCAGGATTGCCCCGCTTGACGTCAGTGGTGGTGGTCGTGGCATACACCGCGCCCAGGCCCTTGCTCACGCGCCACTCCAGGTTGCGGCTGCCGGTGCGGGGCGCCGCGACGCGCGGGTAGAACACCGGTGTGTTGTCATCGAGACACACCTGGTAAGCCAGTTGCCCCTTCTTGCAGTATTCGATGTAGGTGGCGGCGGGCGAGACCTTCATCTCGTTCATTTCCAGCGCCACGGCGACGTTGTCGGTTGCCATTGTCATCTGTCCTTTTTGCGTGATTACAAGGTGAGAGGGTGGCGGCGCGAGCGCCCCGCCCCTGCTTCACGTCGTTTGCCTGCTGCCATCGTTTATTCAGGTACGTACTTGATGGCCTTGGTCACTGTGCCCCACTTCTCCACTTCTTCCTTCAGCCAGGTCTGCAGCTGCTCGGGAGTGGACCACCAGGGCTCAAGGCCCATGCCGTTGTAGGTCTTCGTCATCTCCGGGGTGGCCAGAATCTTTTCCAGTGCACCGTTCAGCCTGGCCAGCACCGGCTTGGGCGTTGCGCCCGGCGCCACCAGGCCGTAGGCGGAGGTCACTTCAAACTTCGGGAAACCGGACTCCACCAACGTGGGAGTATCCGGAAAGGATGCGGCGCGCTTCAGGCTGGCCACCCCCAGCAATTTCACCTTGCCGGCCTTGATCATGGGCACGGCCGGCGGCGCAGCGATGAAGGCGATGTCTGCCGTCCCCGCCACTACGTCAATCAGTGCAGGTCCCGCGCCCTTGTAGGGCACATGCACCATATCGATCTTCGCCACCATTTTCAGCAACTCGCCGCCCAGATGCAGCGAGCCGCCAGTACCGGAGGAGGCAAAGTTCAGCTTGCCCGGATTCGCCTTCGCCAGCGCGATCAGTTCCTTGACGTTATTTGCTGCGACCTTGGGATGGGCGATCAGGATGATGTCGCTGCGCGCCAGCGGGCTGACGCCGACAAAATCCTTCAGCGTGTCGTAGGGCAGCGATTTCTGCGTGCTCGGGTTGATGGTGTGCCCGGAGGAGAACACCAGCATCGTGTAGCCATCGGCCGGCGAGCGCGCCACGAACTCGGTGCCGATGATGGCATTGCCACCCGGCTTGTAGTCAATGATTACAGACTGCCCCAGCGCTTCAGCCAGCTTGATGCTCATGGGACGTGCCAGCAGATCAATCGGCCCGCCGGGCGTGAAGGCAATCATCAGCTTGATCGGCTTGTTCGGGAAGTTCTGCGCGGCATTCTGTGCCACGGCGTGCGTGGACATGGCGCCGCACATTGCGAGCAGCAATGCAGGAATGAAATTCATTGTATTCACTTTCATAAAATGATCTTTTACTGCAGAGCGTCTACGCTCTTAATGTAATCAGCGCATCGGCGGCGGTGATGGACTTTGGCGTCATGAACAGCGGATTGATGTCCATCTCCGCAATCCGGTCCTTGTGGTCATGCAGCAGCCATGACACCCGGCTCAAGGTCTGTGCCAGCGCTTCAATATCCAGCTTCTCCTTGCCGCGGTAGCCGTTCATCACGATGGCGCCCTTGATCTCCTGCACCATCTCGCGCGCCGCTTCGACGCCAAACGGCGCAAAGCGGTAGGTCACATCCTTCAGCACTTCGGCGAAGATGCCGCCCAGGCCGAACACCACCGTCGGTCCGAAGCAGGCGTCGTTCAAGCCGCCGACAATCACCTCCAGCCCGCTGGCCATCTGCTGCACCAGCACACCCTCGAGCTTGGCACCCGGCTTGTAGGCCAGGGCGTTTTTTGTCACCGCTTCGGCCGCGACCTTCAATTCCTCAACGCTGTTGATCCCGAGCTTCACGCCACCGGCTTCAGTCTTGTGAGGAATGTCGGCCGAGTTGATCTTCACGGCCAGCGGGAAGGAAAAAGGCGCGGCCTTCAGGGCACGCACTTCTTCCAGCGACATCAGCGCTTCGCCGACGACGGGAATGCCGTAGGCCTTGAGCACCGCCTTCGCAGCGTGTTCGCTCAACGTTGCCTCACCTGCGGGCCACTTCAGATCCTGCTTAGCCACGGGACGTGGCTCGCTCTTGTTCGCGGCTAGATATGCGCGGCGTTTTTTTGCAAACTCATGCAGCGCGGCGGCAGCGCGCGCGGCGCGCGGCGGCGTGACATGCCAGGGGATTTCATTCTTGTCGAACACCGCCTTGGACTCGTCGTCGCGATCCGGCCCGAAGGCGATCATCACCGGCTTGGGCGTTTCCCGGACGATGGACATGTACTCATCCATCTGCGCCTGCGTGTTCGTGCTCTGCTTGGAACGGATAATGACCATGTCGATGTTCGGATCAGCCAGCACCAGGCGCAGTGCATTGTTCGACACACTGGTGCCGTCCTTGCTGGTCTGGCCGGATATATCAACCGGGTTCGCGGCAGAGGCAAAGCCGGGCAGGATGGCTTTCAGCTTGGTCAGCGTATCCGGCAGCAGGTCAGGCAGCGTGATGTCGGTCTGGTCGGCACGATCGGCGACCAACACGCCAGCACCGCCGGAACCGGTAACCATGGCCAGGCGGTTGCCCGCGGGCAGCTTGCCCATGCGGAACACGCGCGCAATATCCACCACGTCATTGGCGTCGGCGACTTCGATGAAGCCGCCGGCACGGAACGCCGTCCTGTACAGGTCGTAGCTCGCCGCCAGACTGGCGGTGTGCGAAGCCGCGGCTTTCAGGCCGCTGGAGGTATTGCCCACCTTCCATACCAGGATGGGTTTGCCCACTTCCAGCGCGCGCTTGCCGATGCGCGTCAGGCGTTCGCCGTCGGCGATGCCCTCGATGAAGGTGGTGATGACCTTGATCTCCGGACGCTCCAGGTAGTACTCGAGGAAATCCAGCGTGGTGAGGTCGATGCTGTTGCCGATCGACACGATGTAATTGAAGCCCATGCCGGCGCGCTCGATGGCAGTCACCATGGTGAGGCCGAAACCGCCGCTCTGCGTGATCATCGCCACCGGGCCGCGCGTGATGTCGTTGTACTGGAATCCGGAGCCGAAGCCGGCATGGATGCGATCGGGCAGGTTGATGAGGCCCAGGCAGTTCGGGCCGACGACGCGCACGCCACTCTTGCGAATCACTTCCTTCAGTTCCATCTCGAGCTGAAGGCCCTCAGCGCCGATTTCCTTGAAGCCCGAGGACAGGATGATCGCAAAGGGAATGCCCTTCTGCCCGCATTGCTCGATGACGCCGGCGACCAGCTTGGCGTTCACCGCAACGATGGCCACGTCGCACACCTCGGGAATGTCGAGTATCGAGGGATAGCAGGCGACGCCGCGGATGTCCTTCAGACGGGGATTCACCGGGTAGACCTTGCCGGTGTAACCAAATTCAGTGAGGAAGCTGACCGGCTGGCCGCCGATGCTGGCCTTGTTGTCGGACGCGCCAACGATGGCGACGGAGCGCGGCTTCAGCAGCCGGGCGAGGTCCAGTGATCCTGCAGATGCAGCGGCTGTGCTCGGGTTCAACGTGTATTCCTCCGGGTTGGAATCCTGCCGGCCCTTTCGTTCATCGAGGACCCGGCTGCGGTCAGGCGGATTGGCGCGCGACCGTTGGTTTTATGACTCTGGCTTTTTCTCCACGGCCACTGCCGGGAATGATACGACGGAACCGCATGCCCGGCGAAGGATTCCGGGGCAAATCAGTCTTGAGGAGTCGTGTACATTGACGCCCGGATTTGACGCACCGGCACGGCCGCGCTACCACCTACCGCTTGATGCCGCCGCACGCTGTTTTCATGCAGATTTGCGGGTTTTTGCATGCGGATTTGCGAGTTTTCTTTCTGATAGAATACTATGGTATACCAAACAGGAGCAAGCAGAAAACCATGTCCGAACAATATGATGTGATCGTTGTTGGCAAGGGCAACGCCGCCTTGTGCGCTGCACTGTCGGCGCACGAAAATGGTGCCAAGGTCCTTGTCCTGGAAGCCGCCGCCGAAGACGAATCCGGCGGCAACAGCCGCTTTGCCGGCGGCGTGATGCGCTTCGCCTTCAACGGCGTCGAAGACCTGCAGAAGGTCACCGAACTCACCGAAGAGGAAGTGAAGACCAGCGATTTCGGCACCTTCACGCAGGACGAGTTTTTCGACAGCATGTATAGCCTCACCAGCTTCCGCACCGACCCCGATCTGTGCGAAACCCTGGTAACGCAAAGCCTGGATGTGATGATCTGGCTGCGCAGCAAGGGCGTGCGCCTGGTGCCGAATTTCGGTCGCCAGTCCGCCATGGTCGATGGCAAGCGCAAGTTCTTTGGCGGCTTGCCGATTGAAGCCTGGGGCGGCGGCGCCGGTCTGGTGCAGATGCTCGATGCCCAGGCGAAGAAGACCGGCATCCCGGTCTCCTATGAAACCCGCGCCATCGAACTGCTGTACGACGGTGAAAAAGTCAGCGGCGTGCGTGCCCAGCAAAAGGGCAAGGTTGTCGAACTGAAAGCCAAGGCCGTGGTGCTGGCCAGCGGCGGATTCGAGGCCAACCCCGAAATGCGCGCCCGCTACCTCGGCCCCGGCTGGGAACTGGCCAAGGTGCGCGGCAGCCGCTTCAACCAGGGCGACGGCCTGAAGATGGCGCTCAACATCGGTGCCGCACCCTACGGTAACTGGTCCGGTTGCCACGCCACGGGCTGGGACCGCAATGCCCCCGAGTTCGGCGACATCGCAATCGGCGACCAGTACCAGAAGCACAGCTACATCTTCGGCCTGATGATCAACGCTGAGGGCAAGCGCTTCGTCGATGAAGGCGCGGACTTCCACTCCTTCACCTATGCCAAGTACGGCGGCGAGGTACTCAAGCAGCCGGGCCAGTTCGCCTATCAGGTGTTCGATGCGAAGGTTTCCAAATTGCTGCGCTCGGAGTACCGCATCAAGTACATCACCAAGTTCAGCGCCAACACGCTGGAAGAACTGGCGCAGAAGATGGAAGGCGTGGATCCGAAGGGTTTCCTGAAGACCGTGAACGAATACAACGCCGCTGTAAAGGACGTGAAATTCGAGCACACCATCAAGGACGGTAAGGGCACCGAAGGCATCGAGCCGCCGAAGTCGAACTGGGCGCAGAAGCTGGATACCGCGCCCTTTGACGCCTATGCCACCACTTGCGGCATCACGTTCACGTTCGGCGGCCTGCGCATCGACCGTGAAACGGGCAATGTATTGAACGTGCACCTGAACAAGATCCCGGGGTTGTACTGCGCGGGTGAAATGGTCGGCGGCCTGTTCTACTTCAACTACGGCAGCGGTACCGGCCTCGTGTCGGGCGCAGTATTCGGTCGCATTGCCGGACGCGGTGCAGCCCTGGCAGCAAAAGCTGCATAGCGCCGTTCTTCATCAAATGGGAAAGGGGCTTTGGCCCCTTTTTTATTTTGTGCGTTCAGCAATGCAACAATGCGTTGCGATGATCTTGTGTGCGACGCAACAAGTTTCATCTGCTGAAACAGCATCAAAGCGAATTCCAGTTTTCCAACCATCGGCAAGCGTTCCACACTAATATCTCCCTTCGGCAAAAACGTGAAGGAGAGAGCGCGTTGAAGTCCGCAATGGTTGCAATGGTGACAGAAGCAGGCGTTACATCCGCGTCCGATGGCATGTCCATGCAACTGGTGTCATTGTGTTTTCAACAGCGCTTCCGGCACTGACCGCGCATGACCACACCGGTACTCAGTGTCGAAAATCTGTGCCTGCAACTGACCGCAGACCGCGGCGGCGCCCCCCTGCTGTCCGGCGTCTCGTTTGAAATCCAGAGTGGTGAAATCTTCGGCCTGGTCGGCGAAAGCGGCAGCGGCAAGACACTGACCGCGCTGGCCGCGATGCGCCTGCTGCCGCCGGCAATCAAGGCCACCGGCCGCGTGATGTTCGACGGCGTGGACCTGCTGGCCCTGTCGGAGCAGGAGATGCGCAAGCTGCGCGGCAGCCGCATCGGCATGGTGTTCCAGGAACCGGTGGCGGCACTCAACCCCACCTTCACCATCGGCGCGCAACTGGTTGCTGCAATCAGGGCACACAACAACCTCTCCCGTGGCAAGGCGCGTGATCGCGCGGTGGAACTGCTCGAAATGGTCGGCATCCCCGAACCACGCAGCCGCCTCGGTTTCTATCCCCATCAGTTCTCCGGCGGCATGTGCCAGCGCGTCATGATTGCCATGGCGCTGGCGGGCGGCGCGAAGCTGCTGCTCGCCGATGAACCCACCACTTCGCTCGATGTCACTACGCAGGACGAGATCGTGCGGCTGCTCGAGAAGCTGAGCCGCGAACAGGGCATCGCCGTGCTGTTCATCAGCCATGACCTGGGCCTGGTGGCGCGCCTGTGCCATCGCATCGCAGTGGCCTACGCCGGCGAACTGGTCGAGGTGGGTACCGCCGATGCATTGCTGCAGACACCGTTGCATCCCTATACACAGGGCCTGGTGCGCTGCGTGCCCGACCTGACACAGATCGGCGTTTTGCGCGGCGGCATCCCGGGCACACCCCCCATGCCTGGCAACTGGCCCGTGGGTTGCCGCTTCCAGCCGCGCTGCCCGGCTGCCACCGAAGGCTGCGAACAGCCGCAGACTGCATCCGCGACGGGTGACGAGCGCAGCGTGCGCTGCTGGCGCGCCGCGTCAGGGAACAGCGTTGCGATATTCGGTGAAAGTGCAACCCAAAGAACCGCAGAAAAGGTCGTGTCATGAATGCCCGCGCCGACGCGTCCAACTATCAGGTTGACCAGGTCGCAGCGCATCCGGGCGGGGATGTCCTGCTCAGTGTCGAGCAGCTCAGCGTTGTCTATCGCGGCCTGACGCGCCGTCCGGTGCAGGCCGTCGCCGGCGTGTCCTTTTCCATCGCGCGCGGCAGCACGCTGGCGCTGATCGGCGAGTCCGGCTCGGGAAAATCCACGATTGCGCGCGCCGTCGCCGGGCTCGGTCCGGTCGAGTCGGGCTCCATCCGGCTCGACGGCGTGGAGCTCGCAGGCGCCGGCGATCGCGCCGCCGAGGCCGGCCGTCACGGCGTGCAGATCGTGTTCCAGGATCCAACCTCGGCACTCAATCCGCGCTGGCCCGTATGGCGGAGCATTGTCGAGCCGCGGCTGCGCGAGCGCCTCGGCCGCAACACGCAGCGCGATATCGCCGCGGACTACCTCGGGCGTGTCGGACTCAACGTGCGGCACATGGACCGGCTGCCGCAGCAACTCTCTGGCGGCCAGCGCCAGCGCGTGACCATTGCGCGCGCCCTGGTAGCGCGACCCAAGCTCATCATCCTTGATGAAGCGGTGTCCGCGCTCGATGTGTCGGTGCGCAACGAAGTGCTGATGCTGCTCGACCGCTTGAAGACATCGGAACAGCTGACCTACCTGCTGATCTCCCATGACATGGGTGCGGTTGCGCAACTGGCCACCTCGGTTGCGGTGCTCTACCTCGGCAAGCTGGTCGAAGTCGGCCCCGCACCGCGTGTCATCGGACAACCGGCGCATCCTTATTCGCGAGCGCTGATTGACGCAGTGCCAGCGCTGAAGGCCACCACGCGCAAGGACGCGCCGCGGCTATCGGGCGAAATCGGCGATCCGGCAAACCCGCCGCCGGGATGCCGCTTCCATCCACGCTGCCCTTTTGTAGTGGACCGCTGCCGCAGTGAGATACCCGCCCTGCAAGAACATCGCGGCGCCCTGAGCGCCTGCCATCGCATCACGGAAATCGAAGCTGTTCCATCATAAAACCAGCATACCAACACACCGGCTCACCAAAGGAGAGAACGATGAAACAAGCCAAATGGATGGTTCCCTGTCTCAGCAGCATGACACTGGCCGTGGCACTGAGCATCGGCCACACTGCCGCACAGGCCAACGCCTCGACCAATGTCGCCAACCTGGGCGTACTCTCCGAGCCCTACACGCTCGACCCGGCCGTGGGCACCTCCGGCTTCGACTATCCGCTGCTCTACAGCATCTTTGACCGGCTCATCGATTTCGATCCCAAGACCATGGTGCTGCGCCCGGGTCTGGCCACGGAATGGAAGGTCACAGGGGCTGACAAGCGCACCTTCGAAATGAAGCTGCGCCGCGGCGTGAAGTTCCATGACGGCACGGACTTCACTGCCTTTTCGGTGAAATACAACATGGAGCGCCTGCAAAAGGCCAAGATCCTCAATGACCTCGCGAACGTCGAATCGATCGAAGTCGTGGACCCATTCACCATCACCCTGAAGCTGAAGGAGGAAAACTCCTCCATGCCAGTCATGCTGTCGGACCGCGCCGGCATGATGGCTTCACCCACGGCTATCGAGAAGTACGGCAAAGACTTTGCGCGCAACCCGGTAGGCACCGGCGCCTTCGCATTCAAGAACTGGATTTCGGGACAGGCCGTGATCCTCGAGAAGAACAAGGAGTACTGGAACAGCGCAGCGGTAAAACTCTCGGGCATCCAGTTCCGCTTTATCCCCAATGCCACCTCGCTGGCCAGCGCCATTCTTTCGGGACAGATCGACTTTGCCTACCAGATTGACCCAAAAAATCTCGATGTGATCCAGAAGAACCCGCGGCTGCGCATTTCCAAGGAGCCGACCACACGCTACTACCAGATCTCCTGGAACCCCAGCTTTCCGCCGCTGGACAACGTCAAGGTAAGGCAGGCCATCAACATGGCGGTTGATCGCAAGGTGCTGGCCGACGCCATCCTCGGACCCGGCATGAGCGGTGGGCCGGCGCTGATGCCGCTGCCACCGGAAAGCTGGGCCTACACCAAGAGCCTGGAGAACAGTGTGAAATACGACCCGGCGCGCGCCAAGAAACTGCTGGCCGAGGCGGGTTTCCCGAATGGCATCACGATCAAACTGTGCGCCACCAACAGCGTGCTGGGTTACGGCAGCGACATCACCGACATCGAACGCGAGCAGATGAAGCCGGCCGGCATTACGCTGGATGTGGAATTCCGCCAGGGCAGCGCCTGCAATCGCGCCTTCAACGTGGAAAAGAAGCTGATGGCCTACCAGGTTGGTTTTTCCGGACGGCCCGACCCGTACCTTACCTTTGAGGGCAACTTCAGCTCGACCGGCCTGTTCAACACCTCCAAGACCAAGTATCCGGGCGTCGATGAGGTGCTGGGCAAGATCGCCAAGACCTATGACCGCAAGGCGCAAAAGCCCCTCTACGACCAGTTGAACAAGCTGTGGATTCAACATGTGCCCAAGCTCGCACTGTTCTACGCGCCGAACTATGCGATCTATACCAAGGACCTGGTAGGGGAACAGCCGAACCTGATGGGCAAGATCAATCCGATCACCTGGTACTTCACCAAGTAACCGTCAGGCAGCGAAAGAAAAGACCGGAGAACAGGCATGGCAGAGGCAGCCGTCTCTTCAATGTGGACCGTGGTGTTTCACCGTCTCATGGCGGTGATCCCCACGGTGCTGTTCGGCACCATCCTGATTTTCGGTCTGGTCCAGATCATTCCCGGGGGCGCGGCGGAGGAAGCTCTCGGTCCCGAGGCCTCGGCCGAGGCTGTTGAGGTACTGCGCGAAGAGATGGGCCTCAACCGGCCGCTGCATGTGCAATACCTCGACTGGCTGGGCAGTGCCGCCAAAGGCGACCTGGGGCGTTCCATCACTGACCGCCGAGACATCTCCAAGGCCATCGTCGAACGCCTGCCGCTCACCATAGAACTGACGCTGATCGCGCTGGTGCTGTCCCTGCTGATCGGCATACCGCTGGGCGTGCTGTCGGCCATCAATCATCACAACCGCATCGACTCGACGGTCACCGGCATCTCCGGCCTCGGCCTTGCCATGCCGGAGTTCTGGATTGCCATGCTGGCGGTGAACCTGTTCGCGCTGAAGCTGGGCTGGTTTCCGGCCACCGGCATACCTTCGGTCGAACTGGGCTGGCGCGATCATCTGCAATCGCTGGTGCTGCCCTCCCTCACGCTGGCATCGGGCGCAGCAGCAGCCATCATCCGCTTTACCCGCAGCGGCATGCTGGAGGCGCTTTCCTCCAGCTATGTGCGCACCGCCTGGGCACTGGGCCTCTCGCCCGCACAGATTTTTTTCCGCTTCGCGCTCAAGAACGCGCTGATTCCGCTGGTGACGGTGATCGGCATCATCACCTCCAGCCTGTTCGGTGGCGCCGTGCTGGTGGAATCGGTGTTCGTCGTGCCCGGCCTGGGCACCATGCTGGTCACCGCCGTATTGCAGAAGGACTACACCACCGTGCAGAGCGTGGCGCTGGTGCTGATCGTGGTGTTCGTCATGATCAGCCTCATCGTCGATATCGGTTGTGCTTTGCTCGACCCCCGGACCCGTCGCTAGAAAACTGAAGAGAATCCATGACCGACGCAACCGCAATCCTGCCGCGCAACATCGAGCCCGCTCCATCCTCTGATGTCGCGTCGCCCAAATCGCAGTCCGGCTGGAGGCGCCTGCTCAAGGGCTCCCCCGGTCTCTGGCTGGCCGTCGCTTATCTGGTGTTTCTGGTCATCGTCGCCGTGTTCGGTTCGGTGCTAGCGCCCTATGACCCGATCTCGCAGAACATCCCGAATCGCCACGCTCCCTTTTCCCTCGCCCATTGGCTGGGCACGGATGAGATCGGTCGCGATGTGGCCAGCCGTCTGATGTGGGGTGCGCGCCCGGCCCTGCTCGGCGTGGTGATCTGCATTGTCACCGCCTGCGTGGTCGGCATTCCCTGGGGCCTGGCCGCCGGCTACCTCGGAGGACGCATTGACCAGTTGCTGATGCGCATTGTCGATGCGCTGCTGGTGTTCCCAGGCATCATCCTGTGCCTGGTGCTGACCACGGTGCTGGGCGTTAGCCTGGTCAACTGCATGCTGGCACTCGGTCTGGTGTATGCACCCTCGCTGGCGCGCGTGGTGCGCTCAGGTGTGCTGGTGGTGCGCGATCGTGAGTTCGTGATCGTCACCCGACTTTATGGCGCATCGGCGGCCTATCGCATGTGGCGCCATGTGCTGCCCAATGCAGCGGGGCCGGCCCTGGTCAAGGTCACCTTCCTCTGCGGCAGCGCCATGCTGGCGCAGACTGGCCTGAGCTTTCTCGGCATCGGCATACAACCGCCGAATCCGAGCTGGGGACAATCGCTGGCGGAAAGCTTCCGCTACATTCTGGTCAACCCCGGCGCGGGCATCGCACCCGGCGTGGTGGTCGTTCTCACCGTGCTGTCGTTCTATCGTGTCGGCGATGCACTGAGAGACAGGCTGGCGATCGAGGTTTGAGGACTGCCAACCCGATCCTTCGATGGTCATTCGCCCTTCGACAGGCTCAGGGCGAACGGTTCAGACTGATTCCGTTCGTAGTGGTCCCGAGCCCATTCGAAGAATCGACCCATGACCGGAATCCACCATATTCAACCCAACCCAAGCACCCGCTTCGCCAGAACGTTGCGCTGGATATCGTTGCTGCCCGAAGAAATGACCGTGTGCAGGCCGGCGTAGAACGGCCCGAGCACATCGACGTGGTCGTCGCCGTAGGCCAGTTCCTCATCACGGATATATCCCGCATCGGAAGCCGTCTCCAGCATCAGTTCGGACAGCCGCAACGTCGTCTCCGACTGCCAGATCTTCAGCATGGAGATGCCGGGGTCCGGTGACTTGCCCTGGCGCAGGATGTCGGCGTAACGCTTGTAGGACGAACCGAGGTCGAGCACATCGAGGCGCATGCGGGTGAATTTCGACTGGAACTCCGCGTCATCCCACAGGCCGCGCTCACGCGCCACGATGGGCAGCTTGTTCAGCGAGTAGCTGCAACGGCGCGGGCTGCCGTTGTTAAGGCGCTCGAAGGTGAGCAACGTCTTCGCCACTTCCCAGCCCTGGTTCAATTCACCCACCAGGTTTTCCTTCGGGATGCGCACGTTTTCCAGGAACTCCTGACAGAACTCGGAGTGTCCCTCGATATTCGGAATCGGCCGCACGATGACACCCGGTGTCTTCAGGTCGAGCAGAAAGAAACTGATGCCGGCCTGCCGCTTGGCCACCTTGTCCGTGCGTACCAGCAGGAACATGTGAGTCGCATCATGCGCCAGCGAAGTCCATATCTTGGTGCCGTTGATGATGAAGTCATCGCCATCGGCCACCGCTTCGGTGGCAAGGCTGGCGAGGTCGGAACCGGCATTCGGCTCGGAATAGCCCTGACACCACACATGCTCCCCGGCAATGATATTGGGCAGGAAGCGCTGCTTCTGTTCCTCGGTACCGTAGCGCATCAGCAGCGGCCCGATCATGGTCACGCCCTGGTCCGGATGGCGTGCCACGCCCCAGCGCTCGCGTTCCTCGATGAATATCACCTGCTTGTTCGGCGACAGTCCCATGCCGCCGAGTTCCTTCGGCCATGACGGCGCAATCCAGCCCTTTGCGCACAGCTTCAGCACCCAATCCTTCATTTCTGACCAGCGTGCGCGGCGCAGCAGGTAGCGCAGTTCGCCGGGGTATTCGCGCTCGAAGAAGCCGCGCACTTCGAGACGGAAGTCCTCGTCGCTCATGGCATTCCAGTCGGTGCCCGCAGGGCTTTCGCGCCGGCTGTCCTTGCCCGCACGCTTTCCGGACCCGGCAGCGGAGATTTCCTCGACCTTGAACGGCGACAGTTCGGAAAAACGCCGGCGATGCTCGGCGCCATTGCCGAGGAATCCAGCCAGGACCACAGATCGCTTGAGGTACAGGCCAATATCGCATTCGTCGGTGATACCCATGGCGCCGAAGAAGCGGATCGCCTCGCGGCCGATGGCAATGGCTGCATCGGATGCGCGCGATTTGAGGCGACTGGCGGCGGCGCCGCGCTCGAAGGCATCGACGCCGTCGGCAAACGCCAAGAGCGTGTCATCCAGCGCGCCCAGCGTCAGTGCCTGCTGAATGTAAAGATCGGCTGCGCGATGCTGCAGCGCCTGAAAGGTGCCAATGGCACGGCCGAACTGCACGCGCGTCTTGAGGAAATCGATCGTGATCTCCATCGCGCGGCTCATCACGCCGTAAAGCTCTGCACTGGCAATGTAGGTGGCTTCATCCAGCGCCCGCGCAATGGCGGCATTGGCGGTCTTGCCCGTGGCAACCACCGCCTCTGCGGCGACCTGCCTGAACTCAACTCGCGCGGCATAGGTGCCGTCGGCACGCTTCTCCAGGGTAGAACTGACGCCCTCGGCATTGGCAGGAATGTAGTACAGGCCCAGCGATTCGCCGTCCTTGGCCGTCACGATGTAGCCGTCCGCTTCCACCGGCGCGACGAACCGCTTTACGCCACCGACGATGACGCCATTGCCCTCCGCATTGGCGTTCCTGGTCGCCTTGGCGGCGATTGACTTGAAATCCAGTCCCGCGAGTTTCTCCTGCCAGGCCAGCGCCACAATCAGCTTGCCTTCGGCGATCTGCGGCAGCAGTTTCTGCTTGACCGACTCATTGTCGCCATGCAGGATCGCGCGTGCCGCAAGCACCGTGCAGGCATTGAGGGGTTCGGGCACCAGTTCCCTGGCCAGTTCCTCGGCCACCGCACGCATTTCGCCCAGGCCGAGTCCCATGCCGCCGTATTGCTCCGGAATCAGGATGCCCAGCCAGCCCAGTTCGGCCATTTGCGCCCACACCTTGCGGTCATAACCGGCGCCTTCCCAGCGCTGGTTACGGATGCGCGCTAACGAGGTGTCGCGTCCACAAAAAGCCACTGCCGCGTCACGCAGCATGCGCTGCTCTTCGGCGCCCGCTGCGGCATCTGACTCCTGCTTCACCACACCGCTCATTGCTGCTTCCTTTTCCCGGGGAAGGCCGCCTTGCGACGCCTGCCAAACCGCTGTGAATCGTTGATTTCAAAGGGTTAAAGGATACCACGGTATACCGCTATAATTCGCCCTGGCCCGCCAGCGCCGGACGCGTTTCCGAACACTTCCGAACAACGGCAACACCAACCACCAAATTTCAGGATCCTCCATGGCGCACGACGCACACACCGACAATCCCTACACCCACGGCATTGCCGAGTTCGTCTCCAACCTCAAGTACGAAGCCATCCCGCCCGAAGTTCTGGCACGCATCAAGCTGCTGATGCTGGATTCGCTGGGCTGCGCCCTCTACGGCGTGAACCTGGAGTGGTGCCGCATCCTGCAGAACACGCTCTCCGCCATGGACAGCGGCCCCAACGTCGTGTGGGGCACTGACAAGCGCGTCTCGGGCCCGCATGCGGCCCTGATCAACGGCACGCAGATTCAGAGCTTCGAGCTGGACGATGTCCATCGCCAGGGCGTGCTGCATGTTGGCGCCGTGGTCATCCCGTCGCTCCTCAGCATCGCTGAAACACGCGGCATGAGTGGCACGGAATTTCTCGCCTCAGCCGTGGCCGGTTACGAAATCGGACCGCGCGTGGGCATCGCCATGGGCCCGGAGCACATCGCGCAAGGCTGGCACTCGGGCGCCACGCTGGGCGTATTCTCCTCCGCCGCCGGCGCCGCGCGCGGCATGAAGCTGGATGTGGACAAGACCGTGCATGCCCTAGGCATCGCCGGCACCCAGGCCTCGGGATTGATGGCGGCACAGTATGGCGCCATGGTGAAACGCATGCATGCCGGCCGCGCGTCGCAGAGCGGCCTCTATGGCGCGCTGTTCGCCGAACAGGGCTTCACCGGCATCCTGAACGTGCTGGAAAGCGAGTACGGCGGCTTCTGCACCACGCTGTCGCGCTCCACCGACCGCTTTGACCTGAAGGAACTCACCGCCGGCTTCGGCTCGGTGTGGCAGACCATGGGCGTCGCACTCAAGTTCTACTCCTGTGTCGGCAGCAATCACTCCACACTGGATGCCATCCGCCTGATGCAGCAGGAGAAGCCCTTTGGCAAAAACGAGGTCAAGAAGATCATTGTGCGCGGCTCACAGGTAACGATGGACCACGTGGGCTGGAAATACTCCCCCCAGGGTCTTACGTCAGCACAACTCAACCTGCCCTACTGCGTGGCGACCTGGCTGATCGAAGGCGATTGCTTCGTGGACCAGTTCACCGAAGAGATGGTGGCCGATCCCGAGCGCATCAAGCTGGCCGACGTGGTGGAAGTGGAACACGACGAGGAAATCACCAAGGCCGGCTCCAAGAAGCGCCACAAGGTACATGTCGAAGTCCAGCTCAAGGACGGCACAAAGATGAACCGCACGGTCGAGGCTGGCCGTGGCAATGAGAACAACTTCGCCAGCGAGGCAGATGTGATCGAGAAATTCGAGAAGCTCGCCACCAAGAACCTGCCTAAGGCCCAGGTGGAGAAAATCCGCGACTTCATGCTCAATCTTGAAAAGCAGACGGATGCCGGACAACTGGCAAAGCTGCTGGCGAAGGCTTGAGCTGCGGTTTGATCAGCACCTGGTCAGAAGCGGGCTTTTGTGTCGCACTCTCTTCTCGATCAGACTGAACTTAGCTGAGCTGGGAGCGGAAGTCTCATGAGAAAAGTTAACGTACACCAGGACAAATTCGTTCCGCTGCCTGCCATCACGCAGATTCGCAAGCTGGGGCTGCTGAATGGAAAAGGACGCATTCCCGACAATTTCAACGCACCCTTGCCGGACAGCGTGCTGGCCAGATTTACGGGCCGGAAGAAAAAGTAGCTTCATCTGCCAATTCCCAAAGAAAAAGGGCTGCGCATGCGCAGCCCTTTTTACATCTGCCCTGATTAAATCTTCGATACACCCAAGGCAAATAGTTACACGCTAGTTAGTCCTTCGGCAGCCCCAACGCGCGCTTCATGGCTTTCAGGTTGCCGCTCAGGCCTTTCTGCATGTTGCCGACGACTTCCTCGGCATTCAGCTCGGCCTTGGGCGTGAATTCAGTCTTCAGCTCAATGCGCGACTTGCTGCCGTCAATGGGAATGACACGCAGCGTTGCGGCATGGCCGGTGACCATGCGGTGCTCGCCGAGGTACTTGTAGGTGTAGGAATACTGCTCCTCGGCGGCCAGCAGTTCGCGGATCACGCGGCCATCGGGCGGCATGGTCAGGGTGCGCACCGTGCCTTCGGGCGCGTTCTTGTCCAACTTCTCGTCCATCACGGCCGGAGCCCATTTGCGGATGCCGGCGAAATCGCCGATGACCTTCCAGACGGCATCGGCGGACAACGGTACTTCTTCAGTGGCTACGACGTTCATTTTCTCTCTCCTTGTTGATCGTGTTTTTTTCTACTCGTGACAGGGGATTCCATCATACTGCGCGGCAAAGTGCAAAACGTGGGTGGCACAGCGCGCCGGCTGGGTGCAGTGCAGGTTGTGCGAAGTCGAGGGCAGGTGCACCAAGTTGAGTTTGCGCACGCCCTTGCGCAATGCCTCCTCCTGGTCCGGCGTGGTATGCGTATCGTGGGACGGATAGATAACCAGCACCGGCGCGTGGATTTTCGGCAGGTAGGGCCGGGTGTCTGCGCTGCGCACGAATTTCTGCATGGCAATCATCACCTCGACGTCCGACTTGCCCTGCTCCTCGGCGAACCAGTCCATCAAGCCCGGATCGGTGCCCTGCGGAAAGCGATCGGCGGTGTTCTTCGCCAGCGAGTAGCCACGCGAGCCGAGTTTCCTCAGCATGGCTTCACCGGAGTCATGGCCAAAGTTGCCGCGGTTCAGGGTTTCCCTGTTGATGAACAGCGGCGCGGAAATCAGGTTCAGAGTGCGCACGCGATGCGGATACTCGGCCGCGAACATCATACCGAGGATGCCGCCGGTTGATTCGCCGCAGTAATGCACGGTATCCACACCCAGGTGCCGGATGATGGCTTCGATATCGCCGAGATATTCATCGACCGTGAAACCGGTGGTCAGGTCGAAATCCTTCGATGAACGACCGAGGCCGCGCAGGTCGGTGCGCACCACCTTGTAGTAACGACTCAGGTAAGGCACCCACGAGTACCAGAACTGCGAGGAACGGCCGTAGCCGTGCTGCAACAGGATGACCGGCGCGTTCTTCCACGGATCGGTGAAATCATCGAGTTCGTAATGGATGTCCGGTTTGCCCGGACGATTCAGAAAAGGCACTTTGTTTATTCCTGTTAAAGGCTAATTGCCCAGGGTGGCGCCGGACTCCTTCACGACCCTCGCCCACTTCGGCAGTTCGCTCTTGATCAGCGCGGCGAACTGCTCCGGCGTATTACCCACCGCCACCAGACCCTGCTTCACGAGGAACTCTTTCATCTCCGTCGTACCCAGGCTTTTGACGATCGCCCCATTGAGCGTCATCACGATATTGCGCGGAGTTCCGGCCGGCGCCAATACGCCATACCAGGAACTGGACTGGAAGCCGGGGAGCCCTGTATCCGCAATCAAGGGCAGATCAGGCATGGCTTCAGTACGCTTCATGGACGTGAGGCCGAGGACGCGAACCTTGCCCTGCCTGCCAAACTCACCCAGGCCCACAACGGGAATCATCATCATCTCGGTGCGACCGGCTGCCACATCAATCAGCGCAGGAGCACCGCCCTTGTAGGGAATGTGCGTGGCCTGGATACCGGACATGCTCTTGAACAGTTCCATCGCGAGATGGGTATGGGAGCCCACGCCGGCCGAGCCAAAGCGCAGGGGTTCAGGACGCGATTTGGCGTAGGCAATGAGCTCCTTGGCGGACTGCGCCGGCACCGAGGGATTCACCACCAGCGTGGCGAAGGAATCCACCAGTACGGTGATGGGCGCAAAATCCCGGGTCGCGTCGTAGCGCAGGTCCTTGTAGATGGCCGGCGCGATGCACAGTGCCGCGGCACTGCCCACGAGCAGGGTGTAGCCATCCGCCGGTGACTTCACGACATACTCGGCGCCAATGGTGCCACCGGCGCCGGTGCGGTTCTCCACCACGGCCTGCTGGCCGAGCTGTTCATGAAGCTGCTTGGCAACCAGCCGCCCGTTGATGTCCAAAGGACCACCCGCTGCCGAGCCAACGATGATGCGCATCGGCTTGTTCGGATAGGCCTGGGCATGTACTGTTGTGCTGACGGCCCCTGCCAGCAGCAACGCCAGGAAAGTCAGTGATAATAATTTTCCTGCTGACGCTTTTTGATAGTAGCTTATCACTTGAATTTGATCATATTTTTCAAATTTTCTCATGGCACCCTCCTCTGTTGGTTTGGCGTTCGGTCGCGCCTGTCGATGGCTCTAGAGGCCGTGGCGGTCGATGAATTCCAGCGTGACTTTCGCCGTGGCATCCGGATTGGAGCCGGAGGCGTGATACCCGTCCGAATCGACGACTGCCGTTTCCAGATGCTTCACGTGCGTCTTGTACACCTCCAGTTCCTTCTCCGTACGGATCGGCGAGTTGGTGCTGATAAAGAGCACCGGACACTGGATTTTGGGCAGGTCGGGCGGTATGTTGGTCTGGGTGACCCAGTTGAAATAGGCCTTCATCGTGGACAGCGAAGCGCTGCCCATGAGATCCACCCAGGCATCGATGCCGCGTTCGGGCATCTTGCTGCCCAGGCGTTTGCGCATGGTGCTGCGCACCCAACTGCGCATGCCGCCGGGCTGCTCCATGTGCTTCACCCAGCCGTCTTCCTTGGGGGCAAAGGGTGAGCAGCAGGCCAGCGTGATGGTACGTACAAGGTCAGGACGCTGCGCCGCGAGCCGGGTGACGGTGATGCCGCCGCTCTTGACCGTGACGACATGCACCGGTTTCTTCGACAGGGCGTTGATGACCCGCACCATGTCGTCGACAAACAGCTCCGTGGTGTACTCGAAGTCTTCGGGCACCGGCCCGGACCTGCCGTAACCGCGCAGGTCATAGCGGATCATGCGGTAGCGCCGGGACATATGCGGCACCCAGGCGTTATAGGCCTCCAGGCGTTCGTTGGCGCCATGGATGAAGAGCACGGTCTCGGGCTCGGTCCATGGGTCGGTATAGTCGTCAATCTTGTAGAACAGCTTGCAATCGTTCAGTTTCAGGTATGGCATGGGTGCCTCTCCGTTCGCCCAGCTTGCTGTGACGCCACTCTTGTGCGGTCGTTGTGCAGCCGTTGTTACGTTATTTGTGAATCGTGCGTTACTCGGTTTCGGGCTTCACATTGGCGAACTTGATGACCCTGCCCCACTTTTCGGTCTCGATCTGGATGTAGGCCTTGAACTGGTCGACGGTCGATCCTGCCACGTCGATTCCCTGCGATTCCATGCGCTCGCGCGCCACTGGATCGCTGGTCGCCTTGTTCGCAGCGGCATTCAGCCGGCGCACGACGTCGGCCGGCGTGTTGGCCGGCGCGAGGATGCCGTACCAGGTACCGACTTCGAACCCGGGAATCTTCAGCGCATCTGCCACGGTCGGCTGACCTGGTGCCAGGCTGGATGGAGCGGCGCTGCTGACGGCAATGGCGCGCAGCTTGCCGGACTTGATCAGATTGAGCACGGTCGGTGGCGTGGCCATCATGAAAGTGACGCGATCGCCAACCAGGTCGGTGGCTGCCAGGCCGGCACCCTTGTAATTGACGTGGGTGATCTGCACCTTGCTCTGCAGGTTGAGCAACTCCAGTCCCAGCTTGGAGGCCAGCGATGCCCCGGCGTGAAACACCTGGCCCGGCTTGGCGCGCGCCATCGACACGAGGTCGTTCATGGTCTTGATCGGCGATGCAGCATTGACCGTTACGATATAGGGCGTTGAACCCAGCAACGCCACCGGCTCGAAGTCTTTCTGCGTGTAGGGCAGCTTGGGATTGAGTGTGGCATTGATGGCGAATGTACTGCTGGTAAGAATCACGGTATAGCCGTCGGGCGCAGAGCGCGCCACACTGGACATACCCAACGACGTCTCGGCGCCGGGACGGTTCTCCACCACGACGTTCTGGCCCAGGTCCTTGGTCATTGGCACGGCAACGCTGCGCGAAATCAGGTCATTGCCGCCACCCGGCGGAAACGGCGACACGAAGGTGATGGGTTTGGTGGGAAAGGCCTGTGCCACGGCAACGCCGGACAGCAGCGATGCGGCGAACAGCATTGAAGCGCGTGTGATGTTGCGTGCGACAGTCATTTTCCTGCTCCTTGGTTGCTTCTGATTGTTACCTGAGGTTCATGTGTGCGAATACATCATCTTGCCGGCGACGGGCATCTGTGCGGTCAGGATGTTGTTGGCACGGGAATCGACGATGTAGAGCGTCTTTCGATCATCACCGCCGAACGCCAGGTTCGTGGTGGCATCACCGCCGCAGGACTGCACCTGGTAGAGCGGCACGCCGCGCTTGCTGTACACCCAGATGATGCCGTGGCCGGGATGCGTGATAAGCACGTTGCCGTCTTCATCCAGCGCCAGGCCATCGGGACCGGCGCTGAACAACTGCACGAACAGCCCGACCTTGCTGACGCCATGCTTGTCGTCGAGCGGGAGGCGCCACACCGCATTGGCGCGGGTGACCGCAACGAACAATTCGGTTTCGCGCACGTTGAAAACAAGTCCGTTCGGACTGGGGATGGTGTCGATCAGGCACTCCAGCCGATCGGACTCGAAGCGATAGCGATACACCCGCCCGGTCGGGTCATGCAGGCCGGTGCCGCCCTGATCGGTGAAATACAGGTCGCCGTTTTTCGCGAAGATCAGGTCGTTGGTTCCCTTGAAACGGTCCTTGGTCGTGCCTTCGAGGAAGGGCTCGACGATGCCGCGCTTCTCGTCCAGCAGCATGATGCCGTGATGGTGGTCGGCAATGAAGATGCGGCCGTCCTTATGGATTTTCAGCCCGTTGGGTTCGCCATCGTATTCAGCGATCACGCTCCATTCCTTCCTGGGCGTGATCTTGAAAATTCGACCGTAGGGAATGTCCACGCAATACAGGTTGCCGGCGCGGTCAAAGGATGGCCCCTCCAGGAAAACCCGGGGCTTGCCCTTTTTGGCTTTGGGCGCGGCAAAGCGCAGGTTGTCGGGCACCGTGCTCCATATCTCGGTGGGGATGACCTTGGGGGGTGGTCCAAAATACATATTGCTCTCCTTACTTGCGGGGCTGTTTCAACGCGACTCAGACAGGCCCTAGATGATTTTCTGCTCGCGCAGCGCTTTGATATCCGATTCCGAATAGCCGGCATCCTTGAGCACGGCCTCGGTGTCCTCGCCCAGCACCGGCGGCGGCCGGTCCACATCGGGCTGGCCGCTGGCCAGCATGAAGCCTGAGCGCGGAACGGAGATGTCCTTGTTTACGCCTGCCACGTTCTCGAAGCGCTTGATGAACCCGCGGTGTTTTACATGCGGATGATCGAGCACCTGGGGGATGGTGAGGATGGGCCCGCCGGGAACGCCGGCCTTATCGAACAGCGCCTCCCATTCCCGGGCGCTTTTTTGCATCAGGCGCGCCTCGATGATGGGCTTGAGTTCATAGCGGCGCTTGATGCGCTCGTCACGGTCGGCAAAGCGCGGATCGGTCTTCAGTTCCGGCATGCCGATGACATCGCACAGGGCGTGGTACTGGCTCTGCTCGTTGTTCACCACGTTGAACGGCTCGGTGGCGGTCTTGAACGTGCCCGAGGGACTGGCGGTGACGTTCTCGTTCCCCATGGGCGTGGGTACCTTGCCGGCATTGAGGTAGTTGGAAATCGACCAGGCCCCCATGGTCGACAACGAGGCATCCAGCATGGACACGTCGATCATTTCGCCCTCGCCGCTCACCTCACGCCGGAACAGCGCCGCGCAGATGGCAAAGGCTGCGGTCATGGCCGCCATGGTGTCGCACACCACGAAACCTGCGCGCAAGGGCGCCGACTGCTCGTCGCCGGTGACGCTCATCAGGCCCGAGAAGCCCTGGATGACCTGGTCGTAGCTCGGGCGTTGCGACAGCGGCCCGCTCTGGCCGAAGCCGGACACCGCGCAGAAGATGATCGAGGGCTTGATGGCCTTGAGGGCCTCGTAGCCCAACCCCAGCTTGTTCATCACCCCGGGGCGGAAATTCTCCAGCACCACATCGGCATCCTTGAGCAAACGCCTGAACACCTCGCGGCCGCGTTCTTCCTTCAGATTGAGCGTGAGGGACTTCTTGCCGGCATTGTTGGCGCAGAACGAGGCGCCCATGTTCACCGCGCCCATTTTCGGGTCGGCACCCATCTTGCGCGCCAGGTCTCCCCGGCCCGGAACTTCAATCTTGATGACCTCGGCCCCGAGCATCACCAGTTGATAGGACGCCAGTGGTCCCGCAATGACATTGGTAAGATCAAGTACGCGTACGCCATGCAGAGGCAAAGACATGGATTGCTCTCACTCCTTTTGAGGTTCGACCCGGCTGTTCGGCCCCACTTCCGCGCCGGACTCTGTAGCTGCCGAGCGTGTGCGGGCGAGTCGTTGCGGATGGTCGGTTGCAAGCAACTTTAACAGGATTGCTCCAGGGCACAATCTTGGGCCCCAACAGCGTGTAGCGCAAGACTGTTGCGTACAATGAAACGATGAAAAAGAAGGCAGTTTCCTCCGCCCCGTCCAAGGGCGTCATCGCGGTGGCTCGGGCGCTCGCGGTCATGGACGCGTTCGAGCCGAGGGAGACATTGCTGACCTTGGGCGAACTCTCGCGCCGCACCCAACTCCACAAAACCACGGTACTGCGCATCGCGCATACGCTGGCCCTGTCGCGCTATCTGGTGCAGTCCGAAGAAGGCTCCTGGCGCCTGGGGCCGGGTGCCTCGGCGCCCGTTACCAGGCAAGCTTCGACCGGGAGGCGCACATCGAACCGGTATTGCGCGAGCTGTCTCGGCGCACCAATGAAAGTGCATCGTTCTACATCCGCGAAGAGAACTCCCGCATCTGCGTCGCGCGCGTCGACGGCCCCCAGTCGATACGGCACCACGTTCGCATCGGCGAAATTCTGCCGGTGGAGCGCGGTTCGGCCGGGCGCGTGCTGCTGGCCTTTTCAGGGGAACCAGGCATCCTGTACGAGCGCGTCCGCAAGTTAGGGCATCACACCGCCGCCGGCGAGCGCGACCCGCAGGTGGCCAGCGTAGCCTGCCCGGTATTCGGCGTGAACCACGCCCTGCTCGGGGCCATCACCGTATCCGGCCCGATACCGCGCTTTACGACGGCGACCAGCAACCGGCACCTGCAATTCCTGAAAAAAACGGCCAGCGAGTTGAGCTATCTGCTGGGCGGCGAGGCGGCCCGAAAGCCGAAGTCCGGAAGTAAGGTGAAGCCCTAGCCAATTGAAGGACAGTTCGAGGGACACCTGCTCACCCTATCTGTCGCCTCGTAGTGAACACTCCCACAAACCTGCTTTGCAGGCATCGCGCTATCCATTGCCGGAACACTTCACTAGACTCTCCCAAAAGACATCAATCAAGTCTTAAAAATTGATGCAAACCGCTTTTGCGCAGGCGCACCCCTTTGCAAAGCGAAATCGAGGAGGGGATATGCCGAGAACTTCGAATAGACGCGCAGGTTCCGCAACGCTAGCCACCACGGATTTCTTCGTGCCGCACATATCCACGGTCCCAGCCAATGCGGGCCAGTTGGTGGGCCTGCATGTACGTCAGAAAACAGCGGCGAGAAGAAAGAAGCCGCCTGCTGCGCAACCTGTGGTCCTTCTGGTGCACGGTGGGTCGTCCCCGGCCGTCCCGGTGTTTGACCTGGACTACAAGGATTACAGCTGGATGAATCATCTGGCCGCAGCCGGATGCAATGTATTCGCGATGGACCTGACGGGCTATGGTTCGTCGCCACGTCCCATGATGGATGATCCGTGCAACGTGGGGGTGAATCAGCAGAGCGTCGTGGTTCCGCGGCCATTGTCCGAACCGCGGAAACCCAATTACCCCCATGAGTTGGTGACCATCCGCAATAACTGGGACGAAATTGACTCTGTTGTGGATTACATCCGGCGTCTGTGCCGTGTGAAGCGGGTGAGTATCCTGGGATGGTCTGCTGGTTGCGCTCGCGTTGGTGGATATGCTGCACAGCACCCCGAAAAGATCCGGCGCGTCGTGCTGTTTGCCGGCGGAAAGCCCACCCCGGGACTGGTGATCCCTGAACGCCCGGGACCCGGCGCGCCGATCAAGCTGCAAACGCGCGCGCTGCTGGAGAAGGAACGTTGGGATCCGGACGTGCGCAGCCCAGGCCAGGTCGAGCCCGGGATACGTGACATCGTCTGGAAGCAGACCATGCA
>CAMCYY010000013.1 GCA_945885335.1 Bordetella parapertussis
GAGCGGAGGCACAACAATGCCGCCTAACCCTTCGCTCCAGCCGACGCGCTACGGCCTGCGGCCTCCGCACGCGGCTGAGTTCCAACGTTATACAGATAGGGCGGTGTCCAATGAGTGACGGCTGGAGCAAAGAGCAGCTACGAGGGGCAGTAGAAGCCTACGTTGAAATGCAACGGATGGAGCGCACTGGACAGTCTTTCACCAAGAAACGGTACTACGAGAAACTTTCTAACCAACTCGGTCGCACGGAAAAGGCATTCGAATATCGAATGCAAAATATCTCTTACGTTCTATCGCTGATGGGACGAGGTTGGCTAACTGGTCTAAAGCCGGCGAAGAATGTTGGCGCCAATGTGGCCGCTGAAATCGAAGCGTTATTAGCCGAAGCGGAAGGTAGAAATTCGGTTCCAGTAGCAGCATTTGAGATTGTAGTGCGAGAAGAGGCAAAGAAAAAAATCTCCCTAAGCCAAACGGCAATCGTAGTCCTAAAGCCACCTCATCCGAAGTCACGCAGTTTCAGCGTGACGCAACAGTAAAAGCCTGGGTGTTACAGCAAGCCAACGGTCAATGTGAGAATTGCGAATTACCCGCTCCGTTTAATGGCGCTGATGGTCTTCCATACCTTGAGGTCCATCACGTTCGTCAGTTGGCTGACAACGGCACCGACACAGTGACAAACGCGGTTGCTTTGTGTCCAAATTGCCACAGAGAGTTGCACTATGGTGAAAACGCCCAGACATTAGTTGCGCTTCTACATGAGCGCGTGGGCCGATTGGTCCGTGAGTAATCTGTATAACACTAAGGTCAAACGGAGCGCACAAAAGATGGGACGCCCCTTACCTCCACGTTGGGCGACATCAGAGAACCTATGATGACTCGAAGCGCTTACAAGCTCCCTGCATTGAACGATGAAAGGATCTGATGATGGGAATTGGCGACAAACTGATTGAGGCCGTTGGTGGCAGATCTAGGGAGATTTCGGAAAAAATATCTCAGAAGTACCGTGACCTCGTGGGTGAAGAACTGTCAAAGAAGCAAGAAGGACTTGATGCTCTTAAGGCAGATCTCGCAGCCAGAGAAAAGGCCATTGCTGAGCGCGAAGCACGCATTGGAAAATTCTACTTGATTCCCAAGCGCTACATTGATGTACCAATTGCCGTCATGTTTTTTGTCACGTTGTATTTCGGATATCAGTTTTTTTCGCCAATGCTAGGAAGTTCTCGCACTCCATCCAGTTCGGCAAGTAACTCGCCCGTCGAAAATTCACCGGCTCGCGCGACTCCTACGCATTCAACCTGCGTTCAAAATGGCATCGCATATTACAAAGAGATCAGGAGCTACCCTCGTCTTTCAACAGGCGAGGATGCAGAGAACAAGGTAGAGGGGATGTGTCGAAGGAGTCAGGGGTTGGCCTTTGGAAACTAATGTCGTCCAACGCTTCGCTCCAAGGGACGCTGCGCGATAAAGCCGCGCCGCGCCCCTGAACTAGAACGTTCGGCCTCATAGACTGCCGTCCAAGTGACGCTTGACATATGTAGCCCATGGGCTACACTTACTCCATGCGCGTCGAAGAGACAGATATCTATCGCGAATGGATCAACGGGCTAAAGGACCGCGCCGGCCGAGCTCGGATCCAGGTTCGCGTTGACCGGCTGGTTCATGGGAACCCGGGCTCACACCGCAACCTGACTGATGGCATAGCTGAGTTGAAGATAGATTTCGGGCCGGGTTACCGCGTTTACTACACGCAGCGGGGGACCCGACTCATCCTACTGCTCGCCGGCGGAGAGAAATCGACACAACAGAGCGATATTGAGATGGCCGTTCACTTGGCCAGAAACTTTAGGGAGTAGCAAGCCATGTCCAAGACCATTCCGAGGAAGGCAGCAAAGACCAAGACGATTCCGTATGACGTTGCCGCACAACTGCGTACTCCTGAGGAGATGGCTGCGTACCTCGATGCCTGGCTCGAAGAAGCACCTGATGACGCGACCGGCATCGCCAGGGCACTCGGTGACATTGCCCGCGCTAAGGGCATGACAATGGTTGCAAAGGAAGCCGGTCTAAGTCGTGAGAGCCTGTATCGGGCTCTTGGCGCCGATGGGAACCCAAGCTTTGCGACTGTGCTGAAAGTCGCAAAGGCCCTTGGCCTCAAGCTGCACGCGGAGGCCGCCTAGGCTGCCGGCCATTCAATAGAATGAAGCCGAACCCTTTGTTGCTACGGACGGGCCGTCGGCGCCGTGCCAACGCCAGCATCATCGCGGCCCGCCGCAGAACAACACGTTAGAGGTCATAAAGTCCGTGGACCGAAAAGTACTTCTGAACATTGTTCTTGGCCTCGTAGCGCTTATCCTCTGCGCGTTTGCTGCCGTGGCCACCATGTACCTTCTTCCTGCGGAGGAGGCCAAAGAAAGCAGCAGAGTAAGGATTTCGATTAGTTCAATACCCCTTGATGGGTACAAGGAAGTGGAATGGAAGGCACTCCGCGTGTTTTTAATCAGAGGCGAGAGCATTCGAGCGTACTCAATACCTCATTTTCAATATGAGGCCGGAGTATATGGATTGCCAGATCCTGTTTGGGAAAGGCCGTTCACGTTTTGCAGCAGAATGATTTATCGCGACAAAGAATTTAGCTGCGAAGATTCAAGTTGGGATGCTGAGGCAAAAAAGGATTACAAGTGGAATGCTCAGGGGCAGTCGATTGGGGCGGCGTGGTTACCGCCCTTGCCGGAGTTGAAATATGTTGTTGTAGGCGATGAAATAGTGATTGGGCCTCGCTCATGACCTCTAACCTCCTAATTCAGCCGACCCCGCGCCTGCGGCGCTCGTCGGCTGATCGTGCACGTTAGCCTTGTTGCGTGACGCGCAACACGCTATACTTTCTGCATGATTCAATCGTTCCGTCACAAAGGCCTAGGCAAGTTCTTTGCATCGGGAAGCATCGCGGGAATCCAACCACACCATGCCAAGCGCCTTCGCATGCTTCTGGCGGCGTTGGATACTGCTCAGTCTGTAGAGGACATGGACATTGCAGGGTTTCGCCTGCACCCGCTGAAGGGGTTTGATCCCCGTCGTTGGTCCGTGTGGGTGAATGGGAACTGGCGCTTGACGTTCGAGTTCAAAGACGGGCACGCCTTCGTGCTGCAATATGAGGACTACCACTAATGACTATGCACAATCCGCCTCATCCCGGTGAATTCATTACCGAGGTTTATCTGGAACCGAATGCGCTCAGCGGCCGCGAATTGGCCGCAAAGCTCGGCGTTGCTGCGTCTACACTGAATCGCGTTATCACGGGCGCCAGTGGCATCAGCCCTGAAATGGCGTTGCGTCTTTCCAAAGCGCTTGGTCGTTCACCGGAAAGTTGGCTGGCGATGCAATACAACCATGATCTGTGGCAGGCCAAGCAACATGTAGATCTCGGCAATGTCAGCAAAGTCAGGCTTACAGCGGCCTAACTTTAGCTGCAGCGGTCGCCGTGCCGGCGCCGATGAGCATTGTCGTTAGGTGGCAACGGTGTCCGCAAGCAAGGAGCAAGCAATAGCATGACGCAGGAACCCAGCGAGATTCAGAACACCATCCGGAGCGTGCTGGAGCGGAACCGTTACGCTGTGCTGGCCACCCAGCTTAACGGTCAGCCGCACGCCAGCCTCATGGCCTTCACGCCGCTGGAGGGCCTGCGCTACCTCGCGTTCGCGACGTATCGTGAAACAATCAAGTACGAGAGCATCCGGGAGGATCCGCGGGTGGCGATTCTCATCGAGGACAAAGAGGCAAACGCCAAGCATCCGGATCGGCGGTTGGTCCTCACCGCAGCTGGCGAAGCGATCAAGACGCCAGAGGAGGATCGACAGGCTCACATCCTGACACACCTGGCGCGACACCCTGACCTTGAGCGCTTCCTGAGCTCGCCAGACTGCGAGTTCATACGTGTCGCCATCCACGCCTATCAGGTGGTGGGCAACATTGACGACGTAAAGTGGTACCCAGTCGGAGAGTCCGCTGCCACCTAGGCAGCGCATGCAACCGACGGCTTTCGCCGCCTTCTATGCCGCTACACGCCGCCTGATCAAGCCGGTCGCATTGAATCACGGGGGCCTTGAGACCGTTCTCCTGCATGCAGAACAAGGCGGCGCTCGTCTGAATATCGGTAGAGTAAAATTACCCGTGAAACAACCCGGATTCATGCCGGCACGATACTGATGAGTAATTCTGTTTCACCCGCGCCAAACCACCTTCCCCGACCGGACTACGCCACCATGACCGAAACGAAACCGCGCCTCCCCCTGAACGGCTTCACCGTGCTCGACCTCACCGCCCACCGCGCCGGGCCGACGGCGATGCGCCAGCTCGCCGACTGGGGCGCCAACGTGATCAAGATCGAGGCGCCCGATGCCGGGGCCGATGCCACCGGCGGCAAGCGCGACGGCCCGGATTTCCAGAACCTGCACCGCAACAAGCGCAGCCTGACGCTCAACCTGAAGACGCCCGAAGGCCTCAAGATCTTCTTCGAACTGGTGAAGACTGCCGATGTGGTGGCTGAAAACTACAAATCCACCGTCAAGCACAAGCTCGGTGTCGATTACGAGGCGGTAAAGAAGGTCAATCCGCGCGTGGTGTACGGCAGCATCTCGGGCTTTGGTCAGGACGGCCCCTACGAGGGCAGGCCCGGCGTTGACCAGATCGCCCAGGGCATGGGCGGGCTGATGTCCATCACCGGTCATCCGGGTGGCGGGCCGATGCGCGTCGGCGTCGCGATCAACGACACCGCCGCCGGCATATTGCTCGCCAATGCCATCGTCCTCGCGCTGCTTGACCGCGAACGCACCGGCCAGGGACAGTGGGTTTCGACCTCGCTGATCGAGACGCAGATTTTCATGCTGGATTTCCAGGCAGCGCGCTATCTGATGCGCGGCGAGGTGGCCGGACAGGAAGGCAACAACCACCCCACTGGCGCCGGCACCGGCATGTACCAGACCACCGACGGCTTCATCAACATTGCCGCCACGGGTGACAGCCTGTGGAAGCGTTTCTGCACGGCGGCAGGCGCCACCGACATTCTCGAGAATCCGGACTTCGCCGACACCGGAACCCGCAACAAGAACCGCAAGGCACTGCAGGGGCGCCTGACCGAACTGTTTGCCAAACATCCGAACCAGCACTGGCTGGACCTGATGAACAAGGCCGGCGTGCCCTGCGGCCCGATCAACACCATCGACAAGGTGTTCGCTGACCCGCAGGTGCAGCACCTCGGGATAGCCACGCCGATCGACCACCCGAAGTATGGTCCGCAGAAGGTGGTTGGCCAGCCCATACATCTTTCCAGTTATCCGCAGCCCAAAAAGCTCGGACACACCCCCGAGCCGGGCGAGCACAACGAAGAAGTGCTGGGCAGCCTGGGTTACGACAAGGCCGCCATCGCCGCGCTGCGCGCAAAGGGTGCGATCTAGGCACGCGACACGGATTTCCCGCCTCGGCTGACTACGGCCCCAGGCGCAAGCTATGCGACTGGCGGGCCCCGGAACGGCGTGCCCGGCCCGGGTGATCCGGCGTCAAGGCACCCGGGCGCATTGTTGAAGAACCCGGGGGCGTAAAATCCGGGCTTCGATTCCTGAGCGCAGCCAGCGCCCTTCCGGCGGAGACAGCACATGCAACTCGACAAACTCATCACCGGACGCGACGTCCCGAACGACATCTATGTCGTGGTCGAAATCCCCGCCTACGGCCCGGGCCTGAAGCTGGAACTGGACAAGGCCTCCGGCGCGCTGCTGGTGGACCGCTTCATGGCCACGCCCATGCACTACCCCTGCAATTACGGCTTCATCCCGCACACGTTGTCCGAGGACGGCGATCCGCTGGATGCGCTGGTGCTCTCGCCCATTCCGCTGATTCCCGGCGTGGTGGTGCAGTGCCGTCCGATCGGCATGCTGGCCACCGAGGACGATGCGGGGCCGGATGCCAAGATTCTGTGCGTACCGGTGCCCAAGCTCACGGCCGAGTATGACAACGTGCGCGAAATCGCAGACGTGTCGCCGCTGCTGATCCAGCAGATCGACCATTTCTTTTCGCACTACAAGGATCTCGAACCCGGCAAGTGGATGAAGCTGCAGGGCTGGCGCGATGCGGCAACCGCGAAAAAAGAGATTCTCACCAGCGTAGAGCGCTACCAGTCCTGCGAGCCGAAGCCGAATTTCTGATTGCGGCTTCACCGCAAAATCCTTCAGGCCTTCTGACGAGAGCCTGCACTATCCTCGACAATCCAGCACCGATGCGGGATAAGCTCATCCATGGCACCCTGTTCTTGATGCCACCTTATAGATGCGGCCCAGGATCAGAGCGGCCGCTCAGGCCCTGAGCAGATCCAGCACCGGATACTTCCCGCCCAGCGGCCCCGCCGCATCCATGCCCCACCATTTCTGCAGCGCGGTGGCATACAGGCTGCGAAAATCCACCGCGTGCACCAGGTTGCCGTTGTCCAGGCGGTCCAGCTGCGGACCCTGGCCGTAGAGGCCGCCCTTGACGCGGCCGCCGAGCACGAAGTGCGCATTCGCGGTGCCGTGGTCGGTGCCGCTGGAGGCGTTTTCCTGCACGCGGCGGCCGAACTCGGCGTAGGTAAGGATCAGCGTCGAATCCCAGCGATTCAATTCAATCAGTGCGGCCTTCAATGCGGCGAGGCCGTCACCCAGTTGACTCAGGAGGTTCGCATGGATGCCGAGCTGGTTCTGGTGGGTATCAAAGCCGGACAGCGACAGGCGTATCGCCGCAACCGGCTGCTTGCCAGCCAGCACGTTTGCCGCGGTACGCACGGCATTGCCAAAGCCGTTCGCCGGAAACTCCGTCGCCAGTGCAGCACCGCCGGCGAGGCCGGTCGCGGCCTGCACCACTTCGCCTTCGACGCCGAGGATGTGGTCCAGCGCGCGGCTGCCGCGTGCGCGGCCCGGTGTGGCCAGCTTGGCCTGACGCAGGAATTGCTCGGTGTTCGTGATCGTCACGGCACGCGGGCCGCCCGCAAACGGGCCGAGGTCGCCATTGCCGACCACCACGCCATCGGCGGCAAAGCCTGCCGGCACCGGATTGGTCTTGAAGGTGCGCGCCAGCCAGCCCTGCGCCAGGTATTCCTCGCTGCTGGAGGCGGTATCCCAGATTTCGATGGAGCGAAAGTGCGACAGGTTCGGGTTCGGATAACCCACACCACGCACCACGGCCAGCTCTTTCGCCTGCCACAGCGGCATCAGGCCGGCTAGCGACGGATGCAGGCCTTCGCGCTCGGACAATTGCAGCACGTCATCGCGCTTGATCGCGATGCGCGGCCGCAGCCGGTAATACTCGCTCTCGGCAAAAGGCACGACGGTGTTCAGGCCGTCATTCGCGCCCTTCAGTTCGACCAGGATGAGGAGTTTCCTGTAGCCATCCCCCGGCGCTGCAAATACAAATTCGGGGAAGGAGGCTGCCAGTGATGCCGCACCCAGGCCTTTGATGAAGTCGCGTCTTTGCATGATTACTCCTTCCCTGGCATCGAATAATCTGTCATTCCGAACGCAGTGAGGAATCCGCTTTTATTGAACCGGCAGATTCTTCGGCTTGCAGCCTCGGACTGAAAATTTTTGTGCCGCATCATTTTTCTGTTCACTTCAACTGATACGCCGGATCGAGCGTCAGGTGACGCAGCCATTCACGGCCCGCCACTTCGGCAGGCACCGGATTCGCAGGCGCGGCGGCCAGCACCAGTTGCTCCACGGCGGGATCACGCTGCCCCGAGAAACCCGAGAACCAGCGTTGTCCGTCGAATATCGGGCCTGCCGATGCGGCGCGGCGCGGCGCGCCGGGCGCGGCGGCAGGTGCGCTATTGGCCGCAGTGACGGCGTTTGCCGCAGCCCGGACCCTGATCGGCACAATGGGTAGCGGTCCGCCCTTCGCCGCGGCAGCAGCCATTTCCATGCCCTCCATGCCATCCATGCCCCGTGCCATGCGGGGCCGCGCCATTTCATCGGCGCGGAACAGCCGCTCGACGAATTGCTTGCGCGCCAGCAGCGTGGCGGAATTGATCCAGGCTTCACCGCCTGCCCAGCCCTTGACGTTCGGCGGCGCGAACAGGTTCTGCCCGAGGCCGGCCATGACAAAGGCGAACGGCGTGGCATCAGGCACCGGCACGTCGAACTGGCGCAGCGTGCCGACCACGAATTCGGCCGGTGACTTCACCAGCACGGCGCGGTTGTCATCCGCCCAGAACGCCGGCGCCAGCAGCAGTTCGCGCAGCGCCACCTTGATTTCATAGCCGCTGTCGCGGAAGGCACGCGCGACGCGCTGCACTTCCTTGCGCTCCGGCAGCGGCGACACGAATTCGCGCCACATTTTTTCAACAATGTATTCGGCGGTGCGCGTCTGCGTCAGCAGGATGTCGAGCACCTCGTCGCCATCGAAGCGCCCACTTTTTCCGAGGATGGTCTTGGCGCCATAGTCATGCACGGCACGGCGGTAAACAAAGGCGCCGTTGTCGATGTCCACGGACCACCCGGTGAAGGCGCGCGCGGCCTCGCGGATGTCGGTTTCGGAGTAGTTGCCCTCGCCCAGCGTGAACAGCTCCATGACTTCACGGGCAAAGTTCTCGTTTGGCTTGTCCCGGCGGTTCGAAGCCGAATCCAGATAGATGATCATGGCCGGGTCCTTCGAGGCCGCGTGCAGCAGCGTGGCGAAGTTGCCCAGGGCGTTTTCGCGCAGCAGCGCGTTCTGCCGGTACATGAGTTGCGCGAAGCGCACCTTCTGCTGGCTGGAGGTGAAGTGGTTATGCCAGAACAGCGTCATGCGCTCCACCAGCGGCGCCGGCGTGGCCAGCATCTCGTTGATCCACCAGGCGCGCAACTCGAAGGTGCGGCGATTGTTGAGCTGATTCTCCTGCTGCCGCAATTCAGCGCGACGCTCTTCCGGCGCATTGCGGATCTCCCTGGGCGAGGTGATGGCCTCGTCAATCCAAGCCGGGGGAGCCAGCCCGGCAGTGCGGCGAACCTCGTCGAGCATCCTGGCCACAGCCTGTTCGCGGGTCAGGCCGGCGTAAGTCCTGATTTCCGCCTGTGTCGGGCCGAAGCCGGTGCGCGCCAGCAGATGGCGCGCATCCTCGGCGCCAAGGCTGGCCGGCGCTTCAAGTGCATGGGCCATACCCATGGCCATGATGGCCAGCAACGTCACCGAAAACTTCACTGAGGAAAATTTCAATCCGCTACGGTGAATGGCGCTCATTTTTGCCCCTTGGGTTCACGATAGATGTCACGGCCATGCGAGCTGATGTCGCGGCGCAACTGGCGCCGCTCTTCCGGACTCATGCCGCCGCCAGGTTCTTCCTGCCCCTCGGCCCGATGCGGGCGCTGCGGCCAGGTGGCTTCACGTACCGGCGGGCGCACGCGTTCGCGCGGCGGCGCGGCGCCCCCGTCCGGACGTGCCATGCGTGGCCCCGGGCCCGGCTGCTGGGCAGCAGCGGGCCAGGCGGCGCAGAGCGCGCAAAGCGTCAGAACGGTTGCCACCAGGCGATTCATGAGGACTCCTTCAATTCACTGATTCACGCATTGCGTCGAGCGCCGGATCACAATCCCGCACGGCTCAATCACATTAACGCAATCAGCCTAGGGTACGGCTGTAAGTGTGCTGTGACACCAGGGGCAAGTCTGTAAGCAATTGTTTCCCCGGACGCCTTTGCAATCTTCTGTTACTAGTCAGGCCCGCGCCCGGCTGGCCTCCCCCGCCCTCAGGCGCTAGGATACGGGCATGACTACATCAACTTCGCACCAAACCGCGCAAAAGACCCGCATTTTAGTGGTGGACGACGACCTGCGGCTGCGCGACCTGCTGCAGCGCTACCTGACGGAACAGGGCTTTGCCGTCACCACGGTGTCCGACCCCGTCGGCATGGACCGCCTGCTGGCCCGGGAGCGTTTCGAGCTGCTGGTGCTGGACCTGATGCTGCCGGGCGAGGATGGCCTGTCGATCTGCCGCCGTCTGCGCGGCACGAAGAACACCATCCCCATCATCATGCTCACGGCCAAGGGCGAGGACGTGGACCGCATCGTCGGCCTGGAAATGGGTGCCGATGACTACCTCCCGAAGCCCTTCAATCCGCGCGAACTGGTGGCCCGCATCAATGCCGTGCTGCGGCGACGCACGGCGCCTGCTCCGCCTGGCGCACCGTCCAGCGAAGACGGGCCGGTGGCCTTTGGTGGCATCACGGTGAATCTGGCGAATCGCACCATGGAAAAGGACGGCGAATCGATGTCGCTCACCACCGGCGAATTCGCGCTGCTCAAGGTGCTGCTCACGCATCCGCGCACCCCGCTGTCGCGCGACAAGCTGATGGAACTGGCGCGCGGCCGGGAGTATGAGGTGTTTGACCGCTCCATCGACGTGCAGGTGTCGCGCCTGCGGAAACTGATCGAAAAGGACCCGGCCAAGCCGGAGTACATCCAGACCGTATGGGGCTTCGGTTACGTCTTCGTGCCCGACGGAAAAGTTGCCGAATCCTGAGGATGTGCCAGGGATGAATCTTCCATCGTGGCTGTTTCCGCGCTCGCTGCTGTGGCGGACCTTTCTGCTGCTGGGCGCGGTGGTGATTCTGTCGACCGCGGCCTGGCTGCAGATTTTCCGGTCCTACGAGATCGAGCCGCGCGCCCGCGCGCTGGCACAGAACCTCATCTCGGTGGTCAACCTGACCCATGTCGCACTGCTGACCGCACAGCCGGAGCGCCGGCGCGAACTGCTGTCCGAACTGGCCGCGCGCGAAGGCATACAGGTCTATGCCAGCGAACCCGGCGAGCGCATCGCGCCCATGCCGGACAACCCGATACTGCAATTGTCCATGAGCCTGGTGCGGCAGCAACTGGGCCAGGACACCCGTTTCACGCTGCGCCGCGAGGGCCTGCCCGGGCTGTGGGTTTCGTTCAGCATCGAAGACGACGAATACTGGGTGCGCGTGCCGCGCGAACGCTCGGAGCGGCGCATCGCGGTGCGCTGGTTCGCCTGGGGCGTACTGGCACTGGTGCTGGTGCTGCTGGCGGCCTACCTGATCGTGTCACGCGTCTCGAAACCGCTGCGCACGCTGGCCACCGCGGCGGGCGAAATCGGCCGCGGCAGGATGCCGCCGCCGGTGGAGGAAGCCGGTGCCGATGAAATCCGCACCCTGGCGCACGCCTTCAACCAGATGACTCGCGATCTGTCGCGCCTGGAGCAGGACCGCGCCATCATCCTCGCCGGCGTTTCGCACGACCTGCGCACGCCGTTGGCGCGGCTGCGCCTCGGCATTGAAATGAGCCGGGCCGATGAGTCCCTGCGCAACGGCATGCATGCCGACATCGAGGACATGGACCGCATCATCGGCCAGTTCCTCGACTTCGCGCGCCTCGATGGCGGCGACAAGGCGCAATCCACGAGCCTTGGCGCGCTCCTCACCGAAACCGTGGAACGCTATCAGCGCATGGGCCACGCGCTGACGCTGACCACAGTAGAACTGCCCGACATGATGCTGCAGCCACTGGTGCTGCGCCGCGCCCTGGCCAACCTCATCGACAATGCCCTGCGCTATGCCAAGACCGACATCGATGTAGTGCTGCGACAGGAAGACCAGGACGCGATCATCGAGGTGATGGACCGCGGCCCCGGCATTCCCGATGGGGAAATGGAACGACTCAAGCAGCCCTTCACACGCCTGGAGCAGGCACGCGGCGACAGCGGCGGCTCGGGCCTGGGCCTGGCGATCGTTGATCGCGTGATTGCGGCGCATCGCGGCCGCTTCGAGCTGGCCGCGCGCAACGGCGGCGGGCTCACGGCACGCATCCGGCTGCCCCTGCCGCCGATCGGATAATTTTAATATTTATGATCATTTTCGATTAAAGATCAGCTTTTTATAAGCATTTACATGGCAATTATGATCAGACAATTCTGGCGTACGATCTGGCGTACCCACATGCTGCCAGCGCCTCCGATCCCGCACCGGCTATGATTCAGACTGTATCGACGTTCTGACCGGCCTCCCAATGTCCCGCCCGCACCGCTACACCCTGACCCTGTCCTGTCCCGACCGCGTCGGCATCGTCGCCGCCGTCAGCACCTTCATCGCCCGCCACAATGGCTGGATCGTCGAGGCGAACCACCACGCCGACCAGGACACGCAACGATTTTTCATGCGCCAGGAAATCCTCGCCGACTCACTGTCCTTTGATGCCGACGGCCTGCGCCAGCGGTTCGCGCCGATTGCCGCCGAATTCAACATGGACTGGAAGGTGAGCGACACCGGATCAAAAAAACGCGTAGTGCTGCTGGTGTCGAAACAGGAGCACTGCCTGTATGACCTGCTGGCACGCTGGCAGTCGAAAGAACTGGAAATCGACATCCCCTGCGTGATTTCCAACCACGCAACCTTCCGCGGCTTTGTGGAATGGCACGGTATCCCCTTTCACCACATACCGGTTTCACCCGATACGAAATCGCAGGCCGAAGGCGAGGTGCTGAAAAGGTTTTCCGAAGCGCGCGGCGACGTGATGGTGCTGGCGCGCTACATGCAGATCCTGTCGCCGGACGTTTGCACGGCCTTGTCCGGCCGCATCGTCAACATCCACCACTCCTTCCTGCCCAGCTTCGTCGGCGGCAAGCCCTACCATCAGGCGCATGCCCGCGGCGTGAAGCTGATCGGGGCCACCTGCCACTACGTCACCGAGGAACTGGACCAGGGCCCCATCATCGAGCAGGACGTGATCCGCGTGGACCACTCCGACAGCGTGGATGACCTGGTGCGCTACGGCAAGGACATCGAAAAGGCCGTGCTGGCGCGCGGCCTCCGATACCACCTCGAGGATCGCGTGCTGGTGGACGGCTCGAAGACGGTGGTGTTTCGCTGACCGGGCGGGCAACCCGGTGCGATCTCACGGCAAATACACCACCGCATCGTCGACCGCATAGAGCTTGCAGGCTTGGCCCGCACGCTCCGCGCAGCGCTGCAATGCACGATCAGAAACGTCTTCGCTGCCAGTGTTCCATGCCCAGTGCTGCCGTGTCGCAGAGACTGCAAAAGCACGAGGCGCGGAGGAAGCCAGAAAAAGTCTGTAGTTGCTTATTCCCGCTGCATTGCCCAGAGGCACCTTGGCCGGGTTATCGATCTCGGCGAAATTGCTGGGTGGATGCTTCTTTGCCCGCAACTGATGGGGCAACTCATCCTTGTCCGGACTGGAAATACGCCGGATATCGGTGATCACGCCGCGGTCCAGCGCGTTGGTGGGAAGCCCCGCGCAGCCCAGCGGCCGGTTGGACTCGTCGCCCTGGCAGAAATACACGCTTGACGCACGGCGCGGTGCGGTGTCGGGGTGCAGAAAATTTACCGCGCCCGCGTTACTTTCAATACTGATCCAGCGCCGCACCAGCGCCTCGTCAGCCTTGCCATCCGAGAACCTCAAAATCCACGCGAACAAATTTAGCGACCTAACGCTGCCAGCATCGAGCCTGCCATTTGCGGCGTAATGACCGTGAAAACCGACAAAGGTGCGTACCGCCGGGAAGTCATCGGTGAAATGACGTTCCTTCCCGCCGAGGAACATACGCGAACACGATGAAACGCAGTGGCCGGATACCAACGTAGTGATGCCTTTTTCGCGAAACAGTTCGCCGACGCGATAACCGGTCCACGCATCACCACCGAAGGAGTTACGCAACACTGCCTGATTGATGGACGGATTCCTGACGAAGGCATCCCGGACCCTGGCCAGTTCATCACCAACTACCGGTCCCGAAAGGATGATCGTGTTGCCAACAGCCCTGATGTCCATGGCACTTGCCATGGGTGTGCCCACCAGCAGCAACACGACGAGCAAAGCGATGCGGCCGGACATTATCAGCCGGTTGAGATGAGTCGTGCGTGTTTCACGATCAGCGCCCGAGAATGAAGGCCGCGCCGCTGACCTTGCACACTTCCCTCACCTCTTCATACAGCGCCTTGGTCAACGGAATGCCGATCTTCTTGCGCTCGGCATAATCCTTGTACTGCTGATCGCCCGCGACCTGCACCGGCTCATCCGCATCAACCGGCGGCAGGCCGCGCAGGCGCTCCATCAAGGCGTCCATTTCTTGGCGGAAATCATCGCCACCGCCAAACATTTCCGGATCGATGGCCATGAAGAAATGGCCCACCGTCTCCTTCGTCTTGTTGCGGAACTCGGTGTCAGTTGCGTCGCGAGGACCGGATTTCTGCCCGTTCAGCGTGGAGCACAACACCTCGACCATCAGCGCCAGGCCGTAGCCCTTGTGGCTGCCCAGTTCGCGCGTGCCGCCCAGCGCAGTCAACCGGCGATTGCCGCTGGGCGCCAGGGCCGCATCGGTGAGCGGCCTGCCTTCGCGGTCCACCACCCAGCCCTCCGGCATCGGTTTCCCGGTGCGCTTGGCAATCGAAACCTTGCCGCTGGCCACGGTGCTGGTCGCCATGTCGAGGGACATCGGTTTGTTGCGCTTCGCCGGCGCGGTGAAGGCAATCGGATTCGTGCCGAGATAAGGCTCGCGCGAAAAGGTCGGCACCACGATCGGTGAGGTGACACTGGTGAAGGCCATGCCGATGATGCCCTCGGCTGCGGCCAGCGCGCTGTAATAGCCGGCCGCGCCATAGTGATTCGAATTGCGCACGCCCACTGCGCCGATGCCGATGGCCTTGGCCTTCTTGATGGCCAGCTTCATCGCCATCACACCGGGTACATGGCCGATGCTGCGGTCGGCGTCGATCAGCGCCGTGGCCGGCGTTTCCTTGACGATCTTGATATCGGGCTTCGGCTTCAGGCGGCCGTGGGTCTTTTTATCCTGGTAACCGGCCAGCATGCCGACGCCATGTGAGTCGATCCCCATCAGGTCGGTCTCGACCATGACCTCAACGGTCGTGTCGATGTGCTCAGGCGCCATGCCCCAGGCCACGTACACGCTGGCAATCTGTTTGCGCAAAACATCCTCTGACACCATGATCATTTCGGCCATCTCAACTCCTCCTTTGGTTGTGTTTTTTTATTGGACCGCCCTTTTCAAATGCGGACCAGACTGTATCAATTGCAATCGCTACCTGTATGCCATGTCTGAGCCATTACGCCGCCGTCCATCCCCCATCCACCGACAGCGAAGTGCCAGTCATGGACTTGCCGGCTTCCGAACACAGAAATACCGTCAGCGCGCCCAGCTCTCCAACTTCGACAAAGCGCCCTGAAGGCTGCGGCTTGAGGATGACTTCGGCGATGACGCGGTCACGCGGAATGCCGTGTACCTTGGCCTGGTCATCCACCTGCTTGTCCACCAGCGGCGTGCGCACATAGCCGGGGCAGATGGAATTGCAGGTGATGTTTTCCTTGGCCGTCTCCAGTGCCAGCGACTTCGTGAAGCCGAGCACGCCGTGCTTGGCCGACACATAGGCCGACTTGAAGGGCGAGGCCACCAGACCGTGCGCCGAGGCAATGTTGATGACGCGTCCCCAGCCCCTGGTGCGCATCAGCGGAATGGCCGCCTTGCAGGCATGGAATACCGAGGACAGGTTGATGGCGATGATCTGGTCCCACTTTTCATCGGGGAACTCCGGCACCGGTGCGACATGCTGGATGCCGGCATTGTTCACCAGGATGTCCACACTGCCCAGTTCCTGCACGGCCAGCGCAATCATGGCGCGGATATCGGCGGGCTTGCTCATGTCGGCGCCGGAATAGACGCACTTCACCTTGAATTCATCGGCCATGCCGGCACGGATTTTCTCGATTTCGGCGGCATCGCCGAAACCGTTCAGGAGGACATTGCAGCCCTCCTTCGCCAGGGCACGTGCAATGCCCAGGCCGATCCCGCTGGTTGATCCTGTGATGACTGCGCTGCGACCTTTCAACATGACCGACTCCCGATGATGAAAAATCCTTTTCTCGCCGTCACGCCGGATTACACACGGCCCGATGAAACAGGGGAACCCTAATTCGAAGCCGCAGCAGCCGCAGGCGCATTGGCCGACGCGGGCTTCGCGTCGGCCTTTTCGCCCTTGCCAGTCTCAGCTTTCGCTGTAGGCCTGACTGACGCTTTTTCGCCCTGCTCGGGCACCAGCTTGGGCGCCGGCTGCGCCACCGAACCCGGCGGCAGTACCTGGAAGAACACTTCGTCCTGGCGCACCATGCCCAGTTCGTAGCGTGCCCTTTCCTCGACGGCCTCGAAGCCCTGCTTCAGGTCGCGCACCTCGGCGTCCAGCCCGGCATTGCGCTGCTGCAACTTCGTGTTCTGGTCCTTCTGTGCACTCACCTGGCGGTCAAGCTCCCAGACGCGCAGCCAGCCGCCCTTGCCCAGCCACAGCGGGTACTGCAACACCAGGATGAAAAATGCCAGGGCAACGGCGACAAGGCGCATGGCGTCGGTAGCTGCTCAGGCCATGCGGCCAGGCGCGCTATCCCCGCAACTGGTAGAACGCGTCGCGGCCGGGATAACCGGCGCCGTCACCGAGGTCTTCTTCGATGCGCAGCAACTGGTTGTACTTTGCGACGCGGTCGGAGCGCGACAGCGATCCGGTCTTGATCTGCAGCGCGTTCATGCCGACGGCTATGTCGGCAATCGTGGTGTCTTCGGTCTCGCCGGAGCGATGCGAAATCACCGAGGTATAGCCGGCTCGCTTGGCCATTTCGATGGCGGCGAAGGTTTCGGTCAGCGTACCGATCTGGTTCACTTTGATCAGGATGGAGTTCGCCACACCGAGTTGTATGCCTTCGCGCAGGATCTTCGTGTTCGTCACGAACAGGTCATCGCCGACGAGCTGCACTGTCTTCCCGAGGCGCGAGGTCAGGCCGCGCCAGCCTTCCCAGTCGGATTCGGCCATGCCGTCCTCGATGGAAATGATGGGGAACTTGTCGGTCCAGGCTGCGAGAAAATCAGTGAATTCGCCGGAGGAGAGCTTGAGCCCCTCGCCCTCCAGGTTGTACTTGCCGTCCTTGTAGAACTCGGAGCTGGCGCAGTCCAGCGCCAGCACAACGTCGGTGCCTGGCTGGTAACCGGCCTTGTCGATCGCTTCAAGGATGAGCTGGATCGCCGCTTCGTGGTTCGCCAGGTTCGGTGCGAAACCGCCTTCATCACCCACCGTGGTGGACAGGCCCTTGGCGTCGAGCAGTTTTTTCAGTGCCTGGAATACCTCAGCGCCGCAGCGCAGTGCATCGCGGAAAGTCAGCGCGCCGATCGGCACGATCATGAACTCCTGCATGTCCAGGCTGTTGTTGGCGTGCGCACCACCGTTGATCACATTCATCATGGGAACAGGCATCTGCATGCTGCCCGAGCCACCAAAATAACGATAAAGCGGCAGGCCGGATTCCTCTGCTGCGGCCTTGGCCACGGCCATGGACACCGCTAGCATGGCATTCGCGCCGAGGCGCCCCTTGTTCTCGGTGCCGTCCAGGTCGATCAGGGTCTGGTCGATGAAACTCTGCTCCTGGGCATCGAGGCCCATGATGGCTTCGGAGATTTCGGTGTTGATGTTCTCCACCGCCCTCAATACGCCCTTGCCACCGTAGCGCGTGCTATCAAGGTCGCGCAGCTCCAGCGCCTCGCGGCTGCCGGTAGAGGCCCCGGAAGGCACGGAAGCGCGCCCCATGACGCCGGACTCGATCAGCACGTCCGCCTCGACCGTGGGATTGCCACGGGAGTCCAGTATTTCCCTTGCAACGATATCAATAATGGAGCTCATTTTTCGACCTTGTTGGTTGATCTATTTGGTTAGTTTTTGTTCTGCAAATCCGCTGCGCTTCACCAGTGCATCGAGATCCTTCATCGTGGAGAGCAGATCCTGCATCATCCCCAGCGGCCATGCATTGGGGCCGTCAGACAAGGCCTTTTCCGGATTCGGATGTGTTTCCATGAACACGCCGGCAATGCCAACTGCCATCGCGGCACGCGCCAACACCGGCACAAATTCGCGCTGCCCGCCCGAAGCCGTGCCCTGCCCGCCAGGCAGTTGCACCGAGTGCGTGGCATCAAACACCACCGGGCAGCCGGTGTTGCGCATGATGGCCAGCGAACGCATGTCGGAAATCAGGTTGTTGTAGCCGAAGGAGGCACCGCGCTCGCATACCATGATGTTATCGGAGGATGAGGCTTCGCGGGCCTTGTCGACCACATTCTTCATTTCCTGCGGCGACAGGAACTGGCCTTTCTTGATGTTCACCGGCCGGCCCGCTGATGCGGCGGCATGGATGAAATCGGTCTGGCGGCAGAGAAAGGCCGGCGTCTGCAGCACATCGACAGCTGCAGCGGCAGCTGCGATTTCGCTGATGTCGTGCACGTCGGTCAGCACCGGCACGCCTATGGTCTTTTTCACGTCCTGCAGAATCTCCAGGCCCTTGTCCATTCCCATGCCGCGATAGGACTTGCCCGAGCTGCGGTTCGCCTTGTCGTAGGAGGACTTGTAGATGAAGGGGATGCCCAGTGCACTGGTGATTTCCTTCAGCCTGCCGGCGGTGTCCATCGCCATGTCGCGGGACTCGATTACACAGGTCCCCGCAATCAGAAAAAACGGCCGATCCAGTCCAACTTCAAATCCACACAGCTTCATGCCGCGACCGAGGTCTTCTTGAGCTGCTGCTGGTGTTGCAGCGCCGCTTCGACGAAGGATTTGAACAGCGGATGGCTGCCACGCGGCGTGGAGGTGAATTCCGGGTGGAACTGGCAGCCGATGAACCAGGGATGGCCGGGCAATTCAACCATTTCGCACAGCTGCTCCGACTTGGTCAGGCCAGAGACGCGCAGGCCCTTGTCCTTCAGCCGGCCGAGGTACTGGTTGTTCACTTCGTAACGGTGGCGGTGGCGCTCGTTGATCGTGTCGCTGCCGTAGATCTTGTGCGACATGCTGCCCGGCTCGAGTTGCGCCGCCTGCGCACCCAGGCGCATGGTGCCGCCCAGGTCAGATTTTTCGGTGCGTCTCTCTACCTTGCCGTCGCGATCCTGCCACTCGGTGATTAGCGCGATCACCGGGTGCGGTGTGTCCGGATCGAATTCGGTAGAGTTGGCACCCTCAAGGCCACAAACGTTACGTGCATATTCGATGACAGCGAGCTGCATGCCGAGGCAGATGCCCAGATAGGGTATGCTGTTTTCGCGCGCCAGCTGGATCGCCTTGATCTTGCCTTCGACGCCGCGCTTGCCGAATCCGCCGGGCACCAGTATCGCATCCACGCCAGTCAATGCCGCCGTGCCATCGGACTCGATGGTCTCGGAGTCGATGTAGCGGATGTTGACTTTGCTCAAGGTGTGCATGCCAGCATGCATCAGGGCCTCGATCAGCGACTTGTAGGACTCGGTAAGTCCGACGTACTTGCCCACCATGGCGATCGTGATTTCGTGCTGAGGATGTTCCAGCGCATAGACCAGCTTGTCCCAGGCCGACAGATCGGCCGGCTTGGCCAGGATGTTCAGCTTGTGGCAGACGATCTCGTCCAGGATCTGCTTGTGCAGCATGCCCGGGATCTTGTAGATGGAGTCGGCATCCCACACCGAGATGACCGCCTCGCCCTGCACGTTCGTGAACAGCGAAATCTTCTTGCGCTCTTCCTCCGGCAGCGGCCGGTCGGTGCGGCACAGCAGGATGTCGGGCTGGATGCCGATTTCGCGCAATTCCTTGACCGAGTGCTGGGTCGGCTTGGTCTTGATCTCGCCCGCGGACTTGATGTACGGCACCAGCGTCAGGTGGATGTAGCAGGTGTTGCCACGTCCCAGTTCCATGCCCATCTGGCGAATGGCCTCGAGGAAGGGCAGTGACTCGATGTCACCCACCGTACCGCCGATTTCCACAATCGCCACATCGGCGCCGTTCGCGCCGCGCACAATGGAGGCCTTGATTTCGTCGGTGATGTGCGGGATGACCTGCACAGTGCGGCCGAGGTAATCACCGCGGCGCTCCTTCTTGATCACCGATTCGTAGATCTGGCCGGTGGTGAAGTTATTCGCCTTCCGCATCTTGTTCGACTGGAAGCGCTCGTAGTGTCCGAGGTCCAGGTCGGTCTCGGCACCATCTTCGGTGACAAAGACTTCGCCGTGCTGGAAGGGGCTCATGGTGCCGGGATCCACGTTGATGTACGGGTCCAGCTTGAGCATGGTGACTTTGATGCCGCGGGATTCGAGGATGGCGGCGAGGGACGCGGCGGCTATCCCCTTTCCCAGAGAGGAAACTACGCCACCCGAAACAAACACATATTTGGTCATCGGATTACATGGGGATGGGAATGACAGATTTTACAATAAAAGTGCCCGCGACGCAGATCCTGGGCACACATCTGACGTGAAAAATTTACCTCAATGCGTAGCGCGCGCCGCCCACTATCGGCATCACGCGAAAAATGTCACTCCGAAGCCCGAATCGAAGATGGGGGCTGAGGAATCTGCTTTTTAGGTCTGATTCAACAGCAGATTCCTCGCGTCGCCCGGAATGACAGTAACGAATGAGTACTACTCCCCCACGTACACCGGCTTGCGCTTTTCCAGGAAGGCGGCCACGGATTCCTTGTGGTCCCGGGACAGGCCGACGATCGGCTGATAGTCCTGTTCAGCGCGGAAGCAGGCCTCCAGCGTGTGGTAGCTGTTTGTCATCGCTGCCTTGGTCAGGGCGAAGGACAGGGGCGGAATCGCCGCAAAACGCTCCACCGCAACCATGGCTGCATCCAGCGTCTTGCCCGGCTCAACAACCTCATGGACGACACCGTATTTCTCAGCAGCCGCAGCGTCGAATGAGCGTCCAGACAGCAGGAGTTCACGCGCGCGGCCGGGGCCGGTCCGTGCGGTCAGCAGGTAATACAGGCCAAGGTCCGGACACAGGCCGCGCAGGATCTGCGCGCCGGCAAAGCGTGCGTTCGTCGCTGCCACGGTGTAGTCACCCGCCATGGCAATGGAAAGTCCGGCGCCATAGGCCGGGCCTTCGACAGCCATGACCATGGGCTTGGGGCCGCCCACCATCAGGCGTATGGCATCGAAACTCATGGCGCCCATGTTCAGGCGGCGCTCCATGAAGCCTGCGCCACGGCTGCCGCGGTCTTTCATGTTTTTCACGTCGCCACCGGAGCAGAACACGCCCCCGGCACCGGTCAGCACAATGCCGCGGCACTTGTTGTCGGCCGACAGCGTCCTCATGTGATCAAGCATGGCTTCCTTGATCGGAATCGACCAGGCATTGCGGCGTGCTTCGTTATGGATGGTCAGGACGGCAATGCTGCCCTCCCATTTGATGCGGACTTCCATAACTTCCGGTTTGGGATCTGCGCTCATCGCTGTATCTCGCTCTGGTGATGTTCGTGATGTGGAAAGTCTTGCGGGGCGCTTATTCGCCGACGTAGACAGGCTTGCGCTTTTCGAGGAAGGCGGCCACCGATTCCTTGTGGTCCTTGGACAGGCCGACAATGGGCTGGTAGTCCTGCTCGGCACGGAAACAGGCTTCCAGCGTGTGGTAGCTGTGCGTCATTGCCGCCTTGGTCAGCGCAAATGACAGCGGTGGTATTGCAGCAAAACGCTCGACAGCGACCATGGCCGCCTCCAGCGTCTTGCCCGGCGCGGTGATCTCATGGACGATGCCGTATTTCTCGGCTTCCTGGGCGTTGAATTCGCGCCCCGATAGCATCAGCTCGCGCGCACGGCCGGGACCGCAGCGTGCCGTCATTGTGTAATACATCAACCCGTCCGGGCACAGTCCGCGACGCACCTGCGCCACTGCAAAACGGGCATTGCTTGCCGCCACTGTGTAATCAGAGGACACCGCATAGCCCAGACCGACGCCGAAGGCCGGGCCTTCAACCGCGGTCACCACCGGCTTGGGGCCGGCCACCAGCATGGGCACGATCTCGGAGCTGCCTCCGTTGCGGGCCAGGCGCCGCGACATGAAATCCACGCCGGCGTCAGACTTCTTCTTCTGGTTCTTCACATCGCCGCCGGAGCAGAACACGCCGCCTGCGCCGGTCAGCACAATGCCGCGGCAGGTGCTGTCGGACAGCAGCGATTTCAGATGCCGCAGGCAATCCTGCTTGACCGGCTCGGACCAGGCATTGCGGCGCGCGACGTTATTGATGGTGAGGATGGCAATGCCGCCTTCACGGCGCAATTGCATTTCCATGACTTCGGCATTGGGGTCAACAGCGTTGGCGCTCATCGGACTCTCCTCCGGGATCTAAAAATTTCGGGTTGAAGCTTCTTTTTATGCCGGCCACCAGAAGAAAGGCGCCGGAGCGGAGCTTCGGTGGGACATTTTAGCCGAAGCAGCGGGCATCAGTCCGCCGCCCCGGCAGGTGAACAAGCCTAGGCGGCCAGCCCCACGCTGAACGCACAGCCGGTTTTGGCGCGCACGTCCTCGAGCGCCACGCCCGGATGCAATTCCTTCAGCACCAGGCCTGAGGCAGTAACGTCAAACACGCACAGGTCAGTGATGATGGTGCTCACCACGCCCTTGCCTGTGATCGGAAGGGAGCAGGCCTTGAGTATCTTGGGCGTGCCGTCTTTCGCGGTGTGCTCCATCAACACAATGACGCGCCTCACGCCCGCCACCAGGTCCATGGCCCCGCCCGGCCCTTTCACCATCGCCCCCGGCACCATCCAGTTCGCGAGGTCGCCATTCTCCGCGACTTCGAGGCCGCCCAGAATGGACAGATCGATGTGGCCGCCGCGGATCATGGCAAAGGAATCTGCACTGGAAAAGAAACTCGATCCGGGCTGCGTGGTCACTGTCTGCTTGCCGGCGTTGATGAGGTCCGCATCGATCTCGTCCTCGCTCGGGAACGGCCCGATGCCAAGCAGGCCGTTTTCCGATTGCAGCGTGACATTGACGCCGGCCGGAATGAAGTTCGCAACCAGCGTCGGAATGCCGATGCCGAGGTTGACGTAGTAGCCGTCGCGCAATTCCTTCGCCGCGCGCTGCGCCATCAGCATGCGCGTGGGCGATTCCTTTTTCGACACGGCGGCGCCGGCCACGGTGCGGAATTCGATGCGCTTTTCATACTTCGCGCCCTGCACGATGCGATCGACATAGACACCCGGCGTGTGCACCTGCTCAGGATCGAGCTCGCCCACCTCCACCAGTTGCTCGACTTCGGCAATCGTCACCTTGCCGCAGGTGGCAATCATGGGATTGAAATTGCGCGCGGTCTTGCGATAGACCAGGTTGCCGGCCTTGTCGCCCTTCCAGGCTTTCACGATGGACACATCGGCCTGGATCGCCTCCTCGAGCACATATTCCTTGCCGCCAAAGGAACGCGTGTCCTTCTCTTCGGCCAGCTTGGTGCCAAAGCCGGTGCGCGTGTAGAAACCGGGGATGCCGGCGCCGCCGGCGCGCAGCTTCTCGGCCAGCGTGCCCTGCGGCGTGAGCGCCAGTTCCAGGTCGCCGGCCAGCACCTGGCGCTCGAATTCCTTGTTCTCCCCGACATACGAGGCGATGACCTTCTTCACCTGGCGCGTCTTCAGCAGCAGGCCCATGCCGAAATCATCCACCCCGGCGTTGTTGCCAACGATGGTGAGTCCCTTGGCCCCGCTATCCACCAGCGCCGCGATGAGGTTCTCGGGAATGCCGCACAGACCGAAGCCGCCGGCGGCAATCGTAATGCCATCGTGCAGCAGTCCCTCGAGTGCGGCCTTGGCGCTGGGGTAAACCTTGTTCATGGTGTGTCCTCTTCCCTGGGTGTTCAGACGGCTTCGGCCAGCGCGCGCACGGGCTGGGGCAGCGGAATCGATTTTTCCTTCGCGATGTCGATCCAGCAACCCTTGGCCTGGCCTTCGGCGTAGATGGTCGCGGCATCATAGCTGGGCCGCATTTCATAAAGGGTGGTCAGGCTGGCGCGCCCGAGTTCGCCGAGAAAAACCCGGACCTCGACATCGCCCGGATACCTCAGTGCACGCAAAAAAGTGCAGCTGGTATTGATCACCACCGGCCCGCTGCCGGGCGGCACCGCCGCGCCGTTTTCGTTCAGGTCCATGCTTTCGTACCAGGACACCCGCGCCTGTTCCATGTAGCGGAAATAGATAGTGTTGTTCACATGCCCCGCAGCATCCATGTCGCCCCAGCGGATGGGGATGATTTCGGTGTGGACGAGTTTGCGCATGGATTCGGTCGTATCAATGAACGGAATGGGAATACCTGAATGCCCCGGAGGGCGGACGAAAACGCTGCAAGGCCGATTATAATGCCGGTCTCTCCCATGCTCTAAACAAGGAAAACACCGTGCAACGCGATGTCATGGAATACGACGTAGTCGTCGTCGGCGGTGGTCCCGCCGGACTGGCCGCAGCCATCCGCCTGAAACAGCTGGCCGCCGAGAAAGGCGCCGAAATCGGCGTGTGCCTGATCGAAAAGGGCGCGGAAGTCGGCGCCCATATCCTGTCCGGAGCCATCATGGACCCGCGTGCCATCACGGAGCTCTTCCCCGACTGGAAGGCCATGGGTGCGCCGCTGAACACCGAAGTCACCGAAGACCGCTTCATGTACCTCGGCGAATCCGGCTCGTTCAAGGTGCCGAATTTCTTCCTGCCCCATAACTTCCAGAACCACGGCAATTACATCGTCAGCCTGGGCAATGTGTGCCGCTGGCTGGCCCAGCAGGCCGAAGCGCTGGGTGTGGAAATTTTCCCCGGCTTTGCCGCCGCCGAGGTGCTGTACAACGACGATGGCAGCGTCAAGGGCGTGGCCACCGGCAACATGGGCGTTGGCAAGGACGGCCAGCAGACCGCGAACTTCCAGCCCGGTGTGGAATTGCATGCCAAGTACACCTTCTTCGCCGAAGGTTGCCGCGGACATCTGGGCAAACAGCTGATGCAGAAATTCGGCCTGCAAAAGGACGCTGATCCCCAAACCTACGGCATCGGCCTGAAGGAAGTGTGGGAGATTGACCCGGCCAAACACAAGCCCGGCCTCGTGGTACACACCGCCGGGTGGCCGCTGCAATCCGACACCTATGGCGGCTCGTTCCTGTATCACTTCGAGAACAACCAGGTTGCGGTCGGCTATGTGGTCGGCCTCGCCTACGAGAATCCGTACCTGAGCCCGTTCGAGGAATTCCAGCGCTACAAGACGCATCCGGCGATCCGCGGCTTTTTCGAGGGTGGCAAGCGCATTGTCTATGGCGCACGTGCCATCACTGCCGGCGGCATCATGTCGCTGCCCAAGCTCACTTTCCCCGGCGGCTGCCTTGTTGGCGACGATGCCGGCTTCCTGAATGCCTCGCGCATCAAGGGCAGCCACGCAGCGATCAAGTCCGGCATGATGGCCGCTGAAGCGGCGTTCGATGCACTGGGCGCCGAACGCTCCTACGATGAACTGACCGCCTATCCGGAAGCCTTCAAGAAGTCCTGGCTGTTCGACGAGTTGTGGCAGGCGCGCAATTTCAAGCAGTGGATGGCCAAGGGCCTGTATACCGGCACGGTCATGGTGGGACTGGAGCAGTTCGCGCTGCGCGGCAAGTTCCCCTGGACGCTGCATCATCAGCATGCCGACCATGAAATGCTGAAAAAGGCTTCAGAATGCACGCCCATCGAGTACCCGAAGCCGGACGGCAAGATCAGCTTCGACCGACTGTCGTCGGTGTTCCTCTCCAGCACCAATCACGAGGAAAATCAGCCGGCACACCTGACGCTGAAGGATGCCTCGGTGCCGGTGGGCATCAACCTGCAGGATTATGCCGGGCCCGAGAGTCGCTACTGTCCGGCCGGCGTGTATGAGTTCGTGAAGAACGCTGACGGCAGCGACCGCCTGCAGATCAATGCGCAGAACTGCGTGCATTGCAAAACCTGCGATATCAAGGACCCGACCCAGAATATCGTCTGGGTGGTGCCCGAAGGTGGCGGTGGACCGAATTATCCCAATATGTAGTACGCAATATGCAACAGTAAAAAAGGCCGCGAATGCGGCCTTTTTTACTGCCACGACTGGTTCAGAGCTTCACAACTTTTCGCTCAGACCTTCCGGCAAGTCGCGCGCAACACTCAGCTTCCATTCCGGCGAACGCTTTTCCAGGAAGGAACGTATGCCTTCCTTGGCATCGGGCTGGCTACCGGCCCAGGCAAACAGGCGTCCTTCCTTGTTCTTGACCTTGGTATAGGTGGAGCCCAGACCCTCCCACATCAGGCGCTTGGAGATGGCCACCGACACCGGCGCCGTCTTGGCGTATTCCTTGGCGTAGGCCATGGCCGTATCCAGCAGTTGCGCCTCGGGCACGGCCTTCAGCGCCAGACCCAGTTCCACCGCCTCCTTGCCGTTAATCATGCGCCCCGACATCAGCAGATCCATGGCCTGGGAAAAGCCCACCAGCCGCGGCAGCATGAAATGCGAGCCCAGTTCTCCGATCAGGCCGCGCTTGGGAAAGATGAAGGAGATCTTGGCGTCCTCGGCAACGATGCGGATGTCGCACAGCAGCGGATAGGTGATGCCCACGCCCACCGCTGGGCCGTGGATGGCTGCGATGACCGGCTTGCCGATCTGATAGGGATAGGTGAACTGCGCGTTGTATGCAGCCTGTTCCTCGTCCGACAGGGAAGGACGGGCAAAGGTCTTCTCGCCGCTGGTCTTCAGGTTCATGCCGGCGCAGAAGGCGCGCCCGGCACCGTGTATGACCACGGCGCGCACATTGTCGTCGGCGTCCGCTGCGCGCATGGCAGCGGTGGTCTCCTCGCGCATGTCCTGTCCCCAGGCATTCAGGCGCTCCGGCTTGTTCAGGGTGACTTTCGCAACCTGGTCCACGACCTCGTACAGTATGGCTTCGTAACTCATGGCTCTCCCTTTGGTGGTGATTATATTCACTTTGTTATAGTGCTTATGTAAATGACTTACTATTGAAATTGATCATTTTCCAGACCCAGCGTTCCGGCCGCCCCGTGCATCGTCCCATGGCCCAGACCCGGCACCTGCACCAGCAGGTGGTCGGCGAAGAAACGCGCCGTGACCATCTTGGCCTCGTAGAAGCCCTTGTCCTGCGCGCCACCGTCGGACGCCAGCCGTTGCTGCGCGATCAGTGCCGCCCGGGCCATCTGCCAGCCTCCCAGCACGATGCCGGACAGCTTGAGAAAAGGCACCGAGCCGGCATGCACCGCGCGGATGTCTTCCTTGTAGTTCGTAGCAATCCAGTCCACGCACTCGGCGTAAGCGGACAGGGCCGCGGAGAAATGCTCGCGTATGGCGGCCAGGTGCCCCGTGCCCGACTGGTCGACTGCAGCGGCCTTGCCCAGGGCCGCCTCGTCGGCGCGCATCATGGCGATCACCGCCCTGGACACCGCCCCGCCGTCGCGCGCGATCTTGCGCCCGATCAGGTCATTGGCCTGGATGGCGGTGGTGCCCTCGTAAATGGCGGTGATGCGCGCATCGCGCAGGTACTGCGCCGCACCGGTCTGCTCGATGAAACCGGTGCCGCCGTGGATCTGTATGCCGGTGGAGGCAACGTCTATCGAATTCTC
>CAMCYY010000014.1 GCA_945885335.1 Bordetella parapertussis
TCGGAGCCGTGCGAGCAGGATGAAGTGAAAGGCCTCGATCATGGCCTCTGCTTCATCACGCGGAATGTGCTGTTGGTCCGCGCACGCTTGAAGGCGCGCTGCCGTTCCCGTGTGCACGACGCCTGATGCCAGCGCCAGCACACGCGCAGCATCCACGAACAGGCGCGTGCCCTGCGCCTTCAGGTCAAGCGTGCCGGCGGTGCCGGTGCCGCCAGTCTGGAAATCCGCAATCAAGCCCAGCGGTGGACGCGAATCCAGCGCATTGCGGGCCATGGCCCGCAGGAAGCGCTCATCACCCGCTACCGTTTCGGTCAGCCAGCTTCTCAATGCATGCGCCAATTCGAGCTCGCCGCACAGAGCACGGAAATCAAAAAAGATGGCCGAGTTCAGAAGCGACTCGGGCAGGGGATCACGCAACCAGTTCGCAAAGCGTTCCTGCCATTCGCCCGCGCTCATGCACCACTTCGGATTGCCCGCCATGATGCCGCCTTTGCACAGCGGAAAGCCACAGGCATCGAGCATCGTGTTTACGGCGCCGGCAAAGGGCAGCAGGCGCTCCCGGTCCGCCTGCGGTGATGCACCGCCGGAGAAAATGAGGGCATTGTCCTGATCGGTGCACAGGGTCTGTTCCTGCCGACCTTCGCTGCCAAGGGAAATCCAGCACCAGGTGATGCCGGCAAGATCATGCCGCGCGGCTTCCAGCGCAATGATGCGTGAGGCCAGCTTGTCATTGAGTGAAGTGACCAGTTGCGTGAGCTGCCCGGCGCCCAGTCCCTGCGCCAGCAGATTGCCGGCCAGCGTACGTATGTCGGCCGCGGCCTGGACCAGCGCCGGCAGTCCGGCGGCCGCCTCAATGGCACTGATGATGCCGCGCATGGTGGTCCGTTGCAGCGCGAACAGGTCGCGCTCCGAAACCACACCGACCAGCCGGCCCTCCTCGACCACCGCAATGTGCCGGATGCCGGCCGCCACCATGCGGACTGCAGCCTCCGCAGCGGTGGCCGTGGCGGGAAGGCTGACCGGTGAGTGCGTCATCACGACCTCGACACTTGCCTGCAATGCCAGCGCTCCGGTCGCCGCGCAGCGCAGCAGATCGCGTTCGGTAAAAATCCCCAGAGGCACCCCGTCCGCGGAAGTCACGATGACCGAGCCGGCGCCACGAGCATGCATGGCCTGCAGGGCGCTTTGCAGCGTATCGGACGCCTGGCAGCACAGCGCAGGGCCGCGCACCAGCGCCCCGAGCTTCATGTCGAGCGCCTGCCCTCCGGAAGAACGTTCTGCATACAGCGATCGCAGGGTGGCAAACGAACGCTGCAGCAGCGCATTCACGCGTCCGTTGCAGAAGGCCCGGAACGGCTCGCTGCGTCGCACGAGTTCCGTCACGACTTCCGCATCCACTTCGTAGCAAAAGGTATCCGTGATCGCAACATAGACATGCGATGACGGGCGACCGCCAGTTACCGCCGCGACCGGAAAGCAATCCCCATCGGAATATTCGACGATGTCTTGTCCGGGCGCATCGACCAGCTCGCCCCGCACCTCGCCTTTCTGCACGATGCACAGCGTACGCGCAACGCCCTGCTCCGGCGAGATGATGGTTTTTCCTCTCGCGAAATAGGCCAGCCGCAGCCTGTGTGCCAGAAAGGCCAGCGCCTCAGGGTCCATGCGGTCGAATGGCGCATGGCGCGCCAGATCGGCGACCGTCGTCTCCAGCATGAGGTCCTTCGCCTCACTCACGTCATTTCCTCACCCGGTTTAACCTCGGTTGGCAAAAGCGGTGCTTGCCCTCGGCGCTCCACTGGCAAATAATGATCCGACATCAATGGGGAGTCTACAAAATTGAATCCGCATTTTCATCACTGGCTGCTCCATGGACAGGCACAGGCACTGTCATTCATGAAACGCTACGCCGCCGCCGCACAAGTCTACCGGCAGGCGGTCGATCTGGAGCCCGGTGACATCAAGGCCTGGCGCAACATGGGCTTCCTGCACGCGGTGCTGAAACAGCCCGATGCCGCGATCAGCGCATTTCGCAAGACGCTGTCCCTTGATGAACAGGACACCAACACCCGCTTCAACCTCGGCTATGTCCTGCACGAGGAGAAGCGCTACGAAGAAGCCATCCGCGAATTCGAGAGCGTCATCCAGGCCGCGCCCAAGCATGACCGGGCCTGGTATGGGATGGGACTGTGCCGCATGGAAACCGGTGGCATGGAGGAGGCCATTGCAGCCCTCAAGGAGGCGGCAAAGCTGCAGTATTTCAATCCGCATGCCGCCTACCACCTTGCCCTGGCCTACCACAGGCTTGGACGGCATGATGAGTTGCGCGCCGAATACCATCGCGTCAATTCCTTCGATCCAAAATGCGGCGAGCGTATCCGCCAGGAAACCGGACTCTCCTGATCAAGGCACTCCCACAGGCCACCGAAAAGCGGCTCAGCAAGCCCCTACGGTCATGCAGATCTTGTAATAGGTTGCAACCACCCATGCCGATGCCAGCATCGAGAAGGCAATACAGCCCACCCAGAGTGGCGGAAACCGGGCCGGCGTGATCAGCCGCGCCAGTTTCATCGGCGGCGAAGCCAGCAACTTGAGCGTCTGGTAGAAAAGGTTGGTGTCCCGCTTCTGCCCTGCCAGCAGGTAAAGAAGGCCCTGACCCAGCAGACACAGAAGGGCCAGTTCCACGATGGCCTTGGCGGCCGTGACCATGACAAGCGCTGCAGACATGATTTACCGGGCTTTCCTGAAAAATCGATGAGTCCTTCGGATTTCTGGAATCCTATCCCAACCCGCAACGACGCAGCGCCGGGCTTGAAAAAACAACGGCCCACCCCTTGTCGGGGCGGGCCGTTGCATGTACCGGCTCAGCTTGATCAGTTGATCTGCGTCGACGTGCTGCCCTTGAGATGCGGGAAGCGTACGTGGTCGACCAGTTCCTGCGTTGCCTTGTCAGGCGCTGCGGTCAGGTAACTCACCACGATGATCACCAGGAATCCCAGCGGCACGCCGAACAGTCCGGCCGAGATCGGCTGGATATCCCACCAGATCGCCTCGGACAAGGGACGGGTCACACCGAACACACCGCGCAACCAGGGCTGAGTCTGGGTCATGTAGTAGAAAGTGATGCCGATGCCGGCCACCATACCCAGACAGGCCCCCCATTTGCTGGCCCGTTTCCAGAAAATGCCCAGTACCAGCGCCGGGAAGAACGCCGCTGCTGCAAACGAGAACGCCGCACTGACAAGGAACAGGATGTCGGCCGGCTTCTGGGCTGCGACATAGGCCGCCGCAAGCGCCACCACCAACAGCAGGATCTTGGACAGCGTGACACGACGCTGCGTGGATGCGCTCGGATCGATCATCTTGTAGTAGAGATCGTGCGACAGGGCGTTGGCAATCGTGAGCAGCAATCCATCCGCCGTCGACAGCGCCGCCGCCAGTCCGCCTGCAGCCACCAAGCCCGAAATCACATAGGGCAGGCCGGCAATTTCCGGCGTCGCCAGCACGACAATGTCGCCGCCGATCGCGATTTCCGCCAGTTGCAGGATGCCATCCTTGTTGATGTCGGTGATGTTCAACAGCGTCGGGTCCACTTTTGCCCAGGACGCCGCCCAGCCCGGCAGGTTCGCGAATGGCGTGCCCACCAGCAGGGTATAGACGTCGTACTTCGCCAGTACCGCCAGCGCGGGCGCCGTGACGTAGAGCAGGAAGATGAAGAACAGCGACCAGGTCACCGACTCCCGCGCCTCCTTCACCGAGGGCGTCGTGTAGTAGCGCATCAGGATGTGCGGCAGCGCAGCCGTACCCACCATCAGGCAGAACACCAGCGCAAGGAAATTCTTGCGCGAGACGTCACGCGCCGCGTCATCCTTGCCGGGAAAGGCCTCGGCGTGTCGCAATGGCGGCGCCGCGCGTGCCGCCAGGCCGGCCTCCCGTGTCCAGGCCCCCTTCGCCTCGTCAGCGCTCTTGGGGAACCTGTCGACCGCCTCCTGCAACTGTTTCACCTGTTCGGCGGGAACATTGGACGCCTTGGCTGCATCCAGCGCGCTGCCCACCTTGGCCTTCTCGTCCTCATAGGACTGGGGCAGCCCCTTGAGCTTCGCACTGGCCGCCGCTGCACGCTCGCCGAAGATCTTGCGGACTTCCTGTTCCTTCGGATCGTCGATGAGCTGCTTTTCGCGCTCGGTCACCTTTTCCAGCACCGAACCATAGACCAGCTGCGGCACGGGAATATTGGTGTGCTTCACCGACAGCCAGACCACCGGAATCATGTAGGCGACGATCAGCACGATGTACTGCGCCACCTGGGTCCAGGTCACCGCCCGCATGCCGCCAAGGAAGGAGCACACCAGGATGCCGCCCAGCCCGAGGAAAATACCAAGCTCGAAGGACACACCGACCAACCGCGTGGTGATCAGGCCGACGCCATAGATCTGCGCCACCACATAAGTGAAGGAGCACAGGATGGCGCAGAAGATTCCGATCAGGCGCGGCGTGTGGCCGCCGTAGCGGGCGCCAAGGAAGTCGGGAATCGTGAACTGGCCGAATTTGCGCAGATAGGGCGCAAGAAAAAAGGCCACCAGGCAATAACCACCGGTCCAGCCCATGACGAAGGCGAGGCCGCCGTAGCCGGTCAGGTACAACGTGCCAGCCATGCCGATGAAGGACGCAGCGCTCATCCAGTCGGCGCCGGTCGCCATGCCGTTGAACAGTGCCGGCACCCGCCGGCCGGCCACATAGAACTCCGCAACGTCCGCCGTGCGACTCATGATGCCGATGCCTGCATACAGACCGACGGTGGCAATCAGGAAGATGTAGCCGATCCAGTTGCGCGGCAGGCCTGCCTGCTCAGCCGCGGCCAGCACCAGGATGAAAAAAAGAAAGCCGCCGGTGTACCAGCTGTACACCTTCTTCATCTGGCTGAAGAACTGTGACTGTGTCTGCGTGGACATTATTTGCCCTCCTCTTCTTCAACGCCATACTCGCGGTCGAGCCTGTTCATGTAGCGCGCGTAGTACCAGATGATGAGCACATAGATGACCAGCGCCCCCTGCCCGCCCATCCAGAACGAAAAAGGCCAGCCGAAGAATTTGAAACTCAGGTCGCGGGCGAAATACCCAACCACGTAGGTCACAACAGCCCATATCGAAAGCAGTATGAGCGTTATCCTGACGTTCTTGCGCCAGTACTCGTGATGGCGTTCGGTCAATGCTTCCATGCAAGCCTCCTCAGTCTGAACGGCGTTGTGGTATGCGCCAGGCAGTGCGCGCTGCGCTTGTTCATCGCTTGTTCGTGTGAGCAATCTAGGACTCGAAACTTACACAAATCTTACGCGGCGCAAATACGCCGCCATGCTGCAGGTGCACATCAAAGGAGTATTGCACCGCAACAACTGCCTGCAATCAGATCAGCCCGGATCCGCCAAGTACGGCTCCGGCAGCCATGGAAGCAATGACAAATACCGTTGCTGTCACCGCGACAAATTCCGCGGCATCAGCCTGCTGCACCCCAAGCAGGTGCTGCACGCCGTCATGGGCCAGATAAAGCGCAAAGGGCAGCGTGATCAGCGCCATGACCATCAGCGCGGGCAGCACGAGAAACACGCCCACCGCCAGCAGCGGCGTGGCCGCATAGGAAGAGACCACGCATGCACGCCCCCAGTCGCGCCGGCAGCCGTACATGGGCAGCACGGCATTCAGCGCGGACGCATGCAAGACGACGGAAGCAAGGCAGAGCAGGAAGGTGGCAACGCCGCCCACCCAGATCGAACCGGGCCGCCCGGCCATCGCGCTGCCGGCAGCCCATCCGGCAGCCGGCAGCAGTGACAGTGGTACGAGGTGCTGCCACAGCACGCGCACTACCGGCGGATGCTCCGCACGCACAGCCTCCCACTCGGCACCAGGCGATGTGACAAAACGCACCGCACGCGCCAGCGCGCCTCTGGCCCGGCGCACCGCGGTGTCAGGCAACACTGCGCAAGGTGTGCACTTCTGCTGAGGCGCGTGGGAACACGGCACGGAGCAGCGTGCCGCGCTCGCTGCCACCCATGACGATGGACACACTGCCACGGTGGATATGCGCGATTTCACGCACAATCGCCAACCCCAGGCCCGAGCCCTCGTTCTCATTGCCAAGGACACGATAGAAGCGTTCGAACACCAGCTCACATTGCGGCGGATCAATGCCGATGCCATCGTCCTGCACCTCCAGCATCACCACATCCAGCGTGCAGGCCACGCGCGTGGTGACCCGGCCTCCTTCGGGCGTGTAGCGGATGGCGTTATCGATCAGATTATTGAGGCATTCCCGCAGCAACATCCGGTTCCCCTCCATGTTGGCGGGAGGGAACCGTGACTCGTAGCCGATGTCGATGCGTTTGGCCTGGGCGCGCGGCACCCACTCGCGCGTGACCTCCTGTGCCAGCAGATCAAGATCGACGATTTGCATTAGAACATTCGACTCACCCTCGGTGCCCGCCAGCGCCAGCAACTGGTTGATGAGGCGGGAGGCGCGATCGGCACCGGCGGCGATCTGGCGCATGGTGTGTTCAATGCTTTCCGGGTCGCGCTGGCGCAGCGCCAGCTCGGCCTGGGTCTTCAGGCCGGCTAGCGGCGTACGCATCTGGTGCGCGGCATCGGCGACAAAGCGCTGCTGTGCGCGCAGGCTCTGTGACAGCCTTTGCATCAGGTCATTGATGGAATGAATGAAGGGCCTGACCTCCTCGGGTGCCTCTTCGGGGTCAATCGGCGAGAGGTCTTGAGGCCGGCGCGTTCGTATTGTCTGCCGCATTTCATTGAGCGGTGCGATGCCCTTGGCCAGACCGAACCACACGAGGACCAGCGCCAGCGGCACCAGCATGAACTGCGCGGCCAGCAGCCCACTGAGGATGTTCGAGGCCAGCAAGGCACGCTTTTCGTCGGTTTCGGCCAGTTGCACCAGCACCGCACCGGGCTGGCCCCGCACCTGCGCAAAAATGTAGGCCACGCGCACCTCGCGGCCATGCAGATACTGATCGCGGAAGTACACCGATTGCGGCTCCATGTCTGGCAGAAAATCCACGGCAGGCAGATCCGGATCACCTTCAAGCACTTCGTTCTGCAGGCCGCGCACCTGGAACGCCACTGCCGTCAGGTCGCTGGCCGCGAGGGCCTGGCGCGCCGCATCGCGGCCATCGAGCACGACCCGTCCCTCCTTCACTGACAGGTTTCGCGCCAGAACAACCACACTGTCCCGCAGTTCGCGGTCATAGGCGGCATTCGCCACGGAAAAGACCACCGAATACTCAATGGCCAGGCTGATCGGCCACAGGATCAGCAAGGGCGCCAGCATCCAGTCCAGCAGTTCGCCGAACAGCGAAGGCTGGCGATGCTTGCGCGGCGTCGCGAAAACGCGAAAAGGCATCAATGCGGGCGATCCAGGCAGTAGCCCAGCCCGCGTATGGTGGAAATGCGCACCTCGGCCTTTTCCAGCTTGCGGCGCAGACGATGGACATACACCTCGATCGCGTTGGTGCTGACTTCCTCACCCCAGGAACACAGATGGTCAACCAGTTGCTGCTTGCTCACCATGCGCCCGAGACGCTGCATCAGGATCTCCAGCAGCGCCAGTTCACGCCCGGACAGGTCGAGCGGATCGCCATTGACATGCGCCACCCTGCCGACCTGATCGTAGCTCAGCGCGCCATACCGGCTGACCGTCGGCGCCCCGGCCGCACCGCGCCGCGTCAGCGCACGCACCCGCGCCTCCAGTTCGGCAAGTTCAAACGGTTTGGCCAGGTAGTCATCGGCGCCAAGATCAAGGCCGCGCACCCGGTCCTGCACGCCGTCGAGCGCCGTCAGGATCAGCACCGGCACATGGGAATCGCGGCCGCGCAGCCGCTTCAGCACTTCGAGGCCGCTCATGCGCGGCAGGCCGAGGTCAAGGATGAGCAGGTCGAATTCGGCCGTCGACAGCGCACTGTCCGCTTCGACGCCGGACTTCACCGCATCAACCGCATAGCCCGAATGCCGCAGGCTGCGCACCAGCCCGTCGGCCAGGATGGAATCGTCCTCCGCGATCAGAACGCGCATGGAATCTCCTCCGTTGCGGCCTAGTTTGGATTTGAATTTCTTACGTCATGGGCCGCCGGGACAGTGTAGCAAAAGGCCGGGGAACAGCCACTTATAAGTTATTATTATCAAATACCACTTGATACCTAATATTAGAAAGCATCAATGAATCAATTAATATCACTATATTCCGCTAAAAATCGCTGAATTCCCGCGCTTTTTTGAAAGTGAGCGGGAATGACGGTGGGGAGCGCAGGAGGTTGGGAAATAGCAGCCCAAAAACAAAAACCCGCCGAAGCGGGTTTTTGTTTGAAGCTTTGAAGCGTAGCGCGAGAAGCGAGTATGAGGCGTCAGGGCTAGGCGCGGAGGCGAAGACAGTACTTTAGTACGGCAAGCCTCCGCAACGACGCCATGGCGCCTCAGACGAAGCTTCTTACATGTCCATACCGCCCATGCCGCCCATCCCGCCCATTCCGCCCATGCCGCCCATGCCACCCATGTCAGGCATGCCACCCTTTTTGTCTTCCACCAGCTCGGCAACGCCGCAGTCAGTGGTGAGGATCAGGGAAGCAACCGATGCTGCGTTCTGCAGCGCGGTGCGGGTTACCTTGGTCGGATCAACGACGCCCATTTCAACCAGGTCGCCGTAGATTTCGGTTTGGGCGTTGAAGCCGTAGTTGCCCTTGCCTTCAACAACCTTGTTCACCACCACGGAGGGCTCGGCACCAGCATTGGCGACGATGGCGCGCAGCGGCTCTTCGATCGCGCGATACACGATCTTGATGCCGGCGTTCTGCTCGTCGTTGTCACCCTTCAACTTGTCCAGCACCGAACGGGCACGCAGCAGCGCAACGCCGCCACCAGCCACGATGCCTTCTTCGACGGCGGCACGGGTTGCGTGCAGTGCGTCTTCAACGCGGGCTTTCTTTTCCTTCATTTCGATTTCGGTCGAAGCACCAACCTTGATCAGGGCAACGCCGCCGGCGAGCTTTGCAACGCGCTCCTGCAGCTTTTCCTTGTCGTAGTCGGAGGTCGCTTCGTCGATCTGGATGCGGATGTTCTTCACCCGTGCTTCGATCGCCTTGGCTTCGCCGGCGCCGTCGATGAGGGTGGTCTCTTCCTTGGCGATTTCGATGCGCTTCGCCTGGCCGAGGTCCTTCAGCGTGGTCTTCTCCAGCGTCAGGCCGACTTCTTCGGCGATGACCTGTCCACCCGTCAGGATGGCGATGTCTTCCAGCATGGCTTTGCGGCGGTCGCCGAAACCAGGCGCCTTGACGGCACAGGTCTTCAGGATGCCGCGCAGGTTGTTCACCACCAGGGTGGCCAGTGCTTCGCCTTCGACATCTTCTGCAACGATCAGCAGCGGACGGCCGGCCTTGGCAACCGCTTCCAGTACGGGCAGCAGATCACGGATGTTCGAGATCTTCTTGTCGCACAGGAGGATGTAGGGGTTGTCCAGAACAGCGATCTGCTTGTCCGGGGTGTTGATGAAGTAGGGCGACAGGTAGCCGCGGTCGAACTGCATGCCTTCGACGACTTCGAGTTCGCTCTCGAGGCCCTTGCCGTCTTCAACGGTAATGACGCCTTCCTTGCCGACCTTGTCCATCGCGTCAGCGATGAGCTTGCCGATGTCCGCATCGGCGTTCGCGGAAATGGCGCCAACCTGGGCGATTTCCTTGGACGTGGTGCAGGGCTTGGAGATTTTCTTCAGTTCGCCGACCAGTGCGGTAACCGCTTTGTCGATGCCGCGCTTCAGGTCCATCGGGTTCATGCCGGCGGCAACATACTTCATGCCTTCGCGCACAATCGCCTGGGCCAACACGGTTGCCGTAGTGGTGCCGTCACCGGCAACGTCGGAGGTCTTGGAAGCAACTTCCTTGACCATCTGCGCGCCCATGTTCTGGAACTTGTCCTTCAGTTCGATTTCCTTGGCCACGGACACACCGTCCTTGGTCACGGTCGGGGCGCCGAAGGAGCGCTCGAGCACAACGTTGCGGCCCTTGGGTCCGAGAGTCGCCTTTACTGCGTTGGCGAGAATGTTGACGCCTTCCAGCAAGCGGTGCCGGGCATCCTCGTGAAAACGTACGTCTTTTGCAGCCATGTTTTAACTCCTAATGTTTGATCGGTAGGGGACGAGACAAGTAACGAGACCTGCGGCGAAACAAACGATCAGGCAACGATGCCCATGATGTCGTCTTCGCGCATCACCAGATATTCGATGTTGTCGATCTTGACCGTGGTGCCCGAATACTTGCCAAAGAGAATGCGATCGCCGGCCTTGACGTCCAGCGGGCGAACCTTGCCGTCTTCGAGGATCTTGCCGTTGCCAACGGCAATGACTTCGCCCTGATCCGGCTTCTCGGCTGCGTTGTCGGGAATGACGATGCCACCGGCAGACTTACTCTCGCCTTCGATGCGCTTGACTACTACGCGATCATGCAAGGGACGAATTTTCATGAGAAATATCTCCTTTTATTACAGTGAGTTAGTGGCCTACAAGCGAATTTTCCGCTCGCGACCCGGGAAACGGGACCTACTACGAGACGCCGCCGAGGCTGTTAGCACTCAACGCGCTTGAGTGCTAATAATACGGGAGCCTAGGGGTAATTTCAAGGGGAGCACACGAATTCCCCCCTCATTCTCCATCCCGCAAGCCGCCACGCCAGCCGGCAGCACGGCTCCGGAACTCCGCGGTGGCCGGGCCGATCCGGAAAGGCTGTTTCTCCTGTTTCTGGCTGTTTCTCCTGTTTCTTTGGGTTATTTCCGAGCCACTGGCAACACGGCGTTATGAATCTGCCGTTGCAACGTGCCGGATGGACGTTAAATGAGGGCGTATCGCAATACGAACCTGGGAGCGCACCCAGGGCTAACACCTGACGAATCAGCTGCACGCAACCCGCAGCAACGCCCCTCTGCAGTAACTTCAGCCGGCCTTGTGTCCCAAGGCCGGCTTTTTTTCGCCCCGATCCCGGGATTCGGCGTACCGTGACTTGAAACCGGCATGCTGCGCTGGCATGTACAAGGGATGGAAACCATCACGCCATGAAGTACAAGGACTACTACGCCACCCTTGGCATCGAACGCAACGCCTCTGAAGAAGACATCAAAAAGGCGTACCGCCGGCTCGCCCGCAAATACCATCCGGATGTTTCCAAGGAAAAGGATGCCGAGGAAAAATTCAAGGCCATGGCAGAGGCCTACCAGACGCTATCCGACACGGAAAAGCGCGCCGCCTATGACCAACTTGGCAGTCACAGCCCCGGCGAGGAGTTCCGTCCACCCCCCGGATGGGAAACACATTTTCGGCCGGGCAGTGGTGGCAATGGCAGCGCCGCCGACATGGATCTGGGCGGCATTGACCTGGGTGACCTGTTCGACATGCTGGGGCGCGGACAGCGTGGCGGCCGCCACACCGGTGGATTCGCCCCCGGCGGCGAAAAGTTCGCCATGCGCGGCCAGGACTTCGAGGCTGGTGCCGCGCTGTCGATCGAGGATGCTTATCGCGGCACCGAACTGAGTCTGGATTTATCCATGCCCGAAATCGCCGCCGACGGCACGCTGCAGCGCAATGCGCGCACCGTGCGGGTACGCGTACCCAGGGGCGCGACCGATGGCCAGCGCCTGCGCGTGCCCGGCAAGGGCGGCGCCGGCATCAACGGCGCACTGCCGGGCGACCTGTATCTCAACATCAGCCTCCGGCCACACCGCTTGTTTCGCATTTCGGGACACGATTTGTATCTGGATCTGCCGGTCACGCCATGGGAGGCGGCGCTCGGCGCCAGCGTGGAAGTACCCACGCTGGAAGGTCGCGTTGCGGTGAGCGTCCCCCCCGGATCGAAAGCCGGGCAGAAGCTGCGCATCACGGGCAAGGGCATGCCCCGTCCCGGCACAGGCGGCGCCGGGAACCTGTACTGCCTGCTCAATATTGCAGTTCCGTCCAACCCCGGCGAACGCGAAAAGGCCTTGTACAAGGAACTCGCCGAGGCCTCGGCCTTCAATCCTCGGGAGCACCTGGCATGAGTGACTTCAACGCGAGCGATCCCCTGCTGCAATTTCTGGATGACCAGGCACGCGTCGCACTGGAGGACATGCTGACCCTGTCGGGCTTCTCCATGGTCGAACTGATCGCGCTGGTAGAGCATGGCGCCTTCGACCCGGAGGGCACGACCATGGAAACATGGACCTTCTCCGCGCGCTCGGCCTTCGTTGCACGACGCGCCGCCGGACTGCGCAGCGAGTTCGGGCTGGACACCACCGGCACCTCTGTCGTCTTCGGCCTGCTCGAGCGCATCGAGGAACTGGAACGCCGGCTGCGAGAACTGGAGTGCCAGTTACTGCGCTGAGCAGGGCTCTGCTGTCATACTGCAGCCAGTCCTCAAAGGCCGGCAAGCGTGCTTCGTACCTCCTGTTTCCTACTGCTGATCACCCTGACCTGCGCGCCCTTCCCGGGCGCACAGGCGAACGACGCCCCGCCCCCTGAGGTCGCCGCAGCGCTCAGGACCGCCGGCATTCCCCTGTCGGCCGTCGCCATCCAGGTACAGGCCGTGCAGAACGGCGACGCGCATGCACCGCGCCTTGCGATCAACGCCGACCGCGCCCTGAATCCGGCCTCCACCATGAAGCTGGTCACCAGCTTCGCGGCGCTGGAACTGCTCGGCCCCACCTTCACCTGGAAAACCCAGGCCTACATCAGCGGCACTTTGAATGGCGACACGCTCGAGGGTGACCTCATCCTCAAGGGCGGCGGCGATCCCAAGCTCACGATCGAGCATTTCTGGCTGCTGGCGCGCGGCCTGCGCGCGCGCGGCCTCAGGCACATCCGCGGCAACCTGGTCCTTGACCGCGGTTACTTCGAGAACGGTGCGCATGACCCGTCGCGCTTCGATGCCGAACCGCTGCGCCCGTACAACGTCGGGCCCGACGCACTGCTGCTGAACTTCAAGTCGGTCATCTTCACCTTTGTGCCGAACATCGAGCGCGGCACCGCACAGGTGATCGTTGAACCACGGCCCGCGCAACTCGACCTCGCGCAGTCGGTGCGCCTCGCCGATGGTCCCTGCAATGACTGGCGGGCCCGCCTGAAGGCGGAGTTCCAGAACACCGCCGCAAGCGCCCGCGTGGCCTTCTCCGGCCTGTATCCGGCCAGTTGCGGCGAAAAGAACTGGCCGGTGGCGCTGCTTGCGCATCCGAATTACATCGAAGGTGTGTTCCGCGAAGTGTGGGAAGGCCTGGGCGGCACGCTCTCGGGCGCCTGGCGCGATGGCGTGACACCGATTGGCGCACGCCTGATGCACAGCCAGGAATCGCCCTCGCTCTCTGAAGTCGTGCGCGACATCAACAAGTACAGCAACAATGTCATGGCGCGCCAGATGTTCCTCACCCTTTCAGCCGAAACACTGAAACAGCCCGGCAGCAACGAACGATCGGCGCAGACCATCAAGTCATGGCTGGCGCAGCGCGGACTCGATGTTCCGGAACTGGTGCTGGAAAACGGCTCGGGCCTGTCGCGCATCGAGCGCATCAGCGCCGCGGGCATGGCGCGCGTGCTGGATGCCGCCTTTGCCAGTGCAGTCATGCCCGAACTCATGGCCTCGCTGCCGCTGGTCGCCCAGGACGGCACCATGCGCCGCCGCCTCAAAACCGATGGCATCTCGGGACAGGCGCACATCAAGACCGGGTCGCTGTCGGACGTGCGCTCGATTGCCGGTTACGTACTGGACAGGACGGGGCGGCGCAACGTCGTGGTGTTCATCATCAATCACCCGAACGCGTTCGCGGGCCAGGCGGCTCAGGATGCGCTGCTGCGCTGGATCCATGCCGGCAGCGGCGAAAAAGGCAATGTCAGCAGCGGCAGCGCGGACAACGGCAAAGCCGCCCGGCCTGCTAGGCCCGGTACATCGGCTTCGCGCCGTTGAAATCCAGCCAGCCCTTCACCACGCGATAGATCATCCAGATGTAGTTCGCCGCCAGCACGAACCAGCCGACGAGGATGATGAAGCTGATGACGCCAATGACCGCCCATAGCAGGCCGAACCAGAAGGTGCGGATCTGCCAGCGGAAATGGCTTTCCAGCCAGGTGCCGCGCACATCGTCAATTTTCACGTAATTGACAATCACTGCAACGATCCACAGCGGCGGGAAAAAAAACGCGACCGCCTGAAGGATATAGACGAATTGCGTGACATTGCGGGCCGACAACCCGGCAGAGGGTTCCGGTGTCTGGACATCATTGCTCATGTGCTTCTCCTTCAGGGAACATCCGGCTCAAAGACCCAACTCTTTCCACAGCACATCAATGCGGCGCTTCACGGATTCGTCCATGCTGATCGGCCGCCCCCATTCGCGGCTGGTCTCCGAGGGCCACTTGTTCGTGGCATCAATGCCCAGCTTGGAGCCCAGGCCCGACACCGGGCTGGCGAAATCCAGATAGTCGATCGGTGTGTTCTCGGCAATCAGGCAGTCGCGTGCCGCATCGACGCGCGTGGTCAGCGCCCACACCACTTCCTTCCAGTCGCGGATGTTCACATCATCATCGGTAACGATGATGAACTTGGTGTACATGAACTGGCGCAGAAAACTCCACACGCCGAACATGACGCGCTTGGCATGGCCGGGAAACTGCTTTTTCATGCTCACCACGGCGAGGCGATAGGAACAGCCTTCGGGCGGCAGGTAGAAATCGGTGATTTCCGGAAACTGCTTCTGCAGCAGCGGCACGAACACTTCATTCAGCGCCACGCCCAGCATCGATGGCTCGTCGGGCGGCTTGCCGGTGTAGGTGGAGTGATAGATCGGATCGCGCCGCATGGTGATGCGGTCGATCGTGAACACCGGGAAGCGATCCTGCTCGTTGTAGTACCCGGTGTGATCGCCGAAGGGGCCTTCAAGTGCGCTCTCATATCCACCAGCCTTGTCCGGATAAATCGCACCCTCAAGCACCATCTCCGCCGTGGCCGGCACCTGCAGGTCCGATGCGATGCATTTCGTCACCTCGGTGCGCCCGCCACGCAGCAACCCGGCGAACTGGTATTCAGACAGCGAATCGGGCACTGGCGTTACTGCGCCTATGGTCGTGGCCGGATCGGCACCCAATGCCACCGCGATGGGAAACGGTATTCCCGGATTTGCCGCACAGTGGTCACGAAAATCCAGCGCACCGCCGCGATGCGCCAGCCAGCGCATGATCACCTTGTTCGGCGCAATCACCTGCTGGCGATAGATGCCCAGGTTCTGCCGCGTCTTGTTCGGCCCGCGCGTGATGGTCAGACCCCAGGTGATCAGCGGCGCAACATCGCCCGGCCAGCAGGTCTGCACCGGCAGTTTCGCCAGATCAACGTCGCGGCCCTCCCATACGATGTCCTGGCAGGGCGCGCCGGAAATCTGTTTGGGCGCCATGTTCATGAGCTGCTTTCCAATGGGAATCCAGCGTTCCATCACATCGCGAAAACCTTTGGGCGGTTCGGGCTCTTTCAGGAAGGCGAGCAGGCGGCCGATGTCGCGCAGCGCCTCCAGCGGATCGGCCTTGGCATCGGCGCCCATGGCCAGTGCTATGCGTCCCGGTGTGCCGAACAGATTGCCCAATACCGGCATGGTGTGTCCGGCAGGCTTCTGGAACAGCAGCGCCGGTCCTGCGGCCTTCAGCACGCGGTCGCAGATCTCGGTCATCTCCAGTTGCGGCGACACCTCGGCGCGAATGCGCTTCAGTTGGCCGAGCGCCTCGAGCTGGTTCAGAAAATCGCGCAGGTCGCGATACGCCATGTGCTTGCTTTCTTGATATTGATCGCGCGGTTCGTCCCGCTGTTCGTCCTGACACTCATTCTCAGAACCGCCAGTATTCGAGCAGGATGCCGGCGAATATCGCGGCACCCACCCAGTTGTTGTGCAGAAAAGCCTTGAAGCAGCCTTCGCGGCTGCGCTCGCGAATCAGGAAGTAGTGGTAAATCACCAGCAGCGCGGCAACCAGAACGCCGCCATGGTAATGAATGCCGAATTGCATCCAGCGGCCGATGCCCGTGAGCACCCCCAGCATTGCCGCATAACACAGCATCACCGCGGCGACATCGTAACGGCCGAAAGTGATGGCGGAGCTGCGCAGACCGAGCCTGATGTCATCGTCGCGGTCCACCATGGCGTACTCGGTGTCGTAGGCGATGGCCCAGAACACATTGGCCAGCAGCAACCACCAGGCCAGCGCTGGCACCCAGCCCAGTTGCGCCGAGAACGCCATGGGAATGCCAAAGCCGAAGGCCACACCAAGCCAGGCCTGCGGCACATGCAGAAAACGCTTGGTAAAGGGATAGGTTGCAGCCAGCGCCAGTGCTGCAACCGACAGCCAGATCGTGAGCGTGTTGAGAATGATCACCAGACAAAAGGCCGCCAGCACCAGCACGGCAGCAAGGATCAATGCCTCTTTCTTCGACACTTCACCGGTCGCAAGCGGCCGGTTGCGCGTGCGCTCGACATGGGCATCGAAGCGCGCATCCGCCAGGTCATTCATCACGCAGCCGGCAGATCGCATCAGCACTGTGCCCAGCACGAAGATCCAGATCGCCACATAGGAGGACTGCCCCTGGGCGGCCAGCCACAGCGCCCACAGCGTCGGCCACAGCAGCAGCAGGATGCCGATCGGCTTGTCGAGGCGCATCAGGCGCTCGTACAGCGTGAGGCGGCGCTTGAATTCGGCGAAGGTCATGGCGTCATTTTAGAGCCCATTTCATAAATGACGTGTCATTCCGAGGCTGCAAGCCGGGGAATCTGCTTTTATTCACAAGCAGATTCCTCACCTCGTTCGGAATGCCCGTTTGGGGACTCGCTTCATCGTTCAAGCCTGCATGAAATCGGTCCGCCCGCCGAGCCAGCGCTCAAGATGCTTTTTTGCCGCATCCGGATACTCATCGAGCAGCGTGTCAGCGGTAGCATGTGCAGCGGCAACCAGCTCGGCATCAGCAACCAGATCGGCAAAGCGCAGCAGCGGCGCGCCGCTCTGGCGCGCACCGAGGTATTCACCCGGGCCGCGCTGCTCGAGGTCGGCGGCGGCAATGGCAAAGCCGTCAGACTGCTCGTAGATCACTTTCAGGCGGGCGCGAGCGCCCTGCGACAACGGCTTCTGATAGAGCAGGATGCACACCGACTCGTCCACACCGCGTCCGACACGTCCGCGCAACTGGTGCAATTGCGCCAGCCCGAAACGCTCGGCATGCTCGATCACCATCATCGAGGCGTTCGCCACGTCCACGCCCACCTCGATCACCGTGGTGGCCACCAGCAACTGGATGTCGCCAGAGACAAAGGCTGCCATCACAGCGACCTTCTCCTCGGTCGGCAGCCGACCGTGTATCAGCCCCACCTGCAGCTCCGGAAACTCCGCCGACAGCGACGCGTAGGTGTCAATCGCGGTCTGCAGCTGCAGGGTCTCGGATTCCTCGATCAGCGGGCACACCCAGTAGGCCTGCCGGCCGGCGGCGCAAGCCTCGTGAATGCGGCTCACCACCTCGTCACGGCGTGCATCGGACAGCAGCTTGGTCACGACCGGCTGGCGCCCCGGCGGCAGTTCGTCGATTACCGAAATGTCCAGATCTGCGTAATAACTCATGGAGAGTGTGCGCGGAATCGGCGTTGCACTCATCATCAACTGGTGGGGCTCGACCTCATTGGCGTCACCCGGTACACCTGCGCCCTTCTTGCGCAGGGCCAGGCGCTGCGCCACGCCAAAGCGGTGCTGCTCATCGACAATCACCAGCCCCAGCCTGCCAAGTTGCACCTTGTCCTGGAACAGCGCATGCGTGCCCACCACGACTGGCGCTTCGCCCGCGGCAATCGCAGCCAGCGTTTCCTTTCGTTCCGACTTCGACTGGCTGCCAATGAGCCAGGCCACGCGTATGCCCAGCGGCGTCAGCCATTCGCTGAATTTGCGGTAATGCTGCTCGGCAAGGATTTCGGTGGGCGCCATGACCGCGGCCTGAAAGCCGTTCTCCACGGCACGCAGCGCAGCCAATGCCGCAACCACGGTCTTGCCGCTGCCCACATCACCCTGCAGCAGCCGGTGCATGGGATGGGCCACATTGAGGTCGGCGGCAATCTCCCCCCAGGCACGTTGCTGCGCACCGGTCAGTCGAAACGGCAACTGCTTGAACAACTGCGCAGTCAGCGCCTGCTTGTCCTGCAGGGGCGGTGCGGTGCGGGCGCGCCGGCGGCGGTAATGAAGGCGCATGGACAATTGCTGCGCCAGCACTTCGTCGAACTTGATGCGTTGCCAGGCCGGATGCGTGCGTTCTTGGAGCGCACGCGCATCGCTGTCCGGACGCGGGTGATGCAACGTATCTACCGCCTCACGGAAAGAGGGAAAACAAAAAGGCGCAAGGATGGCTGCGGGCAGCACTTCCTCCATGGCATGCACCGAAGCAACGCGTTCAATGCCGCGCTCGATCTGCGTGCGCAGCACCGCCTGCGACAGGCCTGCCGTGGTCGGATAGACGGGCGTCAGTGCATCAGGCAGCGGCTCGGGCTGACGCAGCACGCGAAAACGCGGATGAATCATCTCGCCGCCGAAGAAGCCGCTGCGCACCTCGCCAAAGGCGCGCACTGTTGCACCCGCGGCGAGCACCTTCGCCTGGCTGGGATAGAAATTGAAAAACCGCAGATACAGGATGCCGCTGTCGTCCTGAATGCGCGTAATCAACTGGCGGCGCGGCCGATAGACAATTTCGGTATCGAGCACGCGCCCCTCCACCTGCACCGACACTTCCGCCGTTGAAACCGCTGATCCGATGGGTGTCAGGCGCGTTTCATCCTCGTAACGCAGCGGCAGGTGCAGGATGAGGTCGAAGTCGCGGCGCAGGCCCAACTTGGCGAGCCGCGCTTCCAGACTCGTGACATCGCGCTTTGCGAACTTCGGTGCAGGCTGCGGCGCCGGCTTCTTGCTAGCCACGGGAATTGCGGGTCAGGTGCAGTTGCAGGAATCGATAATGGGCAGGGTCAGGCCAGCACCAGCACCGCATCTGCTTCCACCAGCGCGCCCCGCGGCAGCGCGGCCACACCCACCGCGGCGCGCGCCGGATAGGGCTGCGGGAAATAGCGCACCATGGCCTCATTGACCTTGGCGAAATGCGCCAGGTCGGTGAGGTAGATATTGACCTTCACCGCGTCACCAAGCGAACCGCCCGCGGCCTCGGCCACCGCCTTCAGGTTCGTGAACACCCGCTCGATCTGTTTCTCGATGCCCTCGACCATCTGGCCGCTGGCCGGATCAAGGCCGATCTGGCCGGACATGTACACGGTGCCTCCAACGCGGACCGCTTGCGAATAGGTACCGATCGCAGCCGGTGCGTGGGGGGTGGAGATGATGGTTCTGCTCATGTTGACGCGCCTTTTCGAATAAGGGAGCGAAGCCGATCTACAATGAACCATGACAACAAGGAGCGGCAACGCCCGCCAGTGTAAATGACCTCCCCCATGCTCGCCAATCTGCTCAGGCTGGTCGGCTCGACGCGCGACGGCGCGCTGCTGCGTTTTTCCCTCGGCAACGAGTATCACAAGCTCGGCGACCACGACAACGCCATCCTGCAACTGCGCGAGGCGGTGGTGCGCGATCCGGGCTACTCCGCTGCTTGGAAGCTGCTCGGCCGCGCGCTGGCCGATGCCGGCTGCGATGCGGAGGCGCTGGAGGCGTATCGGCTGGGAATCACCGTAGCCGAAGCGAAGGGCGACAAGCAGGCGGCAAAGGAAATGACGGTGTTTGCGCGGCGCATCGAAAAGAAGGCCATGCCACCAGAATGAGCACCGCCCAGCGCCGCGTCCCAAGTGTTAATTATTATGGAAACGCTGATCAAGTCCGGAATTTTGGAAACCTGCGCTACGCTTCCCTCTGAAGTGGGGGATATACAAGGGGGCATGCCCCCTTGTTCAGTTATTCCTTATCGGTACTATTTATGGCTTGCAAAACTTTTTTCTATAATGCGGTGAATAGATGGTAACTATGCGATTCAATATCCCATCTCCCCCGGCACACCCTCTCACGCTCATCACATGAACCGTCTCGCAAGCCGGTGGCTGGTGCGCTGGCGAATATTCTGGCGCGACAATGTTGTTGAGCGGCTGGATTCCCCGGACGCCCCGCTGATTGCGCTAGCCATTGGCGCAACCGTGTGCGCCGGCGGAACGCTGCTGGCGCTGGAAGCCGGTCGCGCCGAGACACGCGCAAAATCGAACGAAACCGTCGTTCAGGTGCGCAGAATCGTAGAAGCCCGATTGCACGAGTACGTGTCCCTGACGAACATCATCCGCGTCATGGCCGACCCTTCCGCGCCGAATCTGCTGGAAGGCCTGCGCGGCTCCCTCACCGCGGATACCCTGCGCCAGCACTATCCGTCCGCGTCCTATCTGGCGTTTATCCGGCATGTGGCAGATGCAGACCTGGCCTCGTATGAACTCAGCATGCGCAATACCCTGCTGGCTGACGACAGCGGCACCCCCGCGTTCCAGCCCAAGCCGCTGGTAAAGCGGGAGGGGTATTTCTTTCTCGAGAAAGTAGTGCCGGCGACGGCGGTTTCCATCGCGCCCGGCGCCGACCTGAGCAATGACCCGATCATTAGCCGCACGACATGGGCAGACGATCGCAACAGGGCGCCGCTGCTGGTCATGCCCGAGGGCATGCAAGCCGGCGCACTGGCAACACCGGCACTGGTGGCAACCGTCAACAACGTGCTTGCCCGGCCCGGCACAAATCCCGTCATGGGCATCCTGGTACTCGGCATCGATTTCCAGTCACTGGTGCAGGGCGGCGCCCCCTACGACATGCCGCCCGGCTGGCGCATCCGCCTGCTGTCCAGGGACCCAAACGGCAACATGGCACTGCGGGCCGAGTTCCCCGTCTCCGGGAAGATGCCCGCAACGATGTCCGAGCTGCGCCCATCAGCCGGTGCCGGCCGCAGGTTCGTGTCCGAATCGGAGATATTGCTGGGCGGACAGGCGTTGCGACTGCAGGTCGCAGGAACGTTCACGGCCGACTCGGGCCTGGCCACTATTCTCCCGTGGACGATATTCCTGATCGGCGTGCTGATCACCATGGTGCTGTACCTGCTGGTCAGGCAAGTCCACAAATCCAGAAACTCCGCTGAAAGCCTCGCGGCACGGCGCTGGCAGGAAATTGAACAAAGCCAGCAGCGCTTTCGCGACCTGGTCGAGTCAAGCAGTGACTGGATCTGGGAACTGGACGAGAACATGCGCATCCGTTACGCCAGCCCGACCACGCGAAAGCTGCTCGGCATTGAGGCTGCACGTCTGGTGGGCAAGCCCATGAGCATTCTGTCAGCCTCCCGGTTGCCGCTGTTTCCCTTCAACCCGGCATCTCCGCACGCCTACACGAACTTCGAACGCACGCTGGCCGGGCCAAACGGCAAGGCTTGCGTGTTCGAGAGCGCCGGCGCGCCGGTCTTCGATACCACCGGGCGCTTCGCCGGCATGCGGGGCATCGACCGCGACGTGACCACCAGGCGCCAATTTGGCGACAGCCTGGCCAAATTGCGCGAAGAGCTGGCGGACAACATGCAGGCCAACCTGGTCAGCCAGTTGCTGTCGGGCATTGCGCACGAACTCAACCAGCCGCTGTCTGCCATCGTTTCCTACAACCAGGCCTGTATCCGGTTGCTCGAGAGCGGCGACGCAACACCAGGCGAAATTGCTTCGGCGATGCGGTCCACCGCTTCCAATGCCATGCTGGCCGGCGACATCGTCAAGCGGCTGCGTCGCATCAGCGCCAAGGGAACGTCACAGGCCCGTCCCACCCTGGTAAAGACGCTGGTGAAAAATGTCCTCGGACTGGCCGAACATCGCATGAGGTCCGCGGAGATCGACATAAAAATCTTCATCGCCGCCGAACTGCCCGCCGTGATGGTGGATCCGGTGCTGGTCACCCAGGTGCTGCTCAACTTGATGCACAACGCGGCCGATGCCATGGCCCGGTCACCGAACCAGCAAATTCGCATCGATGCCGAACGGACTTCGGACAACCTCGTCCGCATCACCGTCTCGGACAACGGACCGGGTATCGCACCGGACGTGGCGAGCCGGATATTCGAGCCCCACTTCACCACCAAGGAGCACGGCATGGGCATCGGACTGACGATCAGCCGTTCCATCATCGAGGCCCTGGGCGGCACCCTGATCTGCGACTCCACCCCCGGCGAGGGCGCTCGCTTTACAATTGAGCTTCCAGCGGAGAAGGCCCTTGATTCCTCAACACACTGAAACGACGGCCAAGACATCACCTCCCGCGGCGATGGTCTATGTCATTGATGACGAAGAGTCCATGCGCGATTCGCTCGCGCTGCTGCTGCGCTCGGTCGGACTTCCAGCCACCTGCTACGCATCACCGGCGGATTTCCTCACGGAATTCGACCCCGACCAGCCCGGCTGCATCGTCCTCGACATCCGCATGCCGCAGATGAGCGGACTTGCGTTGCAGGAATGGCTCGCCGCGCGCAAGCACGACATCCCCATCATTTTCATCACCGGCCACGGCGACATCCCGATGGCAGTCGGCGCCATGCGCTTCGGGGCCATCGATTTCATCGAAAAGCCGATCCACGACCAGAAACTGCTGGACAGCATCCAGCTTGCCATCCAGCGTGACGCATCGAATCGCTCCAAACGGCTGGCCACTCGCGACCTTGAATTGCGCATGGCCAACCTCACCGCGCGGGAACATAAGGTACTCGCCCTGTTAATGGAAGGCATGGCAACCAAGACCGTGGCACGCGAACTCAAGCTCAGCCATCGCACCGTCGAGGGCTATCGCGCCAGGATTTTCGAGAAGACCGGTGTCGGCTCGCTTGCCGAGCTGATCAACCTGCATCGCCGCACGGTCTGACGCCACCTCACCGGGGGCCGCACCCGTATGACCCGCATGACCCGTGTGCGCCGGGTCATGCCGCTCAACGCGCCACGCCCGCGCGATTCCATAGTGCGTGCCTCAGGGCATCACAGCAAGGCGTGACAGAAGTCACGACCTTATTATGATCAATTTTAATAATTAATTGACAACCATAAACCCATAAAACGGATATTATTATCAGAGGTATTGGACAGTCTGCGACGCCATGGCCGCCGCTTTCCTCACACCGCCGGCGCCAGCAATGCCAGTTGCGGCGCGCTGAGAAAACACCAGCTCCCCGGTTTCAGATCCAGTGATTCCAGCCTGAGCCGGCCTATGGCCGTGCGCTCGAGTGCGTCGCAATGGTGCCCTGCGGCAGCCAGCATGCGCTTTACCTGGTGGTACTTGCCCTGTTCGAGCACGATCTCGATGCGACTCACATCCAGTTGCCGGCACGACAGCGCCGCGAGCGGCGCCGGTTCGTCATTCAGCTTCACACCGGATTGCAGCACAGCAAGAAGCTCGGGTGTCACGGGATCATGGGTGGTTGCCACATAGGTCTTGGGCACCCGATGCTTCGGTGAGGACTGCCGGTGGATGAAGCCACCGTCATCGGACAGCAGCAGCAGGCCCGTTGTATCGTGGTCAAGGCGCCCCACTGGCTGCACATCGCGCGCGAGGAACAGCGGCGGCAGCAGCGTCAGCACGCCGGGATGGTGGCTGGGCTTGCGCGAACACTCATAGTTGGACGGCTTGTTCAGCACAAGGTAGATATGCTCGCAGCAGACCCAGGACATGCCGTTGACTGAGAGCACCAGCGACTCGGGCTCAAGCCAGTCGTCATATCCGGTCACAACTTCGCCGGAGAGGCTGACTTCGCCGTCGAGGATCATCTGCTGGCAGGCCTTGCGCGTGCCAAAGCCCTGCTTCTGCAGCAGCTTGTCGAGCGTCATTTTTTTCATGGGCGGCATGGAAATCCGTAAAGGAGGGGCGTTGGCGGATGACACACCGCCCGCAGAGCCCTGGACCCAAAACAAAAGGGCCCAGCCAAAGAGCTAAGCCCCTGATGAATTTGGTAATGGCGGCAGTCTAGCGTGAACCCTTCTCCGCTTCAATTCCTGCTAACAGGGTATTTAATTGTTCATAACAGCGGTGGTCCCGCAAAACCGGACAGGGATATCAGTGGCGCTCTGCTCCAATCGGCGGCGAAGTCGCCAAGGAGAGTAGAAGATGAGACGTCCCAGCCGCAATCACTCAGCGGCCTTCAAGACGAAGGGGGCCTTGGGGCCTTGGGGCCTTGGCCGCTGTGAAGTCAGAGCAGAAGCGGGCGCAGTTGGCCGAGCGCATCAATTCCCGAACGAGCTCCCGCCCGGCACCACGCCCTCGGTGACGATGATGCGCTCGTTCAGAAGTGAATCGAATTCGGCCGCCATGCCGATGTCGGCGAGGATGCTTCTTGCATCTGCACCGGGTTTGGAGGCGGGATTGCCTGGGGTGACAGGCGTGTGGGAGAGCTTGACCACAGTGCCGATAGTGGTGATGGGGCCCATGCTCTCGTGCTCGCGGGTGATGCAGTAACCCTCGGCGCGCACCACCGGATCAAGGTTAAGCGATGGCAGGCTCATGACCAGGTGATGCGCGGGGATACCTGCCTTGTCCAGCATCCGCAGGCTGGCGGCCAGGTCGAGTGCCGCAAAGTGTTTTTCCAGGGCGGCTTCGAGCGCGGACTTGTCCGAGGCATCGCTGCCCGGGACGAGTTGGGCCACCTGCTCACGTCGCGCATCGATGAACAACCAGCCGTCGCGGGCCTGGTAAGCGCGCGACCAAGGGGCTGTGCCCAGCACTTCCGGGCCGCTGGGTTCATCCCAGGCTTTGCCTTCGAAATCCTGCAGCAGGGCCGACTGCAGCATGGTGGAGGAATAGATCAACCCTGCGCTCACGCGTTGCCCCTTGCCGGTCTTCTTTTGCCACAGCAGCGCGCAGGCGATGCCGAAGGCGCTCACCAGGCCCGTGGCATAGTCGCCGGCGATGAAGTTGTTCATGGCGGGCTTGCCGCCACCGTAGCGCATCTGCATCCCCGTGATGGCCTGCGATAGCGGCTCGCGCCCGGGTCGCAGGGTGTAGGTGCCGCCCTGCCCGTAGGCATTCACCGAGGAATAGATGACACCGGGGTTGCGCGCGCGGATGGCCTCGTAGCCGAAGCCCATCCTCTCGGCCACGCCGGCACGAAAGTTCTCCAGCACCACGTCGGCGTCTTCGAGCAGCTTCCAGAAAATGGCCTTGCCGCGCGGGTGCTTCAGGTCAAGCAGGATGCTGCGCTTGCCGCGGTTGATGTCGTTGTGCCAGCTCAACGGATTGCGGGCTGGACTGTCCACCTTGATGAGATTGGCACCGAACTCGGCCAGGGTGCGGCCGCAACTAGGGCTGGCAAGAACGATACCCATGTCCACCACCTTGACACCCTCGAGCGCCGAGAGGATCGGATGCACGCTGCGCTCCTGCGGCCTGGCCCAGCACTTCAGCTCGTCGCGGATGGCCGCGCCATGCTGGTTGGGCAGCGGCCGCGGCGAGCGCACCGTGCCCGGTGTTTCCGAGAGGCGCGGGATGATGCCCGGTCCGACAAAACGCCCCAGCACCGGGTCAGTGAATTCCTCCACCGCCTTCGTGTCGCGCGCCAGGTGGTGGCGCACCCAGTCCTGCGGCCGGTTGCACACCACGCCCTCGATGCCGTGGCGCGCAAAGGCGTCGGACCAGTACTCGGTGGGCTGTGTGGCGAACACGACGGCGGCGCGCCGCTCGCGCTCGGTCTCCTCAATGGCGTCCTTGTACCAGGGCATGCCCATTTCCTCCATGAGCGCGGGCTTGCTGCCGATGCTCTTGGGGAAATACATCAGCCAGCGCCCGTCCTGGCACATCGCGTAACGGCCGGATGCGCGCGGCTCGGGTTCGGGCGCATCGCCCACGCGCATGAGCTTGCCGCTGAAGGCAGTGAGCGCCACGCCGAACAAGGGCACCTCGATCAACTGGCCGATGCCGGATTGCTCCCGTGCATTGAGCGCCATGCCGATGGATACGGCGGCCCAATGTGCGCCGTACATGGAGCTCAGCGGAATCGCCGTGTACACCGGATGCTTGATGCCGGAAATGGGCGTGGGCGCATGGATGCCGGCGGCGGCGGCAACGATGTCCTCGGTGGCCTTCAGGCGGTAGCGCGGGTCGGTGGCGGCAAAGCCCTTGATGGCACAGTAGACCAGCCCCGGGTTGGTCTTCTTCACCGTGTCCCAGTCCAGGCCCCACTTGGCCATCATGTCGGGGCGGAAGTTCTCGATCACCACATCGGCGTGCGCGACCAGATCGCGCGCCACAGCCAGATCTTCCACCGTATTCAAATCCAGCGTGATGCTGCGCTTGTTGCGGTTCCAGGTGGCATTGGCCGGCACGTCGTACACCGGTCCGCCCGGGCGCTCCACCCGGATGACATCGGCGCCGAAATCGCCCAGAAACATGCCCGCCATTGGCCCCGCCATGTACTGGCCGAAGTCGATCACCCTGATACCGTCAAGCGCACCGCTCATGCATACATCCTTTATGAATGTTCCGTTTTTGGATTTTCCCGAAATTTCGTCCGGCGAACTGGATCACTGCTCAGCATGCAAAGAAATTGGCGGCATAATGCCGATGGGTTGGAAGACAAAAAAACCGGGGCAAGCTCAAAGCATATATGGAGCGGTTGCAAATCATGGTACCCAACTTTACGAATGGCGAAATAGAAGCGAAATAGAATTTTCGCAGCCTGTATTTTATATTTAACAGCAGCAAGGCAAGCATTCATGGATGCACAGTTTACGTCAGAAGAGAACGCCTTTCGCATGGAAGTCCGTGCGTTCA
>CAMCYY010000015.1 GCA_945885335.1 Bordetella parapertussis
CTCGCTCAAGCTGTTAAGCAGTTCCGGTTCCTCGTTGTTCACCAGATGGCCGGTAGCCGGCACCACGGCAAGGCGCGCTGCGGGGCATACCGACTTGATGTACACGCCGGCCCTGACTGCGCCCGGATCCTCGTCGCCTACGAACACCTGCATCGGCACCTTCAACGCGGCGAGTTTGCGCTCCAGAGTCAGCAGGGCGGGGCGGTGCATTTGCACGCCGCGCGTGATGTTGACGCAGCCCAGCGCCGAATGCTCCATGTAGCGTTTGCAGAAATCGTCCCAGGCGCGCGGGTTCTTGTCCTTCAACTGCACGCGGTTCGCCGCCACGCGCACCTGCTTGAAGGCCGCTGCAAGGCCGCCTTCCTCCAGCATTCGTGCCTTCGCTTCGGTGTCGCGCCGAAACATTTTTGCGTTGGACGGATCGGCGCCGGTGCCGATGCCGATCAGCGTGAGCGTCTTTGCCATTTTCGGATGGGTGAGGCCGAAGAACAGCGTGGTCTGCGATCCCATGGAGCATCCCATGATGTGCGCTTTGCGAATACCCAGATGGTCCAGCACTGCTTTAGCGTCTTCCACCGCAATCCCCTGCGAATACCTGGAAACAGAGCGCGGCACGTCGGAGGGTGGATAGCCGCGCGCGTTGAAAGTGATGCAGCGGTAGTTGCGGCTTAAATGGCGCACCTGCGGCTCCCAACTCGTGGAGTCGCCGGAGAATTCGTGCACAAACAGAATGGGGGTGCCGGACCGGTTGCGGCCGGTGTCCTCGAAATACAGGCGCACCCCATTGCTTGTTGCGTAAGGCATGGTCAATCCTCCCCTGTGGGCCGTGCTTCCCTCTGCGGGGTGTGGCAGCGGTTCCATCCAGTATGATGCGGCTTCCGGCCATTCTCGCAGATTGCGCGTTGAGCGCCGCGGGGCAGCGCCGGGAAGCCCCGTAGAGGCGGAAGCACATGATCACAATAAAACTGTGATGACTTATCAATAAGAGAGCTTTTTTTAAATTTGATAATAAAGGGGCCATCGGACGAATGGCCCGCACCAAAGGAGAAGGCAATGGCAGGAGTATTGAATGGCACGCGGGTCATCGACTTCGGACAGTACATGGCAGGGCCCATGGCGGCCATGCTGCTGGGAGACCACGGCGCGGATGTGATCCGCATTGACCCGCCAGGCGGCCCGCGCTGGAACACACCGGCCAATGCCACCTGGAATCGCAACAAGCGCAGCATCGTGCTCGACCTGAAAAAGCCGGCCGACCTCGACATTGCGAAAAAGCTGATCGCCTCGGCCGACGTGGTGATCGAGAACTTCCGGCCTGGTGTCATGGATCGCCTCGGTCTGGGTGCAGCGGCGATGACCGCAGCCAATCCGCGTCTCATCTATGCCTCGCTCCCGGGCTTTGCCTCGGACGACCCGCGCGCGCAGGTGCGCGCCTGGGAAGGCGTGCTGGGCGCGGCGACCGCGACCTACACCTATCGCCATGATGATTCGCCCGCGGACAGCGCGAACCGCCCGGTGTACACGGCGATCCCGTTTTCCTCGGCCTACGGCGCCTTCCTCTCCTCGGTGTGCATCTCCATGGCACTGAACGAGCGCGAGCGCTCCGGCTTGGGGCAGATCATGGAAGTGCCCCTGTTCGATGCCACTTTCTCTGCCATCGGTATGCGCGGCATGAAGATTCATAACCAGACACCATCCCATCCGGCCTTCAATTGGAGCCGACAGGCGCTGTGCAAGGACGGTCGCTGGGTGATGTACGTGGCGAATAATTTCCGCCACGCGGACTTCTTGAAGGCCGTCGGCGCCGACGAGTGGATCAAGGCCGGCCTCACACCGGCCCAGCTGACGCAGAAGTTTGCCGATCTGTTCAAGACAAAGACCTCCCTGGAGTGGGAACAATTCTGCGAGGCCATTGGCACCGAGTGCGTGACGGAGAATACAAGCGCAGAATGGCTCCAGCACCCGCAGGCGCTGGGCTCGAACATCATTGCGGATTTCACCGACCCCGAACTCGGCAAGTTCCGCGGCCCGGCAATCAATGCGCGTCTCTCCGATACGCCGGGTTCAGTGCGCTTACCGCGCCCCAAAACCGATGCCCATCGCGATGAAATCCTGCGTGAGTTGGCCGCGCCGCGCGCGGTTGCGGCGACCCCTGCGGTGCCGGATACCTCGATGAAGCAGGCCTTGAAGGGGGTCAAGGTGCTCGACCTTTGCATCATCCTGGCCGGTCCGGCTTGCGGCCGCACACTGGCCGAGTTTGGCGCTGACGTCATCAAGATTGATGATCCCCGCCGCAACCCACTGCGTTTTCACAACGACGTCAATCGCGGCAAGCGCACGCTGCTGCTTGACCTGAAGACGAAGGAGGGCATCGACATCCTCTGGAAGCTGATCGATCAGGCCGACATCATCCTGCAGAACTATCGCAAGGACGCCGCGAATCGCCTGGGCATTTCGTATGAACAGGTGAAAAAGCGCAAGCCCTCGATTGTGTATGCCTCGATGAACACCTTCGGCCAGACCGGCCCCTATGCCACGCGCCCCGGCCACGAGCAGATCGGGCAGGCGGTTTCGGGCATGCAGATGCGCTTCGGTGGGGACCGCCCGGTGCTCGCGCCGTTCCCGGCGAATGACTACGGCACCGGCCTCATGGGTTGTTACGCCGTGACGCTCGCGCTGCTGCATGCGCGGCGCACCGGACATGGCCAGCATGTGGATACCGCGCTTGCCTACACCGCCAGCATGCTGCAATCACCTTTCCTGCTCGATTACGCCGGCAAGGAATGGAATGAAGCGAAGGGGCAGCAGGCGCTGGGCAGCGGCCCGTTGCATCGCGCCTATGAAACCGCGAAGGGCTGGGTGTTCCTCGCAGCCCGCGAAGGCGAACTGGCGAAGTGTTCCGAACTGGCGAATGTTGCCGGCAAGACCGGCCCCGCACTCGAACAGGCGCTGGAGCAGGTCATGCGCACCCGCAGCGCTGCTGAATGGGTTACCGCGCTGACCAGGGCCAGCATCGGCGCCCATCATCTCGTCGAGGACCTCAACGTCCTGATGCAGGACCCGCTGGTGGTCAAACGCGGCTTGAGCATCACGCGCGACCACGACGAAGGGCAGGGCAGCATCACCCAGACCGGCCCCTCCGCACGCCTGTCCCGCACGCCACCCGTTCCCGGTAATCCGGCACCCAAGCCCGGCTCCGATGCGAAGAGCGTGCTGGCCGACATCGGCATGGCGGGTGAACTGGAGCGGCTGGTGAAGGCGGGAGTTCTTGTGACGGACGGCATCAAGGCAGGGGTTTAGCCTCCGGTTCTACACACCGTCATTCCCGCAAAAGCGGAAATCCACCCCCTTGTCAAAGGGGGCCGACCCGGCGCAGTCGGGCGGGGGGATTTGCTTTTTTTCATCCCGCCCTGGCGAAGCGGAAGCAGGTTTATCCTCCCCGGCCTCACTCAAAAAGCGAGTCCCTCCTATTTCCGCGCCGTGGAATAATGGCGCATGGAATTTGAAATTGACCCGGCAAAAGGTGCGCTGAATCTCAGGAAGCACAAAGTCAGCTTCGAAGAGGCAGCTTCTGTTTTTGGTGATTCCATGGCTTACACTTTTTCTGACCCCGATCACTCAATCGGGGAGGAACGGTGGCTGATGTTCGGTCTGTCGCGCATGACCCGTATCCTCGCAGTCGTCTACACGCATCGACGCGGAAGGTATCGCATTATCAGTGCCCGCCTGGCTACACGACATGAAAGGAAGATATATGAAGAAGGTTGAGGAAATGCGCGCCGAATACCGGATCGAAGACCTTGGAAAGGGCGTGCGAGGGAAGCATGTCGAGGAATTCAGGAAGGGCAGCAATCTTGTCCTTTTGACACCTGAATTAGCCAAGATTTTTCCTACGACTGAATCAGTTAATTCTGCGCTGAGTTCTTTGGTTGGTGTTGCGCGCTCTGCTGCAGGACTGCGGTCGCGGTCGACCGGGCGTACGACGAAGCGTCGGGGAGCTTAGTCCGGTAGAAAATATTTTGCGATTTTAGTGGGTAATTATGGTCTGTCTCCGAAGATTGGCGGGGAAACGGGGCGCTCCCAAGCGCCGACCAAAACTGCTTCAGGCCGATCGAGGCTATGACTCCTACTCGCATCGAGCCGCCTTGCTGAGCCGAGGCATCGAGCCCCAGATCGCCCGGCGCAGAACTAAACAAGGCAGCGGCCTGGGCTAGACCCGCTGAGTGGTCGTGCGATCCATTACGTGGCTTCACTGGTTTCGTCGCCTTCGAATTCGTTCCGAGAGACTGCCAAGCATGCACGAAGCTTGTCTTAAGATCGGTTGCTGCCTCATATGCTGGCGATTCCTTCAATGACCGTTGCAATCCGGGTCAGAGTCAGCGTTGATTTCAAATTTGAACAATGGAGAGAGCACCATGCCCACCAGCATCGTCCGCCTCCACCGCGTCCTGCGCGCCCCGCCCGAAAAGGTGTACCGAGCCTTCCTCAATGCTGATGCCCTGGCCAAGTGGCTGCCGCCGAATGGTTTTACCGCGACGGAGCACCACCTGGATGCCAAGGTGGGGGAAACATTCCGCATGTCCTTCACGAACTTCACCACGCAGCACAGTCATTCCTTCAGTGGCGAATACCTTGAGCTGGTGCCCCATACGCTGCTTCGCTACACGGACAAGTTCGACGATCCGAACTTGCCCGGCGTGATTCAGGTGACGGTATTGCTCAAGGCGGTGTTATACGGCACAGAACTGAATGTGGTGCAGGAGGGCATTCCCGAGGTGATTCCCGTCGAGATGTGTTACCTCGACTGGCAGGAATCGCTGGCGCAGCTTGCCATGCTGGTTGAGCCGGAAATCCCGCAGTAGTTGCGTTGCGGCGCTGACACGCTGATTCAGGAGTCTGGTGATGGAACCTGTGCCTTTCCGCAATCGGCGCTAGACTGCATCGCCAATTCCGTTTTTGCACCGTATCCATCCTGAGGAGGAGAGCATGATGCGAGCAATATCCCGGTCAGCACGAGTCTGCCTTTGCACCATGGCGATGCTGTTGCCAGCAGGTGCAGCAAGCATCGCGAACGCACAAATCTATCCCAGCAAGCCGGTGCGTCTTGTCATTCCCTTTGCACCCGGTGGTGCCTCCGACATTACCGCCCGCGCCATTCAGCCGGCGCTGAGCAGTGCGCTTGGTCAGCCACTGGTCCTCGAGAACAAGCCCGGCGCGGGTTCCAGCCTCGGTGTGGCCGAAGTGGCGAGGTCTGCACCTGACGGCTACACGCTGCTCATTGCCAGCCAGAGCGGCATCATCGTCAATCCCATCATCAATGCCAATGTGGGCTACGACGTCGAGAAAGACCTGATTCCGCTGATACAACTCACCCGTGCTCCGCTGGTGGTGGCAGTGCACCCATCCGTGCCGGTTCGCAACATGGCCGATCTCATCGCCGTGGCTAAAAAGACCGCGGGCAAGCTCAATTACGCGACCTCAGGCAACGGTTCGGTGCCGCATCTGGCCACCGTGATCTTCAGCGGTCTGACCGGGGCGGACATGGTGCACGTGCCCTACAAGAGCGGCGGGCTTGCCGTTGCCTCGGTGCTCGCCAACGACACCCAACTCACCTTTGCGACCGCGCCTTCGGTCATGCCGCAGGTGACCGCCGGCAAGCTGCGCGGCATTGCCGTGACCACGCGGGAGCGTTCGCCGCTGGTGCCCGATCTGCCCGGCATGGGCGAGGCCAGCGTCAGCGGCTATGACATTTCCATCTGGTACGGATTCTTCCTGCCGGCCAAAACACCGCGCGCAGTGGTCATGCGCCTGTTCGATGCCGGCACCCAGGCGATACGCGACCCGAAATTCAAGGACATCATGTCCAAGGATGGCACCGAGACCGCCGGTTCGAGGACGCCCGAGGAGTTTGGCGGGCTGATCAGGGAAGAGGCAAAATTGACCGCCAAGGCGATCAAGGAGTCGGGCGCGAAGTTTGAGTAGGGGCAGTGGCAGGCGCTTCTGAACAAGCGCCCGAACATACCGCCCCTGCGTCTATCCAGTCCCTGCCCTGAAGTCATTTTCCGCCGGCCGGGTGCGGACAGGGGCAGGCGTTCGACGGCCTGATTCCCGCCGCGAACATCGCCGCACTTCATGCCAAAATAAGCCCATGAGCGACGAACAACGATGGACCTTTCCGGCGGAAGTCCAGCCCCGGGCCGACGAAACCCAGTTTGACCTCTCCCGTGCGCTGGACGCCGTGGTGCTGCTGCGTTCAACGTTTCCCGAGGACAGCATGACGGCGAGCACATTGGGCACGGAGCGTGGCGGCTACGGCGTGGTGATCAACGAAAGCGGCCTGGTGCTGACCGTCGGCTACCTGATCAACGAGGCCTCGCAGATCTGGCTCACCACGAATCGCGGCCAGGTGATCGAGGCGCACCCCCTGTCCTTTGACCAGCCCACCGGCTTTGGCCTGGTGCAGCCGCTGGGCAAACTCGATGCACCCTACTTGCAGCGTGGCAGCGTGGCAGACGTGAACGCCGGTGACGCCGTCTTTGTCATTGGCCATGGTGGTGTGGCGCATTCGCTGAAAACCCGCGTCATCGGCAAGCAGGAGTTCGCCGGCTACTGGGAGTATGTGCTCGACGAGGCGCTGTTCACGGCGCCAGCCCATCCGCAATGGGGCGGGGCAGCGCTGCTCGATCCGCTGGGCGACCTGATCGGCATTGGCTCGCTGCTGGTGCAGCAGGAAGTGAATGGCGAGAACATCCACGTCAACATGTTCATACCCATCGACCTGCTCACGCCCATTCTGGATTCCCTGCTGAAGACCGGTCGCGGCCCGAATCCGCCGCGTCCTTGGCTGGGCATGTACACCCAGGACCCCGATGGCAAGCTGGTGGTGGGGCGACTGACCGCAGGCGGCCCGGCAGAGCGCGCTGGTGTGAAAGTGGGCGACATGGTGCTGGGTGTGGGCGAGCAGCGGGTGCAGGGTCTTGCTGCGCTGTTTCGTTCGATCTGGAAGCTCGGTCCGGCGGGTGTCAAGGTACCGCTCATGATCGCTCGTTCGGGCGATGTTCTGCGCATTGCGGTTGAATCAGGCGATCGAAACAACTTCCTGCGCAAGCCCCGGCTGCAATAGCGGATAGGGGTGACTTGCGGGGGGCGCCTCGCGGTAAAATCGGGCCTTCGCCGCCGCAGAGCGCCGCAGACATGCGGTCGCTGCTCCCCACAGGAAAGACCATGCCGCTCACGCCCCCCGTTTCCCGCGAACCCCTGCATCACCGCGCCATCGACATGCGCGGCTTTCGCCGCTCTGACGGCCTGTACGACATCGAAGGCCGCATCACGGACATCCGCTCGTATGATTTTTCTCCGGAGAAGGGACGTACCGTCAAGGCGAATACGCCGCTGCACGATATGTGGGTGCGACTGATTATTGATCTGGAGATGCAGATCCACGAAGTTGAGGCCATAACCGACGCATCGCCGTTCCCCGAGTGCCCATCGGCTGCGCCCAATCTGCAAGTGCTGAAAGGGGTGAACCTGGGCAAGGGCTGGCGCAAGGCCATCTCGGAGAAGCTTTCCGGCACTGATGGCTGCACCCATCTCAAGGAGTTGCTCAATACCATTGGCAGTGCGGCCTACCAGACCATGGCGCAGATCCGGCGGGCCCACGTTGCCGAAAGTGCCGAGAGCGCCAAGCGAGTCGAGCCGAAAGCGGCGAATGCCCGGCCCTCCATGCTTGACAGTTGTTTTGCCATGTCCACTGAACGCACGGTGATTCTGCGCAAGTGGCCGGCTTTCTATACCGGCAAGACTGCAGCTGTGGAGAAGGGCTGAAGTCAGCACCGGAATATGGCCGAATTCAAACAGGAGTAGCACATGTCGACACTGCCAGCCACCCATGACCTGCAGGCTATTGCGGCCACGATCCAGGACTACTTCGAGGGCATGTATTACCGCGACACTGCCCGATTGCGAAAGGCTTTTCATCCGGCAGCCTGCCTGTTCGGCCATTACAAGGGCACGTTTGCCCACATCCCGCTGGAGGACTGGCTGAAGGCGGTCGAGGGCCGGCCCATCCCGGCTGACAGCGGCGAAGCCTTCGACATGCGCATCGTGGCGACGGACATCACGGGGCAGGTGGGCACGGTCAAGGTGGCCGATCTCTACCGCGGGCTGCGCTTTACTGATTACCTCGGTGTGGCAAGGCGCGACGGCCAATGGGTCATCGTCAACAAGATTTTTCATCACGATTAATCGCATCCACAGGAACGAAACATGCCGTTGCCAAAACCTGCTCCACGCAAGGAAATTCATTTCCGCAGCATCGAAATGCGCGGCTTCAGCCGCGAGGACGGGCTGTATGACATCGAAGGCCGCATCACGGACATCAAACCCGATCGCCTGGCGCCAAACGTCGGTCGGCATGTCGAGCCTGGTCAGCCGCTGCACGACATGTGGGTGCGCCTCGTGATCGACAAGGAAATGCTGGTGCATGATGCCATTGCGGTCACAGACGCTTCGCCCTACTCGGTATGCCCGGAGATCGCACCGGCGGTCAGCGCGCTCAAGGGCGAGCGCATGAGTCGCGGCTGGCGCGCGGCCATCTCCGGCAAGCTGGGCGGTGTTGCCGGCTGCACCCATATCCGCGAGTTGCTCAATACCATGGGGAGCACGGCATTCCAGACCATGGTGTCGGTGATGCGCGCTGAGCTGCCCAAGGCGCTGGCCGGTGACTCAGCCAAGCCGCGCATGCTGGACAGCTGTTACGCCCACGCCAGTGACAGTGTCGTGGTCATGCACAAGTATCCGAATTTCTATACCGGAACACGGGGCGATACACGAAAGCCCTGACCGAGGCGGTGGGGTCATCGACTCGAGAAAGACGACTGTAACAAGAACGCAAAATCATAGGAGAAACAGACATGAAGCGCATTGCAAGCATGCTCGTTGCATCCGCAGTTCTCGGCGGGTTGTCCGCAGTTATTTCCACTATGGCCTCTGCGCAGACCTGGCCAGCCAAACCGGTCCGTGTCATCAGCGCTTACGCGCCAGGTGGGCCAGTTGACGTGGTGGCGCGACCCATTGTCGAGGCGTTGTCGAAGTCGATGGGGCAGCAATTCCTGCTCGACAATCGCGCTGGCGCCAACGGCAACATTGGTGCGCATGAAGTGGCCAGAGCCTCTCCGGACGGCTACACGTTACTGTTCGGCACCATCAGCCAGCTCACCATCAACCCGGCGCTCTACAGCATGCCCTTTGATGCGCTGAAGGATTTGTCGCCCGTTGTGTTGATTTCATTGATTCCCAGCGCTCTGATCGTCAGTGCCAATTCCCCCCTGACCAGTGTGAAGGACGTCATTGCGGCGGCCAGGGCGAAACCAGGCGTGCTGACCTATTCTTCAGCCGGCAACGGCAGCCAGAACCACCTGGCTGGTGAACTGTTTGGCATGCTGACCCAAACGAAAATGCTGCATGTTCCCTACAAAGGGGGCGCGCCCGCGCTTACCGCTGTGTTGGCGGGCGAGGTCAGTCTGATCATCCAGAGCCCCTCGGCCGGTCTGGGGCAAGTGCGTGCCGGCAAACTCAAGGTGCTCATGGTGAGTGCGCCCAAGCGCATGGAGATCCTGCCGGATGCCCCGACGAACGAAGAGGCCGGGCTGCCGGAATTCAAGTCGCGTGCCGGCACCGGCATGCTGGTGCCGGTGAAAACGCCGCGCGCCATCATCGACCGTCTGAACGTGGAGATCACCCGTTACCTCAACTCGGCAGACGGCAAAAAGTATTTTGTTGCGCAGGGTGTGGATCTGTACCCTGGCACGCCCGAAGAGTTTGCGCGCGTGCTGCAGGATGAAACGGCGCGCTGGGCGGCGGTAGTCAAGGCTGCGAACATCAAGCTCGAGTAATGCCGGATCGCCAGCAACTCGTAATGAATATCAAGGAGAACACATGAGACACCAGCCAACAGATGCGGTACGCCTGTCGATGACCGAGGCCTCCGATCTTGGCGAGGCCGCGCTCAGGGCCATGGGCTATGACGCGGAGCAGGCAAAAGCCATTTGCGACCACCTGGTCGACGCGGCGGCTTGCGGCTACACCTTTGCAGGGCTGCCGCGCATTCTCGAAATCGGCGATGACAAGCGGTTGAAGCTGCCACGCCACGATTTCAAGGTCATGCAGGAAACGCCGGTCTCCGCAATGATCGACGGCGGCAACCACATCGGCTACTGGACGGTCTACAAGGGCACGCGAATCGCCATCGAAAAGGCGAAGCAGTCGGGCATTGCCATCGTCGGTGTATATGACAGCGGCCTGTCCGGACGCAGCGCCTATTACGTGGAGATGATTGCGCGTGAAGGCCTGGTGGGTCTGCAGTTCTCGGGTGCATCACCAGCGGTGGCGCCTGAAGGGGGGCGGCGCGGCATGCTGGGCACCAATCCATTGGCAGCGGCCTTTCCGACCAGTGGGCATCCCATGGTCATCGACATGGGCACAGCAGCCATCATGAAGGGCGAACTGGCCATTCGGCATCGCCTGGGCGAATCGCTGCCCGAGGGTGTGGCGATCGATGAGCAGGGGCGACCCACCACGGATCCGGTCACGGCCATGGCCGGCAGCCTGCTGGCCTTCGGTGCGCGCGACAAGCACAAGGGCTATGCCCTGTCGCTGATGGTGCAGGCTTTTGGCGTGCTGGCGGGGTCGGCGATTCCGCATGGAAAGCCACGTGACTACGGCCACCTGATCATTGCCATCCAACCCGATCTGCTGATTCCGCTGGAGCAACTCAAAGCGAACATGGACCAGATGCTGGCCGAAATACGGGCGACGCCCACCGTAGATGGTGTTGATGCGGTGCGCGTGCCCTCGGAGCGGAGCTTCCGTGAACGAGACGAAGCGAGGAAAAACGGCCTCCTGCTGGACCGCAAAGTGGTGGAGGCGCTGCAGGGGATCGCAGGCCGGAGTAAAAGTGTGTCCCTTTAAAATTCCCGACTTTCTGCAACAGAATTCCGGAAAATACCTTGACCACCAACCTTAACGCGGCGCTCGCCGCTCTCTGCGCGCGCCGGCCTCAAGCCCCGGCGATCTGGTACGCCGATCGCGAAATCAGTTACGCCGAACTGGATGAGCGAATCCGTCGCGTTGCTGCAGGTTTTCGCGCCCTTGGCATACAGAAGGGCGACGTTGTTTCGCTGTGGCTGCCGAACACGCCGGCCTGGATGGTGTGTTTTTTTGCGCTGGCGCGCATTGGCGCCATGGCGCTGGCAACAAACACGCGTTTTCGCAACAAGGAACTGGGCGACATTCTGCTGCGCGCAAAAGCGAAGGCGATAGTGTATTGGCCAGGCTATCGCGGCGTGGACTTCAGCGAAGTGCTGGACCAGGTCATCCCCGAAATGCCCGATCTGAAGCATATCGTCGAGTATCACGAGGACGACTCGGCCACGGGAACAGGGCGTGTGGCCTATGCTGACCTGGAACGCCATGCACCGGAAGACATCGCTGATGGCGACGCGAACGCACCCTGCCTGCTGTACACCACCTCGGGCACGACCAGCAAACCCAAGCTTGTGGTTCATGTGCAGGGGCGCCTGGTGCGCGCAGCGCGCGACACGGCGCAAAGCTTCGGCTATTCCGCGCCCAACCAGCGCACGCTGCAGATGGTGCCGTTCTGCGGCACCTTCGGCTTTGTGCAAGCCATGGCGGCGTTACTGTCGGGTACGCCCATGGCGGTGCATCACAGCTTTGATGCAGTCCTTGCCGGGAGTCTGATCCGGAAACACGGCATCACGCTGACCATATCGACGGACGAGATGGTGAAGCGCCTGTATGCCGAGGAAAAGGAAGCGCATCCCTTTCCCGACCTCCGGTTGTTTGTGGGCAGCCGCGCGCATGAACTGGTCGAACTGTCGCAGGAACGCGGCTTCAGACTCATGGCGGTGTATGGTTCTTCCGAAGTGGAGGCGCTGTTTTCGCGCCGTCCGGATTCCGATGAACCGGTGCTGCGTGCTGTCGGGGGTGGCATGCCGGTGTCACCCGAAGCCCGGGTGCGCGCACGCAACCAGGAAACCGGCGAAGTGCTGCCGCACGGCGAGCCGGGGGAGGTCGAGATATTCTCGCCCTGCAATTTCATTGGTTACCTGCATGACCCGGAAGCCACCGCGAAGGCATTTACCGAGGACGGTTATTTCCGCACTGGTGACTTGGGTCATTCCGATCGGGGCGGCAGCTGGACTTTCATGTCGCGCATCGGCGATGCGCTGCGGCTCTCGGGCTTTCTGGTGAACCCGCTGGAAATCGAGGCCTGGGTGCAGGAGTTTGAAGGCGTTGCGCTTTGCTATGTGGTCGGTGTGGAGCAGAGCGGCCGCACGGCCGTGGTGGCCTTCTACACCGCGAAGCAGGGCCGTGACCTTGAAGAGGCCGCGCTGCAGGCGCACTGCATCAACGGCATGGCGCGCTACAAGGCCCCGGCGCGCTTCATCTGTGTGGATGAATTCCCGATGATCGCCAGCATGAACACGCCCAAGCTGGACCGGAAAGCGTTGCGGGCAATGGCACAGGAACTGCTGGCGGGCTGAGCCAGGTTGGGGCACTCTTCGTTCCCGCGCAGTTTGGAAACTGCGCGGGATTCCAGCGTCGTATCGTGAAAGTCACTGGATTCCGCCTCTCATCGGAAGCGGCGTCCGGAATGACGGTGTGGGGCTGATGCGTTCCTGCTGCCTACTCCATCATCTTGATATTCGCCTGCCGGATGATTCTCGCTGTTGAGTCCAGCGAGTCGGCGATGGTCTTGCGGAACAGCTCGGGTGTTCCGCCGACAATTTCACCGTCTGCAGACAGCAGTTTCTCAACTTCCGGCAGTGCAAGAATCGCGTTGCCCTCTTTGTTCAGAGCGTTGATGAGCACAGGGTTCATGCCTTCCACGCCGAACAGTCCGATCCAGCCCGAAAAAACATCGAATCCAGGCTCGCTTTCGCGCACCGTCGGCAGGTCGGGCTGGGCGCGGGAGCGCTTCTCGCCGGTGGTGGCGATACCCCGAATCTTGCCTGTGGTCACCAGCGGTCCGGCAGACGAAGCAGATCCGAGCAGAAGGTGAATGCGGCCTGCCATCTGGTCGATGTAAGCCGGGCCCGTGCCCTTGAACGGGATACCCTGCATGCTGAGCTTGAAATTGTGCTGCAGGAGTTCGCCAAACAATTGCGATGCGCTGCCCACATTGGTGTAGCCGAAATTGAGCTTGCCCGGATTGGCCCTGGCATGGTTGATCAGTTCCTTGACATTCTTCACCGGCAGGTCGTTGCTGACTGTAACGATGTAGGGGCTGCCCGTGAACTGGATGATGGGCGGGAACTTGGTACGGATGTTGTAGTTCACTTTCTGGACGATCTCGGCGCTGCTGTAGGCGCTGATCGAGGTCACCATCAGGGTATAGCCGTCAGCTGGTGATTGCATCATCAGGTTGTAGGCGACGCCGATGCCGGGACGGTTCTCCAGGATGACGTTGCCCCAGCGCTCGTTGATTTTGGTCACAAACACCCGCCCGTTGATGTCAATGGCGCCGCCAGGGGTGGAGGAGACGATGACGCGGATCACCTTGTTCGGGTAGTTGTCGGGCAGGCCGGTGGGCTTCTGAGCGTGCGCTCCGGAAATTGTTCCGACGGTTGTTGCAATAAACACGACTGCTATCACAATCCTGCGCATGCAGTTCTCCTTGATTGAATGTACGGGTACTACTCTCGTGTTCAGTGTGATACCTCGGAAAATCTATTCCAGCTTGATCCCTGCCTGCTTGACGATGCGCGCCGTGGAATCGCCTGAATCCGCGATGACCTTGCGGAACTGCGCCGGTGTGCTGAGTGGAATCTCCGAGCCGTCACTGGTGAGCGTCCTTTCAGCCTCGGGTGAGGCGAGGACTGCATTCATTTCCCTGTTGAGCGCGGCAATGATGGCCGGGTTCATGCCTTCAACGCCAAGGAATCCAACCCAGCCTTCCATGACATCGAATGTGGGCAGGACTTCTGTCATGGTGGGGATGTCGGGAAGTGTCTTCATGCGCTTCGCGCTGGTGACTGCGACAGGCCTGATTTTTCCGGCTTTCGCCAGCGGGCCGGCGGACGCGGCTGTGCCTGTGGTGATGTTGATGCGTCCCGCCATCTGCTCCAAATAGGAGGGACCGACGCCCTTGAATGGAATGCCCTGTATGTCGAGGTTCGCGACGTACTTGAACAATTCGGCGAACAGGTGCGAGGTGCTGCCCGTGGAGTTGTAGGCGTAGTTGAGCTTGTTCGGGTTGGCCTTGGCGTAGGCGACCAGCTCCTTGATGTTCTTGACCGGAAGCTCGTTGTTCACGGAAACAATGTAGGGCGTGGTGATGCATTGTGAGATCGGAGGAAATTTGGTCCGCAGGCTGTAGGGCAGGTTCAGCGTCAACTCAGCGCCGACGAAGGCGCTGATGCCGGTGGTGAGCAGGGTGTAGCCGTCAGGCGCGGCCTTGGACACGAAGTCGAACGCCACGCCGTTGCCGGTGCGGTTCTCGGCGATTACGCCACCGCCCCAGCGTTCGGCCAGCTTGCCCTGGACGAGGCGCCCGCAGATGTCGATTGCGCCCCCCGGCGAGGATGAGATGATGATGCGTACGGGCTTGCCGGGATAGTTGTCGGGCAGGCCGGTTGGCTTTTGCGCCTGCGCGGCGGTGAACGTCCCAATGCTCAGGAGGGTGGCTGCAAGCAACGCGGCTGTTCTGTATGTCCTGATCAATTCAATCTCCTTGGTGTCAACGAACGCACTGATGACTGATGGGGTGGCGGTTGCGCTATTCGAGCTTGATGCCGGTCTGCTTGATGACGCGGTCAAGCTTGTTGATGCCATTGGCCACAAGATCCCCGAACTCCCTCGTCGTCATTGGAATCGTCTCTGATCCGTCGGTAGTCAGAAGCTTGTTGACGTCGGGGAGGGCAACGATCTGGTTGATCTCGCGGTTCAGTGCATTGACGATGGGCACGGCTGTGCCCCCCGGTGCAAGGGAGCCAAACCAGGTGGTGATCTCGAAATCAGGCAGGGTTTCAGAAATCGCGGGCAGGTCTGGAAGCGACTTGGCGCGTTTGGCGCTGGTCACTGCGATGGCGCGCAGCTTTCCGGAGCGTACATGGGGAATTGACGCCGTGGGGGAGGCGAACAGCATGTCGATGCGTCCGCCCATCAAGTCAACGATGCCGGGACCGATGCCCTTGTAGGGCACATGCGCCATATTGATGTTGCCTGCGAGCTTCATCCATTCCCCGGCAAGGTGCCCCGATGAGCCGCTGCCGGATGTGGCGTAGTTCAATGCGCCGGCCTTGTTCTTCGCGTGATCAAGAAACTCCCTGACGGTCTTGGCGGGGGACGAGTTCGGTACCACCATGACAAAGGGCGAAACGGTGAATAGGGCCACCGGGTCAAATGCCTTGATGACGTCGTAGGGCACCTTGAGCACCAGGGCTGCATTCAGGAAGGTGCTGGATGACCCGATCAGGATGGTGTAGCCATCTGCAGGTGCTTTGGCTGTGTAATCCATGGCGACCACGCTGCCAACTCCCGAGGCCCTGTTCTCGACGATGACCTGCGAGTCCCATCGCTCGGTGAGTTTGGTCATCACCGGCCGTGTAATGATGTCCAGGCCGCCGCCGGGTGCGGTGCCGACGATCACGCGAATCGGTTTGGAGGGATAGTTGCCGGGCAGGCCGATGGGTTTCTGCGAATGTGCGGCGCCTGCCAGGGTCATGCCGAAGGCGAATGCGAGCGTGGCGAAGGTTGCTTTCTGCGGGCAGTGCATGGAATCTCCTTTGGCGTCGTGATCGTGCCGCCGGCTTGTGCTTTCAAGCGTGCTTGCCGGTCCTGTTCTGTCTCGCTACGCGTTATGTGTTGCCGCGTTAATTCGCGGACTAGAATACGCCCAAATTTCCTAAATACAAATCAATCACAGTTCGTTTCGTCTGATGAGACATTTGGCAAGCTGCAGCTGAGCGCGACAATGCTCGACGGTGTAATACAGCGCGCAAGTGAACCACAAGAGGATAAAAGCATGCACGCCCTTTCCGGCATACGCGTCATTGATCTGACTCATCACATTTCTGGTCCGACCTGCACCATGCTGCTGGGCGACTACGGCGCCGAGGTGTTCAAGATCGAACCCCTCGATGGTGAGCCTTTGCGTGAGGGTAATGTGGTCAATACCGGCGGGCAGCGTTCGAGCTTCCTCGCGGTGAATCGAAACAAGCAAAGCCTCACCATAAATCTTGCCAGCGAAGAGGGGCGGCGCATCGTGCAGGACATGGTGAAGGCGAGCGACGTGTTTGTGGAGAACTTCCGGCCCGGCGTCGCAGCGCGCTTGAAGATGGATTACGAAACGCTATCGGCCATCAACCCGCGCCTCATCTATTGCTCCATTACCGGATTCGGGGGCGAAGGGCCCTATAGCCATCGCCCGGCGCTGGACCTGATAGGGCAGGCCGTGGGCGGACTGATGAGTATTACTGGCGAGGCGGGGGCAGAGCCGCTGGCTTGCGGTGCCCCAGTGGCCGATCATCTCTCGGGTTTGCACGGACTGGTCGGCATCCTGCTCGCACTGCAGGCGCGTGAGCGCACGGGACGCGGCCAGCGCGTCGAGGCGAACATGCTGAACGCCATGGCCTCGCTGATGAGCCTGAGGCTGCAGCAATACTGGGCCACCGGCGAGGCGTTGAAGCCCATCGGTTCGCATCATCCGCAGAACACGCCGTGGGGAATCTTTCATTCGGGCGATGGCAAGCGTTTTGTCGTGGCCGTGTCCACGCGCGTTCTGTGGGAGCGCTTCTGTCAGGCACTTGAGCGCACCGACCTTGTTGACCATCCGGACTACGGCACCAATATCGCGCGCCGCGACAATCGTGCCGCATTGGAAGCCGAACTGGAACGCTGGTTTGCGACGCTGCCCCTACAGCACTGGATCGATCGCCTGGCAGATGCCGGCGTGCCCTGTGCGCCGGTCAACTCCATGGGCGACATGGTGGGGGATGCGCAAATCAGGGCCAACGGCATTCTGGTCGAGCAACCGCTGGTTGAAGGCGGAAGCACACAGACCGTGGGCCCGCCGGTCAAATTGAGCGAGACGCCAGGGAGCATCCGCAGCCCGTCACCTTCGTGCGGTGCGGATACCGGCAGGGTGCTTCGGAGCTTTGGTTATTCCGATGCACAGTTGCAGGCCCTGGCGGCGGCGGGGGCCATTCGCCTCCCGTAACGCCTCTCCAGTAAAAAACAGAAAGCTGCTTTGCATGAATTGAGTATGGACGCGGCGCTGTTTCGGGCATTACGATGTTGGAAATTATATTTCATCTAATGAAACGCAGCAGTTGCAGAGTTTCAGGTAATCAAAGCTGCGTTCGTCCAAAAGGAGTCTTTGCATGTCATCAGGTCTGTCCCCGCGCGAAATCCGAAAGCAGCTCAAACACCCCATCATTGATTGCGATGGCCATTGGCTGGAGTCGCACGCCATGCTCGCCGAATACATCCGAGACATCGGCGGTGACGAGCTCGCGCAGAAGTACATTAAGACGCGCGAAACCGAGGTCAGTCCAAAGTGGTACAAGGCCACGAACGAGGAGCGCATGCGCGAGCGTTATCGCCGCCGCGCCTGGTGGCACTTCCCCGCCGACGCCACGCAGCAGGCCATCTTCCGGCTGCCGAAGTACTTCTGCGAGAACATGGACGAGATGGGCATCGACTTTGCGATCGTCTATCCCACCGCAGGTCTGTCGCTGGAAGGCATACGCGACACGGAACTGCGCGGTGCTGCGGTGCGCGCCTACAACCAGATGGCCATGGACCTCTACAAGCCCTACGCAGCGCGTATGACGCCGGTGGCAGTAATTCCGCGGCGCACGCCGGCCGAGGCGATTGCCGAGGTGACCTACGCGGTGAAGGAGCTGGGCTACAAGGCGGTGATGATCAGCGGCACGCTGGTGCGCCGTTCGCCTTCAGGCCAGCAGTATGTGGAGGCGCTCGGTCTGGACAACGCCGAAAGCTACGACCCGCTGTGGCAGACCTGCACCGATCTTGGCGTGGCAGTGACCTCGCACGCAGGAAGCCTGTCCTGGCTGGACCACGCTTCGGTGACGAACTACACCTACAACCACGTCAACCATTTCGCCCAGGCGAACCATGCCTTCTGCAAGGCGGTGTTCCTCGGCGGGGTAACCAGACGCTTCCCAAACCTGAATTTCGGTTTCCTCGAGGGCGGCGCCGGCTGGGCGCGCAATCTGTACTGCGACCTGCGCGGGCATTTCGAAAAGCGCCACTTCGCCAACGCACAGACTTTCCTCAAGCCCACCGATCTTGACCTGCAGGCGCTGCGCAATTACATCGACAAGTACGGCAATGAGCGCATGAAGTTGCTGAAGGAAAAGATGATCGCCGGCATCGACGGCTGGGAACGCGGCACGCTGCAGCAACAGGTCGATCGCGAGCGTGAGCACCATGATGATTTCGCCGCAGCCGGTGTGAACAGCAAGCGGGAACTCGCCGAGGTCTTCACGAAGAACTTCTATTTCGGCTGCGAAGCCGACGACCCGATGACCACGGTGGCCTTCGACAAGCGTCTCGGCCTGCCGCTGAACGCGCTGTTCAGCTCCGACATTGCACACTGGGACGTGCCAAATGTGCTGGAAGTTGTCCCCGAGGCGCATGAAATGCTCGAGAAGGGTCAGCTCACCGACGAAGACTTCCGCCGCTTCATGTTTGCCAACGCCGTCAACCTGCATGGCGGCATGAATGCGAACTTTTTCAAGGGCACGGTGGTGGAGGAGGCGGCGGCTAAAGAACTGGGCACGCGCAAGCAGGCGGCGGCCTGATGTCGCGTCAGCAGGAGGATAAACAGGGCCCCCCCGGGGCCCTAAGCGGCGTGCGAGTGCTGGATTTCTCGCATGCACTGGCCGGGCCGTACTCAACCATGATTCTCGCCGACATGGGCGCAGACATCCTCAAGGTCGAGCATCCGGGCGGCGGCGACCGCACCCGCCGCTACACCGATGGCGACGAGAATTTCAGTCCGTACTTCAGCAGCGTCAACCGCGGCAAGCACAGCCTGGTGATGGATATCAAGCAGCCGGCGGGCCGTGAACTGGCGCATCGACTGGTGCAGCAGGCCGATGTGGTGGTGCAGAACATGGGGCCGGGCGTGGCCGAGCGGATCGGGCTGGGCTACGACGAGTTGTCCGCGCTCAATCCCCGGCTCATCTACGCGGTGGTTACCGGCTTCGGTCGCGATGGTCCCTGGGCTGATCGCGTTGGCGTTGACCCACTGATTCAGGCGCTGTCGGGCTCCATGAGCATTGTTGGCGAGCCGGGTGGCTCACCCCTGCGCGTGGGCTACTCGATCGTCGATCTGGTCGGCGGCCTGTATCTGGCCATCGGCATGCTCGGCGCAATGAACGAGCGCCATTCCAGCGGAAAGGGCCAGTTGCTCGACATTTCGCTCATGGAAGCACAGATGTCACTGATGGAAAACGCGGTGGTGCGCTACCTCGCCACCGGCAAGGTGCCGCAACCGGTGGGCAGTGCGCATCCCTACCAGACACTGACGCGTGCCTACGAGGCGAAGGATGGCTGGGTCATGGCCACGCTGTCGGTGCGCAACTTCAAAGCAGCCTGCGAAGTGTGGGGCCACAAGGCCTGGCTGGCCGATGCCGACCTGCAGGCGCGGCCGGAAAAACGCACTGATGAACTGGTGCCCGAGTTGCAGAAAATCTTCAAGACCCAGACGCGCCAGTACTGGATCGACAAGCTGGTGCCGGTGGGCGTGAAGTGCATGCCGGTGAACACCATTGCCGAGGCGCTTGAGACGCCGCCCATCGTCGAGCGCGGTTTCATCCAGCACACCGAGGATGCCCATGGCCGGAAGCTGCGCATCGCCGGTTCACCGCTCCGTTTATCACGCACGCCGGGCCGTGTGCGCAAGGCTGCGCCGGTGCTCGGCCAGCACAATCGCAGCTCACTGCGGGACTGGCTGGGCATGGGCGATGAGGAGTACGGGCGCTACGAGGCGCAGGGTGTTTTCAAGCAGGTGGATCCGAAAATAAGAGGGTTCTGGTAGGGCATAGGTTGTATTGCCCCCATCCCGGCCTTCCCCCGCTTCGCAGGGGAAGGAGAAAAATGAAGAAGGAGGAGAACAAATGAAAGTTCGCCGTTCCCAGACCATCGTTCCGGCCAGCGTGCCGGAATACATCGAGAAGAGCGTCCGGTTGGAGTGTGATGTCGTTGTGCTCGACTTGCAGGACGCCGTGGTGAAGCAGGACAAGGCCAAGCTCGAGGGGCGCAGGGTGGTGGTGGACGCGCTGCGCAAGGGCCGGGGTGCCTACAAGTGCCGTGAATTGTGCGTGCGCGTCAACAGTCCCGGCTCGCCCTGGTTCATCGATGACCTGAAGGCCGTCATCGAAGCGGGTGTGGACAGCATCCGCCTCACGCATGCCTACGGCCTGGCCGACGTGATGTACGCCGAGCGCTGCATCATGGCCTTTGCCAACGGTCGCGAGGTGGATATTCATCTCAGCCTCGACATGCCCTCCTGCCTGTTCGAACTGGAAGACATTGCCCGCCGCTCGGAGCTGATCACCTCGGTGTGGCTGTCCTCGGGTGATTTCGGTCTGGAAACCGGGTCCTCCAGCCACGGTCTCAACCCTTATCCCAACGACGAGTGGCTGACCTATACGCGTGGCAAGATTGTCAACGTCGCGCGCTCTCACGGCTGGAATGCCGGCGACATCATCCGCCCGCTGCCCACCGATCCGGAGCAGTTGCGCAACGCATTGCGGCGCTCGCGCAGCTTCGGTTTCGATGGTTGCGCCATTGTCATTCCGCGCCTGATTCACATCGTCAATGAGGAATTCGGCGTCACTGCCGCGGAACTGGCCTGGGCGAAAGATCTTGCGACCAAGTGGGATGTGCTGGCCGCAGGAGCGGAATCCAACCGCGACTTCCACACCATCGACGGCAAGAATGTGATGCGCCCCGGCTACGAGTACGCGCTGCGTGTCATTCACTATGATGCGGTGCTGCGCGGCGACCCCGAGGCGGTAGCCTCCTATGCCAAATACGGCCTTGCCACCGGCGAATACCTTGCCGAGCGACGTGCAGCACCGATCATGAGTACGGGGAATACGGGAGGCGGACAATGAAGGCTGTCGCATCGCATACACCGGTCAGGACGACGGTATCCAAAGGTCTGGCCCCGGTCCCGAAGCTGGTCACTGCCACGCTGGCAGCAACGCCTGCCGCCACGGCCGCTGCCACTGCGGCAGCTACGGCAGCATCGCGCGCCGATGGCTACAGCATTACCGCCGTTGAGCGCGCGCTCGATGTGCTCGAGTCATTCCGCACCCACGGTGGTGAATTGACCCTGGTCGAGGTGTCGCGTGCGACGGGCCTGCACAAGCCCACCGCGTTCCGCGTGCTGGCCACGCTGAGAAGGCGCGGCATGGTGATCAAGAACGACCAGACCGGCGTCTACCGCCTTGGCTATGCCGTGCTTGCGCTGGCCGAAAGCGCGAAGTCCGTCGGCGGGCTGCTGATCGAGGCACGTCCCGCGATGCGCGCGCTGCGGGCCACGCTGCGCCACACCGTCTACCTCAGCGTGCGCGAAGACGACCAGCGCGTCGATGTCGAGCAGGTCGAAGGTCTGGGCGAAGTTAGGCGGGTGATTACGCTGGGCATTCCGCACCCGCTGCATGTTGGCGCACCTAGCAAGGTGCTGATGGCAGGTCTGCCGGATGACCAGATCAAGGCGTTGCTCGATCGCAGCGCCCCGCCCGGATTCGATCGCGATGAATTCCGCCGCGAAATCGCCGCGGTGCGGCGCAATGGTTATGCCCGCAGCAGCCGCAGCGCCCAGAATGCGACGGCGATTTCCGCACCGATCCGGGGCAGCGGCGGTGAGGTCATCGCAGTGCTGACCGTTTCGGTCCCCATCACCCTGTTTTCCGAGATTCGACAGGATGTGATTGCCGGGGTGATGGCGACTGCCGCCGCGATTTGGGATGCCCTCAAAGGCACGCCTGCCGCCGAAACGCGTTACGCCCGGCGCTGAAGGAGACTTGCCGCCCAACGGCCTTCCGACGGGCGACTCATCGTCGTATTGGCGTTTTTTTACGTTCGGGGGCGCCCGCCGGCCGGACACTCCTCGCGTAATGCTCTATGCTTGCAGCAAAACACGCCCCCAGGGTCCTGGCAGCAATATCGCCGGGGTGCCACTGCCGGGGAGCGCGAGGGGAATTCCCCCCCACCGCAAGGCCTATCCGGAGGAGTAAAGCATGTCCCAGTCGCCTGTTCGCGCAGCTACATCGGTTAATGAATCGGCCCCACGCGGCTCGGCGCTGGCAGCTTACATCACCGGCACGCTGACACGTGAATTTCCGCCAGCGGTGCTGGAAGCCGCAGAGCGCGCTCTGGTGGATGTGATCGGCCTCATGGTGGGCGCCAGCAGCGATGCGCCGGCACGTCCGGTGCGCGCGGCCATCAGGCACTGGCATGCGACAGGCAAGGCGCGCGTTGTCATGGGTGGCCGCACCACGCCGGCCCTCGCCGTACTGGCCAATGGCACCATGGCCCATGCCATGGACTTTGACGACACCCATCCGGGTGGAGCAGGGCATCCGAGTGGGGTGTGCTGGTCCACGGCGCTGGCAATGACCGAGGAACTGGGCAGCAGTGAAAAAGACGCTGTTGCGGCATTCATCACCGGGTACGAAATCATGGGCAAGCTGGGTGGCGGTTACGCGCCCGGTGTGGGGCGCAGCCTGCAGCGCAAGGGCCTGCATCCGACCTCGGTGGTGGGGCGCTGCGGTGCGGCGGCGGTGACTTCGGTGCTGATGCATCTGCCCGAAGAAAAAATCACCCACGCCTTGGGCAACAGCGCCACCACCATGGGCGGCCTGGTCGGTTCCTTTGGCACGCACGGCAAGCCTTTCCATGCCGGCAAGGCCGCAATGGACGGCATTCTCGCCGCGCAACTTGCGTCCGAAGGACATGTGGCCGGCACGCAATTGTTTGAATTGGAAAAGGGCTGGCTGGATGCTTTCATCCAGGACCGAAAGGTCGAGGTGCCGCCGCTTGACTGGTCAAAGTGGGAAATCCTCACGAATGGTTTCAAGGCCTTCGCCAGCTGTCGCGCCACGCATCCGTCCACGCAGACGGCGCGCTCTCTGGCTGAGAAGGTGGCGGGGCGCAAAATCGTGAGGGTGGAGGCGAAGGTACATCCGAACGCGCTGGTCACCGCCGGCAAGACCAACCCGCGCACGCCGCTGGAGGGCAAGTTCAGCGTGCCGTTCTGCATTTCCATGGGGCTGCGCGGCTATTCGGTGGTGGATACCGATTTCGGCGACAAGGTGATGCAGGACAAGTCGGTCACCGACATTGTGCCGTTGGTGAAAATGACCGCGGTGGAAGGGCAGGCGCCGCACTCGGCCTCGATGGAGGTGCATCTCGAGGATGGCGAGAAGCTGTATGCCGAAACGGCGATCATGCGCGGCCATCCGGACAATCCATTGAGCTGGGACGACCTGCGTGCGAAATTCGACGGGCTGGTCGTGCCGGTGGTCGGCAAGGAGAAGTCAGTTCAGATTTGGGAGGCAGCGCGCGCCGTTGGATCGGGCAAGCCGGGCTCACTGCCGCGCCTGAGTGAATTGCTGGCAGGAGACTTGTAGGCATGTCTATGAAGGACGGTCGCGTCCGCGTCAGGGATATCGAGATCCACTACCAGATCACAGATTTCACTGACCCATGGACGAAGCCCCAGACGGTGCTGCTGCACCATGGCTTCGCGCGCAACCTCGACCTCTGGTATGCGTGGGTACCGCTGCTGTGTCGTGACTTCCGCGTGGTGACCTTTGATTCGCGCGGCTGCGGCGACAGTACGGTGCCGCCGGAGGGTTATCGGTACAGCGTTGACGAACTGGCGAATGATGCGGTTGCCCTGATGGACGCGCTGGGGCTGGATCGCGTGCACTGGGGCGCCGAGGCTTCCGGCGGCATTGTCGGCATCCATGCAGCGATTCGTTTTCCACAGCGCATTGCCTCGCTGACCCTGTGCAATACGCCGGTGAAGATTCCGCAAGCCACCCATGATATTTTCGTGGCAGAGGAGGTGCGCAAATTCGGCACCGGCTACTGGGCGCGCAAGTCGGCGCCGAATCGCTTCGATACGAGCAAACTGAGCGAGGGCTATCTTGAGTGGTCCATCGCTCAGCACGATCGCACCCGGCCGCATGCCGCGATTGCGATCCACGAGATGCTGCAGACGGCCGACAGCTGGCCGGTGCTGCCGGACCTGAAGGTGCCTGTGCTCGTCCTCGCCGGCGATGGCAGCAAGATCGCCACGCTGGATGAAATGGAAAAAATGGTAAAACGCATTCCGGATGCGAAGCTTGTGGTATTCAAGGGCTATGGTCAGGGCATTGCGTTCTCGAATTCAGAGGCCTGCGCGGCCGCGATGCGGGATTTCATCCGTGTGCTGCCGGCAGATTGTGGTTGTCGTCAAAACATGCAGTGAAAGTAACAACAGCATTCATTCATTCGTTCGAACTACAAGGAGAGATTTATGAGCAAGTCAGACACCATCCTGCTCTGTTGCACGGGGCGTTTGACCCAGACGCACTGGGCCGAGGTGCAGAAACTCGCAGCCGACCTGGGTGCCGGGGCGCGTGCCTACAGCAATGCCGATGAGGCCTATGTCTATTTCGACCTGACCGCCCCGCGGGATGTGGCACAGGCGGAGGTCAGTGCGCTGGAAGCCAAGGCCGCTGCACTGGCCGGCGGCATGAAGATCAGTGGTGTTGCGCTGGCGAAGGCGGCCGACATCGCCGGCCGATCGCTCGGGTTCCCGGCGCCGGTGCATTACGTGGTTGAAATGGAATTTGCGCCGGGCAGCGAGAAGGACATCACGAACTGGTATGTCACCGAGCATCTGCCCGGACTGGCTTCGGTCACGGGTTGCGTACGCGCGCGGCGCTACATGAGCGCGGCGGGACGTTCCTTCGCCTGCTATGACCTGGCCTCCAATCTCGTGCCGGAAACGGCAGAATGGATGAAGTGGCGCGAAACGCCGCTGACGCAGAGTATTCGCGCGAACTTCACGAACATGAAACGCGGCGTGTTTCTCGTTTTATAGACACGGCGTGTATCTGGTGCTTTAAAAACCGGGCATCGCAAACAAGGCAATAACAGGAGCGGAAAATGCAATTGAACACAGACAAGGTTCAGGCACACGTCGAGAATGGCATCGGCTGGCTGATTTTCAACAACCTGCCGCGGCACAATGCCATGTCGCTGGAAATGTGGCAGGCCACAGGCGATGTGCTGGAGGCCTACCAGAATGACCCCGCCGTGCGCGTGGTGGTCATGAAAGGCGCCGGCAACAAGGCCTTCGTGTCGGGCGCGGACATTTCGCAGTTCGACAAGGTGCGCGACAACGCCGAGCAGCAAAAGGAATACGCGCGGATTTCCGACTGGGGCCGCTCCTGGCTGGAGAAATTCGACAAACCGCTGATTGCCCAGATCCAGGGGTTTTGCATCGGCGCCGGCATGGGCATCGCGCTGACGGCCGATGTGCGCATTGCCAGCAGCAGCGCACGTTTTGCCATTCCTGCGTCGAAGCTTGGCCTGGGTTATCTCTACACGGGCCTCGCGAACCTGGCGCGACTGGTCGGACCGTCTTCGGCGCGCGACATCATGTACACCGGACGTTTTCTGGAATCGGACGAGGCGCTGCGCATCGGGCTGGTCAATTACGTTTATCCGGATACGGAGTTCGAACAGAGGGTGCTCGATTACGCCACCCTGGTTGCCAACAACGCGCCGCTGACCATCCGCGCCGCGAAGGCCGCGCTGGATGCCTACGAG
>CAMCYY010000016.1 GCA_945885335.1 Bordetella parapertussis
CAGGCGATGCCCTTGTCGAATGGAGGTGAAGCATGAAGATCCGCGCCCAGATTGGCATGGTGTTGAATCTCGACAAGTGCATCGGCTGTGCCGAAGTCGCCCTCCATCCCCGGCCCTTCCTCCCTCGCGCTGCGCTAGGAAGGAAGGGAGAACGTCAGGCGATGCCCTTGTCGAATGGAGGTGAAGCATGAAGATCCGCGCCCAGATTGGCATGGTGTTGAATCTCGACAAGTGCATCGGCTGTCACACCTGTTCTGTCACCTGCAAGAACGTCTGGACCAGCCGCCCCGGTATGGAGTACGCCTGGTTCAACAACGTCGAGACCAAGCCCGGCATCGGCTACCCCAAGGAATGGGAGAACCAGGACAAGTGGAACGGTGGCTGGGTGCGCAAGGCCAACGGCGCCATCGAGCCGCGCCAGGGCGCAAAGTGGAAGCTGCTGATGAAGATTTTCGCCAATCCCAATCTGCCCGAGATTGACGACTACTACGAGCCGTTTACCTTCGATTACGGGCACCTGCAGTCCGCGCCGGAAATGAAGGCCACGCCGACGGCGCGCCCGCGCAGCCTGATCACCGGCAAGCAGATGGACAAGATCATCTGGGGCCCGAACTGGGAGGAGATTCTTGGCGGCGAGTTCGAAAAGCGCAGCAAGGACAGGAACTTCGACGACATCCAGAAGGACATCTACGGCCAGTTCGAGAATACCTTCATGATGTATCTGCCCCGGCTGTGCGAGCACTGCCTGAATCCGGCCTGTGTGGCGTCATGTCCCTCGGGCTCGATCTACAAGCGCGAGGAAGACGGCATTGTGCTGATCGACCAGGACAAGTGCCGCGGCTGGCGCATGTGCGTGTCCGGTTGTCCCTACAAGAAGATCTACTACAACTGGAAGAGCGGCAAGGCCGAGAAATGCATTTTCTGCTACCCGCGCATTGAAGCCGGCCAGCCGACCGTGTGTTCGGAGACCTGCGTCGGGCGCATCCGCTATCTGGGCGTGCTGCTGTATGACGCCGACCGGATCCAGGAGGCGGCCAGTGTCGAGCACGACCGCGACCTGTACCAGGCGCAACTGGACATCTTCCTCGACCCCACGGATCCCAGGGTGATCGAACAGGCGCGTATCGATGGCATCCCGGACTTGTGGATGGATGCCGCGCGCAACAGCCCGGTCTACAAGATGGCGGTGCAATGGAAGGTGGCGCTGCCGCTGCATCCGGAATACCGCACACTGCCGATGGTCTGGTATGTCCCCCCGCTGTCCCCCATCAGCGCGGCGGCCAACGCCGGCCATGTCGGCACCAACGGCGAAATCCCCGATGTCAGCCAGCTGCGCATCCCGGTCAAGTACCTGGCCAATCTGCTGACGGCCGGCGACACCGTTCCAGTGGTGCGTTCACTGGAGCGCATGCTGGCCATGCGCGCCTATCAGCGCGAGAAGCATGTCGACGGGCGTGTCAATACCGCGGCGCTGCAACAGGTCGGAATTACGCAGGCGGAGGTGGAGGAGATGTACCACGTGATGGCGATCGCCAATTACGAGGATCGTTTTGTCATACCTAGCACTCATCGGGAATATGCCGAGAACACCTTCAACGTGCGCGGCGGCTGCGGTTTTTCGTTCGGCAACGGCTGCTCCGAGGGTACCGGTGAGACCAGTCTTTTCGGCAGCGAAAAGCGGCGCACCATTCCCATCAGGGCGGAGATCTGACCATGTTCACACTCAATCCACTGTCACCGATGACGAACAGCCTGCGCGTGCTGGCGACCCTGCTCGGCTACCCCGATGCGCAGATGCGCGGCTGGCTGCCGGAAATGCGCGAGCTGTTGCGGGCCGAGGCCACCCTTTCGCCGTCGCGTCACGCCGAAATCGAGACGCTGATGGACTCGCTGCAAGGCGCCGGGGAACTCGATGCCGAAGCCGACTATGTCGAACTGTTTGACCGTGGCCGCGGCACCTCGCTGCATCTCTTTGAGCATGTCCATGGCGACTCGCGCGATCGTGGTCCGGCGATGATCGACCTGGGGCAGACCTACGAGAAAGCCGGTCTGATCCTGGCCGAAGGCGAGTTGCCCGATTACCTGCCGGCGGTGCTCGAATTTGTGTCGACCCAGCCGCCGACCGAGGCACGCGCCTTCCTCGGCGAGATGGCACATATCCTCAACGCCATTTTTGGCGCGTTACAGCAGCGCAGCAGTGCCTACGCCAGCGTGCTGGGTGCGCTGCTCGAACTGGCCGGTGAGAAGGCGCAGCCGGTCAAGGCGGTTGTCGAAGAGCCACTGGATGAGAGCTGGGCCGAACCGGTGGTGTTCGACGGATGTTCCGCTAAAGGCCAGGCCCGGCCTGACCAGGCGAAACCCATACACATTGTCCGCAACCCAAACTCTGCAAAAGGAGCGGCACTATGAGCGCGCTGCATGGCTTTCTTTTTCAGGTCTATCCGTATGTCTGCCTCACGGTGTTCGTGCTGGGCAGCCTGATCCGTTTTGACCAGAACCAGTACACATGGAAGAGCGACTCGTCGCAATTGCTGCGCGCCGGAACATTGCGTTGGGGCAGCAACCTGTTTCATGCAGGTGTCCTGTTCCTGTTCTTTGGCCATCTAGTCGGGCTGTTCACGCCGCATGCCGTATATGGGATCTTCATCAGCGCGGCGACCAAGCAGACGCTGGCCGTTGTGGCGGGTGGGGCTGCTGGACTGGTGTGCTTTGTCGGCCTATCCATGTTGTTACACCGGCGCATCTTCGATCCGCGCATCCGGCTGACCAGTCATCGCACCGACATCGCGATCCTGTTGATTCTCTGGGTGCAGCTGACCCTTGGCCTGATCACGCTGCCGTTCTCCTGGCAGCATGCTGATGGCAGCGTGATGCTGATCCTGGCGGATTGGGCGCAACGCATCATGACGCTGCGGCCGGTCGATGCTTCGACTCTGGCAGGGTTGCCCTGGCCTTATCTGGTCCATATTGTCTTTGGCATGACGATATTCCTGCTGTTTCCGTTCAGCCGGCTGGTCCATGTCTGGAGTGGCTTTGCCACCGTCTCATATCTGTTCCGCTCACCCCAGGTGGTGCGCAGCAGGCGCCTCAATGTACCCGCTGGACACAATCTGCCGCGCCAGCCCGGTGCCGGTGTTTGAGGAGCATACGGCATGAAAACTGAATCCCCCGTTGCTCAAATGCAAGCCCGCATCAATGGCGTGGTGCTTACCTTGGCCGGAGAAGACCTGTCGCCGGAGGACCTGCGCCAACGTGCCTGCACCGAACTATTGCGTCAGGCCGCGCAGCAGGCCGGTCTGCTGGACGCAGATGATTCGCCCACCGCCGATGGCGTGACCAGTGAAGCGGCGGCTGCGGCCATCGATGCGTTGCTGGAGCAGGCGCTGAATATCCCGGAACCGTCCGGTGAAGCCTGCCGACGCCATTTCGAGGCGCATGCCGCCCGTTACCGCACCGGGGAGCGCGTGCATGTGCGCCACATCCTGTTTGCGGTGACGCCCGGTGTTGATGTCACGGCCCTGCGCAAGCGCGCCGAGGCCGCGCTGCTGGATGTGCGCTGTCACGATGGCAGTGCCGGCGATGGTTTATCCAGAGTAGCGCGCGAGTTGTCCAACTGCCCGAGCGGGGCAGAAGGCGGTGAGCTGGGCTGGCTGGCCGCGGAAGACTGCGCGCCAGAGTTCGCGCGCGAGCTCTTCGGCCACATTGAAGTCGGAGTTTTGCCGCGCCTGGCGCACAGTCGCTTCGGCCTGCATGTGGTGGAGGTGCTGGAACGCGATCCGGGCAAGCAGCAAACGTTCGAGACGGTGCGTGGCGCCGTGGCTGCAGCCTTGCACCAACAGGCATACATCACAGCCTTGCGCCAGTATCTGCAACTGCTGGCCGGAGAAGCAGCGATCGAAGGCGTTGACCTCGATGCTGCCGCGTCGCCCCTGGTGCAGTAACAGGGGCACAACAGATGCCCGACGAGTTGCTGGAGCGACTGCGGCGTTTTCATACTGACGCCTTCCCGCAATACCGCTCGCAGTTTCGTGCGCTGGTTGATGACGGCCAGCACCCGACGACCCTGTTCATCGGCTGCTCGGATTCGCGCCTGGTGCCCTACCTGCTCACCGGCACCGGCCCTGGCGATCTGTTCCTGGTGCGCAACGTTGGCGCATTCGTGCCGCCGCATGACGGTTCGACCGGTTACCACGGCACCGCCGCCGCTATCGAATTTGCCGTGCTCAACCTTGAAGTCTCTCGCATCATCGTCTGTGGCCACACCCACTGCGGCGGCATCCGCGCGCTGTACGACGATCTGCCGCCAGGGGCAACCAATCTCCAGCAGTGGCTGAATCTGGGCCGCGAAGCAGTGCTGCCGGTGGCCGAGCCCGGTCCGGATGTCTTGCGCCGCACCGAGCAGCGCGCTGTCGTGCTGCAGCTGGAGCGGCTGATGGAATACCCCATGGTGCGCGAGCGTGTGGAGGCAAGAAAGCTCACGCTGCACGGCTGGCACTACGTCATCGAGGACGGCGAAGTGCATGTGTTTGATGTGAGGCGCGGCAGTTTCATTGCAGCCTCCGAGGCTGACAATGCCGGCACTGGCCCCTACCATGGTTATGAGGAGCCGCCTCAGGCGTCCTGCTGATATGTCCAGCCTTCGCCGTCGAGAAGGATGCGCGCCCGCGATATCCGCTACGTCAACTGCACCGGCTGTCCATGCCGGTCAAACGGCAGGAAAGCCGTGATCGAGCCAGCCTTGATGGCCTCTACCATGCGCTGCAGCGGCACGGAGGCCTCTTCACTACTGGGCGAACGTCCATTTCGCCCGTCCAGCGCGGCGACAAAAACGATGGCCCAATCTTGTCCGAACTGGCGCGACTCCTCGAGCAGCACGGAGAAGCTGTCCAGTTCCTCCGGGGTCTTGTCCACGCACATCAATGGCGCAAGTTCGCCACCATGTCCGGCCGCAAAACGCTCCCTTTGCGTCGCATCGGCGTGCGCGGACAGGCTTGCGCCGGCAAACACGAACAGCAGGCGCTGCGGTTGCGGCTGTTGGCGAGCAGCGAACAGCAGGTCGTCAAAATTGGCAAGCATCATGGTTTGTGAATTCCTTGAACTGAGTGGACTTCGCAGCAACATTACCAGTCAAATTGGCGTTGCGGTGCAATTTACGCTCTATCAGTCCTTTACTGCCGGTACGGCGTACCACTGTTCGAATTCGAACTCGAAGAGTTCGTATCCTTGATGGACATCAAAGAATTTGCCTATCCAAATTTCTATCCTCAATGCCAGACCCGAAGAATTCTGCAAGCAAAGTCATATGAGGAGCCGAAGGTGGCACGAATCGCGACGCACGGTCAGCCGGTGTTCAGCCCCCTCACCGAGCGGCATTTTCTTTTCTGATCGCGTAACCAAAAGAGGCATGTGATGGATGACGCCGATTTCTCGCTCCTCAACGATTATCAGAAGAGCTTTCCACTACTCAGCCGCCCTTATCGGGTTATTGCCGCTGATCTTGGGCTGAATGAATCTGAGGTCCTGCAGCGCCTGTCGCGACTATGCGATCTGGGAGCAGTGCGTCGCATTGGGGCAGTTTTCACGCCTGGAGCAATTGGGGTCGGGTGCCTTGCCGCAATGGCCGTGCCTTACCGACGGCTGGCTGATGTAGTGAGCATGGTCAATGCCCATGGGGCAGTCAACCACAACTACGAGCGCGAACACTCCGTGAATGTGTGGTTCGTCGCTACGGCCGGCAATGACGAGACACTGAATCGTGTGCTAGCTGATATTGAAACACGGTCCGGACTTGAGGTGATGCGATTTTCCTTGGTCGAGCCCTATCACATTGATCTTGGTTTTGGTCTTCGCACCGGACTCAACGCAAGCGGCAGTTGCCACCAGAAGCCTCCCGTTCCAGTCGAGATCGATGAAGAAGATTGGCGCATGATCGGCGCTCTGGAAGCAGGGCTGCCACTGGCGCCAAATCCGTTTTCAATGCTGGCACGGATAGCCGGCGTTGGCGAAAGCACATTGTTGCAGCGTCTGGCTGCATGGCGAAACAATCGCGCGATGCGTCGTTTTGGTGTGATTGTCGGCTATCGCGCTCTTGGTTACTGCGCCACTGCAATGGCGGTGTGGGATGTTCCGGATCGGCAGGTAGGCGTGCTGGGAAGGGCGCTGGCAATGGAGCCGGGCATCAATCTGTGCCACAGGCGCCAGCGCGTAGCCTCGAAATGGCCTTTCAATCTCTATTGCATGATCCATGGCCACTCCCGTGACAGCGTCAGCGAGCAGTTTGCGCAGATTTCGGATCGACTGTCGCTCACCCGGTTTCCGCACGATGTCCTGTTTACCAAGCAATGCTTCAAGTAGACCGGTGCTCGCTATGCGCGCACCACAATCATGGCTTGAGAATGCGTTTCCAGAGATGGCACATAACATTGGCGCGGTACTGACAGCCGCAGGCGGTGCCTGGGTGATGCAGAGGGAATCGGAGTCACCATGACCTCGGTGCCAAAGAAGGTTCACGTCATTGACGCTCGGAAGATGGTTCCCCCCGAGCCGTTCGAGCGGGTGCTCGAGGCGCTGTCAACGCTGGGCGAAGGAGAGAAAGTGATGCTGGTGCTGCATCGGGAGCCGCTTCCGCTTTACCGCTTTCTCCAGGGCAACGATTACCGGTATCAGGTCACCATCAGATTCGACGGTTCGCATGAAGTGCTCATCTGGGAACCAGCCGCACTCTGAGGGAACGCCAGATTTCCTGTGCGCAGTCTCCCGCATGCGAATCACGCTCGCAGCTATGGCGCATAGTTTTTCAGTCGCTCGACATCGGGTATGTGAATCTGCCGCCCTCTGACTTCGATTAGGGAACGGCTCACCAAATCATGCAGAATGCGCGAAAAATGCTCCTGGGTGAGATTCAGCCGAGAAGCGATCACGCCTTTGGTGGTCGGGAGCATGATTTCGATCGAGTTCGACTCGGGCACCGAGTCGGTTTTTTCGCACAGCAGGTAACCAATCACGCGCTGGGTGCCGCTGCGCATGGACACCGCTTCGATATCGGCCACCAGATAATGCAGCCGGCGCGACAGGCCGGCAATCATGCGCCTGGCGAACTTGCCGTCGCGCTCCAGCTCCTCGAAGATGGCTTCCCGGGCGATGTATAGCAGCATGGAATCGGTCAGCGAATGCGCGCTGACGACGTGAGCGGATTCCATGAACATGACCGCTTCGCCGAAAGACTGTCCTTCGCTGAGGATGTCCACAACTTTTTCAATACCCGAGGCCGAGTTGAACACCAGCTTGATACTCCCGAACACGATGATGTACATGCCCTGAGCCAGGCTACCTCGATGGAACAGGATTTCTCCACGCGGCGCCGAGACTTTCCGGGTGCGCTCGGCTACGCGTTCAATTTCCTCCGGCGCAAGTTCGCGAAACAGCGGAACATTGGCCAAGAGATCCCGGGTCTTGATGGTGGGATCCACTATACCTTCCTCCTGTGGATGGTCCCCTGCTGACTTCAGGGATCATGGCGCTCGTGAAAGCAACCTGGGCCGGCAAGTTTGCCCGGGGTCGATTCTTTTATTGTCCGATTGCTAACGCCCATTAACCATGGAACCCGCATGGGAATCTTGATATCGATCAAAGGAATGGTTTCAATGGAAGGCTAGCATTGCCGCGCCTGTCCTGAAAGCATCAACCAATGATCGCCGATCGACCTTCCCATCCGCAATTCGGCCCGATGGCCCAATCCGTACTGTTCTCCACTGCCCACGCCCCCGGGTTCACCAAACGCGGCGCCCCGATGAATAGGCGCTGGCACTGGTCATGGGTGCTGGTCGCACCACATCGGCTCGGCTTTCTGGCCGCGGCGGCGGTCATGGCGACGAGTTCGCTTTGGTGGGCAGCAGTGCTGGTGGCGCGTTCGGCGGGTCATGCTCCAGACTGGGCGATTGCACCAGCACCAGCACATGCCCTGCTCATGAGCATGGGATTCATGCCGTTGTTCATGGCCGGTTTTCTGTTTACCGCCGGCCCGCGCTGGCTTGGTCTGCCCGATGGTGCGATCTCGGCCAGGGAACTGGTTGCACCGGTGGCGGCCATGGTGGCGGGATGGATCGCAGTCATGGCTGGTTTCCATTTGCACGCCCTGCTCGCGGCGGCTGGGATGGCCGTGGTGGCCGGAGGCTGGACGGTGCTGTGCGCACAATTCATCAGACTGTTGTTGGCAAGCCGCGTCACGGACCGCAGCCACCCGGCTATGGTCGCAATTGCCTGCTCCGTCGGCGCTGTGGCAATGTGGATCGCCATGGTCGCGCTGCTGGCGGCCAACGTCACCTTGCTGCGCACTGCCACTCAGGTCGCCCTGTGGGGCTTTGTCGCAACAGTATTTACCGCCGTATCGCACCGCATGTTGCCGTTCTTTACGCACAACTTCCTGCCCTTTCTGGACGCATGGCAGCCGATGTGGCTGCTGTGGGTGATGACAGGTGCATTGTGGCTTTCGGCACTGCTTGCGGTGGCGGACCTGTGGTGGTGGCCGCTGCCCGAGGCAGTGCGCTGGGCACAGGTTGCAATTGAAGCACCCATGGCCGCGCTGCTGTTGTGGCTGGCCGTGCGCTGGGGACTGCTGCAAAGTCTGAAGAATCGGCTGCTTGCAATGCTGCATGGTGGATTCGCCTGGCTGGGCATCGCCTTCGCCCTGGCCGCGCTTTCGCACGCCCTTCAGGCATTGACCGATGGCGAGCTTTTGCTTGGTCTTGCGCCCATGCATGCGTTGACCATGGGTTACCTGGGGGCCACTTTGCTGGCCATGGCCACACGCGTCGCCAGTGGCCACGGTGGACGACCGCTGGCCGCCGACAACCTGGCCTGGGCTCTGTACTGGATACTGCAGTCAGCGGTAGTGCTGCGTGTAATCGCCGCGCTGTGGCCAGCTGAGGCAACTCCGTTGACGATACTGGCAGTGCTGGCCTGGGCTACAGCCACAGCCGGATGGGCGCTGCGCTATGGCAGCTGGTTCGGACGGCCGCGCATCGATGGACGGCCAGGATGACCGCCATGAATACCGCGAGCGCAGAACTCGAACTGGTCAGCCCCGGCGGTTCCCTGCGCGCGCTGCAGATGGCGGTGGATGCCGGCGCTGACGCTGTCTATGTCGGGTTGAAGGATGCCACCAACGCGCGCAATTTCGCCGGACTGAATTTCGATGCAGTGCAGTTACGCGAAGGCGTGGCCTATGCGCATGCCCGCAATGCCCGCGTGCTGATGGCGCTGAACACCTATGCCAACGCGAGCGATGCAGAGCCTTGGTATCGCGCTGTTGATACCGCCGTTGCCATGGGCGCTGACGCACTCATCGTCGCCGATACCGCGGTGATGGCCTATTGCCGCGACCATCATCCGCAACTTCGGCTGCATCTGTCGGTGCAAGCATCAGCCACCAGCTACGAGGCCATCGAGTTCTACCGGAGACATTACGGCATACAGCGCGCTGTGCTGCCACGCGTGCTGACCATGTCACAGGTTCGTCACTTGGCACGCCTCAGCATGGTCGATATCGAGGTGTTCGGCTTCGGCAGTCTTTGTGTCATGGTGGAAGGGCGCTGCGCACTGTCCTCTTATGTAACGGGGCAGTCACCCAACACCGCCGGGGTATGTTCCCCGCCTTCGGCGGTGCGCTGGCAGAATGCGCCCGCCGGCGTCGAAGCCCGGCTAAACGGTGCGCTGATCGACAGCTATGCGCCGCATGAGCCACGCGGCTATCCGACGCTGTGCAAGGGGCGCTTCAATGTTGCAGGCGAACGCGGCTACGCCATCGAGGAGCCGACCAGCCTGAACACCATGGCCATCCTGCCCGAGCTGATTGCCGCGGGCGTCAAGGCAATCAAGATCGAGGGGCGCCAGCGCAGCCCGGCTTACGTGGAGCAGGTGACGCGGGTGTGGCGCGCGGCCATTGATGCGGCGACGGCTGCGCCGGCGGATTACATCGTGCAGCCGGCGTGGACCTCCGTCCTGGTGCGCTTTGCCGAGGGACAACAAAATACGCTGGGTGCCTATGATCGCCCGTGGCGATAAAGATAACTTCGCTGGCGAGGCATTCATCCCGTACTCGTCCAAAGGGGGCTTGGCTCCCTTTGGACGCCCTGAAATTGGGACCCTGCCGCAAGGTGCGGGGAATCTCGAGGTTGAAGGACACTGGTCATGAAGATGCCTGATCCATTCGCGCTGACGGTTGGCCCGGTGCAATACCACTGGCCGCGCCAGGCAATGCTGTCCTTCTACGCGGACATGGCCGAATCACCGGCCCATACGATCGTGTTGGGCGAGGCTGTCTGCGCCCGCCGCCGGGAGCTGAAGGCGGCCGACTGGCTGGCGTTGGCACGCGACCTGAAAGCGGCCGGCAAGGAAGTCGCACTGGTGACACAGACGCTGGTCGAATCCGAGGCGGATCTGCGGGCATTGCGTCGCCTGGCGGAGCAGCGCGATTTCATGGTCGAGGCTGGCGATGCCTCTGCGCTACAGGTGATGACCGGCGTGGTGCCCTTCGTGCTCGGTCCGCACATCAACATCTACAACCGAGCGGCACTGGCTGAGCATGCCCGCCTGGGAGCAGTGCGCTGGGTGGCACCGGTGGAGCTTTCCCTGGATGCGCTTGCGCTGATCAATCCGCCGCAGGATCCGGTCACAACGGTGGCCGGACTCACCATGGAAACAGAGGTGCTTGCCTTCGGCCGCCTGCCGCTGGCGTTTTCGGCACGCTGCTTCACGGCCCGCCACTACAAGCTCAGCAAGGATGAATGTGAGTTCCGCTGTCTGGAGCATCCCGACGGTTTGCTGCTGTCCAGCAGCGAAGGCGCGCCCTTCCTGGTGCTCAATGGCACGCAGACGCAATCGGCTGCGCAGCAATGCCTGATTGGCGATGCGGCCGCGCTGCGTGAGGCGGGTGTGTCGCGCCTGCGGCTGTCGCCGTGCGCATGGCGGTTTCGGGAGGTGCTGGACTGGTTCGATGGCGTCATGAATCACGATGTGCTGGTTGCCGAAGCGCTGCCGGCATTGCAGGCCATGGCGCTGCCCGGAGGATTGAGCAACGGCTTCGCCCATGGCCGTCCCGGCATGGAATGGAGGGGAGTATGAGGCCGCCATGGAGTCGTCATGGATCACCGGTGTCAGTGCATAGTCTGCCAGCGCCTCCTGTGGGGCCGTTTCAGGATGCGCTGCGCAACATCATCAGCTGCCTGCCCATCGTCCCGCCATCCTTCCTGCTGGCACAGGTGCTCAATCAACTGCTGCTGCCGCGCCTGCCGACTGATGCACGCCAGGCTTTGTTGCACCAGACCGTTGAATTGCAGGTGATCGACCTGAGTGTGCGCGTGCGCCTGCAACTGGACGCCGATGGTTTTCAGGCGGCGCCCACGCGCGGCGAGACTGCGCTGCGCGTTCTTGCGCCTGCCTCCAGTTACCTGCGTCTGCTGCGCGGGGAAGACGATGCCGACCGGTTGTTCTTCGAGCGTGCTCTGGTCATGGAGGGGGATACCGAGTTGGGACTGGTGTTGAAGAACACCCTGGATGCAATCGGACCATTGCTGCATTTGCCCGGAGGCAAAAGATGACCAGAGGGATCGCTTTACCGGCATTGCAAGAGCGGCCCCAGACTACCGGAGAGGAAATTGCCAACAGCATCAGTCACGGCATCGGCCTGGCAGCGACGCTGGCGGCGTTTCCAATCCTGCTGATGGCGGTGCTGCCGCACGGGGACTCCGCTCAGATAGCAGGAACGGCTATTTTTGCCACCTCCATGGTATTGCTGTATTTCACCTCCACGCTTTTTCATGCCCTGCCCGGAAGTCGTGCCAAACGGACATTCCAGATTCTGGATCATGCGGCAATCTACTTCCTCATTGCCGGCACCTACACGCCATTTACGCTGGGCCCGCTGCGGGGCACCTGGGGCTGGACGCTTTTCGGACTGGTATGGGCGCTGGCCATCGTCGGCACGATGCTGAAGGTCTATCGTGGCATCAGGTATACGACTGTCTCAACCTGGATCTATCTGGCAATGGGCTGGCTGATTCTCATTGCAGCGGAACCGGCGTGGACGCTGGTGCCCAAATGGGGGCTGTTCTGGCTGTTTGCCGGCGGCATTGCATACACGGCGGGCGCGGTTTTTTTTCTCGCAGAACGCATCAGGTATTTCCACTTTATCTGGCACCTGTTCGTGATTGCAGGCACCGCCTGCCACTTTGTCGCTGTGCTGTGGTATGCAGGTTGATGCAAAGTCAGTCAATAAAAATGGCCATTTACTTTGATATCAATACAATTGTATATCAAATATAAGCAGTGACTCTATCGTATTTTTGATAATAATTTATACCGCTCAAATACCTTCGGCTCGTACAGCGCCATCGCCCTTGCACGCCTCCGTTGCTGCCAGCATGGCAAGCGCGGGCAGCACAGTATTTTTCCATGCACGCTCCACTTCTTCGGGTGTCGCTTCCTGGTGAAATCGCTTTTTGATGCCCGTTTTGGACAGATCAATATGCAGGTTTGCTGCGACCCCCGCCTGATCCAGGCAATGCTTCGCGCAATGCAGAGGACACCCATCCAGTGCGATGATTTTTCGTCCCGACTGCGCTGTTCGCAGCAACGGCCGGACTCCACCACCGACACCGGCAATACAGGACATCTCGGCGAAATGTTCCCTGTCGAGCCTCACGGCAAGTGTATTGGCAAGTTGCGCCACATCCGAGCATCCGGAGCAGGAGTAGACCAAAGGCAATGCGGAATACCCGGGCTTTATGCGCGGCGGGCTTTTCGGTGGTGGCGTGAACTGATCTTCTGGCATGGATAGTGTCCCGGGAGCGATCCTTGATGTCGAACCTGAATCGACATTAACGCTGCATCAAGGCACCTTATTTGATGTGGATCAAGTGCGCCGATTTGGCCTCAACCCATACTGAGACGCACAAAAAAATCAAAGGCATTCGTGACTGACACCCTGCATATTCACAACAAAGAGGTCCGGCCCATTGTCCAGGGGGGCATGGGCGTGGGTGTATCGGCACACAGACTGGCAGGCGCAGTAGCCGAAGCAGGGGGCATGGGCACCATATCCAGCGTGGATCTGCGCCGCCATCATGCCGATCTCATGCAGCAAACCGGACGCAGTCGCGACAAATCGGTCATTGATGCCGCCAACCTCATGGCACTAGACCGCGAAATCCGCGCTGCGCGCGAGCATGCCGGCGGACGCGGACTGATTGCTGTCAACGTCATGCGTGCCGTGTCCGAGTACGGCGCCTATGTGCGCCAGGCCTGCATTAGCGGCGCAGATGCGATCGTCGTTGGCGCGGGGCTGCCGCTGGATTTGCCGGACCTGCTGGCCGACTATCCGGATGTAGCCCTGATCCCCATCCTCTCAGAGTCGCGCGCTGTAGGTCTGGTGCTGAAGCGCTGGATGCGCAAGAACCGCCTGCCTGACGCCATCATCATCGAGCACCCGCGCTATGCCGGTGGCCACCTTGGGGCAGCCTCGCTGGAGGACTTGGCCAATCCGCGGTTTGACTTCGAGCGTGTGGTCCCGGAAATACTTGCCCTGTTCGACGAGTTGAAAATTGAACGCTCGCGCATTCCGGTGATCGTGGCCGGTGGCATCAATTCACCGGAGCGCGTACAGCGCGCGCTGGCAACCGGTGCAAGCGGCGTACAGGTGGGCACGGCCTTCGCCGTGACCGCCGAGGGTGATGCCCATCCCGAGTTCAAGCGCGTGCTGGCCGAGGCCGGGCCCGAGGACATCGTGACTTTCATGAGCGTTGCCGGACTGCCTGCGCGCGCGGTGCGCACCCCCTGGTTGCAGCAATACCTGGAACGTGAAGCCAGCAAGATGCGCCGGGCGCGCGAGCGCCTGTGCGTCGTAGGCGCCGACTGTCTGGCGCAATGTGGTCTGCGTGACGGCATATCCAAGATGGGCCAGTTCTGCATCGATCACCATCTGGCAGCAGCCCTGCGCGGCGATCTCAAGCATGGCCTGTTCTTCCGTGGCTCGGAACCGACGCCTTTTGGTGCGGCCATACGCCCGGTGCGCGATTTGATAGACCACCTGCTGGAAGGTGCACGGATGCCGGCATGAGCAAGTCATTTCCCGGTTTTGGCAGCCCGGCGGCAGGTTTCGACGAGCCCCTGGACATGCTGGCTGCCTGCCACGAGCGCATCGAGGCGCAACTGGGGATACTGGACCGGCTCCCCGGGCATCTGACCGTCCATGGCGCTGACGAGGAGGCACGCTCTGCAGCAGGGCGTGTGCTGCGCTACTTCGACGACGCCGGCCCCAAACACCATGCCGATGAGGAGTCCGATCTCTTTCCGCTGCTGGAAGCGCGTGGCGCATTATGCGAATTGATTGCGCTATTGCGCGAAGACCATCGCGGCATGGCGCTCAGCTATGCTGCCCTGAGGCCGCTGCTGCAAGCCGTGGCCGCCGGCAAGGCCGGTATGTGGGAAGAGCAGATCGCCAGCCGGTTTTCTGTCCTGTATCGAAATCATATCGTGCGCGAAAACGCAGAATTGCTGCCCGCCTCCGGGAAACTTCTTGATGACACGGATCGCGCCAGTCTGGCCGCGACCATGATTGCGCGGCGGAGTCATCACAGTTGACATCGAGTTGCATCCTCCATTTCAAGCAAGGAAGCCCATGATCACCGATCGCATCGATGCCATCACGCTGATTCCCGAGGCATGGCGCCGCGCTGATCCGCCTGCGCCGAAGAGCGTCAAGATCGAGGTCTCGCCACGCTGCAATTACCGCTGCGGCTTCTGTGCGCTGCGCACACGCGAGGTACAGCCCAAGTGGGACATGGACTTTGGCCTGTTCAAGCGGATTACCCGGGAAATGCGCGAGGCCGGTGTCGGGGAAATCGGGCTGTTCTACCTGGGCGAGTCTTTCATGGCGCCTCGGTTGCTGGTCGATTGCGTGCGTTACCTGAAGCGCGAACTGGCCATGCCTTATGTGTTCCTCACTTCCAATGCGTCCATGGCTTTCCCCGAAGCCGTCGAGGCTTGCATGTCTGAAGGGCTGGATTCGCTGAAATGGTCGGTCAATGCCGCAGACCAGGCGCAGTTCGAGCGCATCATGGCCGTGTCCGGGAAACTTTTTCATCGTGCCCTGGAAAATATCGAAGCGGCGCGGGCGGTGCGTGATCGCGGCGGTTACGGCACCAGGCTGTATGCATCGTCGATCCGCTACGACGGCGAGCAGCAGAAAAAAATGGAGCAATTGCTGGCCGCAAAGGTGACGCCTTTTGTGGACATGCACTACTGGCTGCCGCTGTACTCCATGGGGGCGTTTGCCATCGAGCGTGAAGAACAGCTCGGCTACCGGCCCACTGCCGGCAACCAGGGACGGCTTGGCGCATTGCGCGAACCGCTGCCGTGCTGGTCAGCCTTCACCGAGGGGCATGTCACTGCTGAAGGCAAGCTGTCGGCGTGCTGCTTCGATGCCACCGCGAACTGGACCATGGGTGACCTGAACACGCATTCCTTCATGGAGTGCTGGAACAGCCAGCCGTTCACGGCATTGCGTGCGGCGCACCTGAAGAAGGATGTCACCGGCACGGTGTGCGAACAGTGCGTGGCCTACTCCTCGGGAAATTCCGCGCCCAGGAAAATCTCCGGCCCCTGATCGCCTCCGGCCGGTCGGATTCGTCAGGAAAAAGCCGGAATGCATGCGGCGCCATCGCGCCGCGGATGCCTGTTCGCGCTGGTACCATACGTGCCTTCGGAAACCCCTCCTAGACGGCAATTAAAAGGCGCGTCATGATCAGCAAAAAAGGCATTCTCGTCTCACCCAATCTGTCCCTGATCGCCGAGGATGCACTCGTCGTGGCAGGGGAGAACGTTGATGTCGAGGTGAATTGCATCCGCCTGCCGGCCGATCCGGAGGCAAGGCTGTCAGCGACGGAACTTGAGGCGGTGGATGCCGCCTATTTCAGCCAGGACATTCCGCGCGGCTACGGGCGCTCGTTCTTCTCGGCGGTGCGCAAGGCGCCGAACATCAAATGGATGCACGCCTTCAACGCCGGCACGGACCATCCGATCTTCGCCGAGCTGCTGGCCAAGGGCATACGGGTCAGCATTTCCACCGGCATGACCGCGGTGCCGATCGCGCAGACGGCGATCACCGGCCTCCTGATGTTTGCGCGTGCTTTTCCGCATTACCTCGACGCGCAGCGCCGCCACAGCTGGGAGCCGCTGACCGGCGACCGCCAGCCGCAGGACCTCGAGCATCAGACGCTGTGCATCCTTGGCCTGGGTGGCATTGGCACAGAACTCGCGCGCCTTGCGCTGGGCCTGGGCATGAACGTCATCGGCATTCGCCGCAGTCCGCGCCGCGGCGAGGACCCGGTTGACGAAATGTATCCACCGCATGCGCTGGCCGAAGTGCTGCCGCGCTGCCAGTGGCTGGCCATCACCTGCCCGCTGACCGAAGAGACACGCGGCCTGGTGGATCGCGACAAGCTCTACAGCCTGCCGCGCGGTGCGCATGTGATCAACGTGGCGCGCGGTGAAATCGTTGATGAGGCGGCGCTGATCGAGGCGCTGAACAGCGGCCACCTGGCCGGGGCCTACCTTGACGTGTTCGAGAAGGAGCCGTTGTCGGGAACCTCCCCGCTGTGGGGCATGCCGAACGTCATACTCAGCCCGCACAACTCGAATGCCTCGAGCGCGAACGAGCGCCACATCTTCGGTCTGTTCCTGGGCAATTTCGAGAAGTGGCTGGCCGGCGGGGCAATCCGGAATGAAATTCAGAAAACAGCCTGATAATAATTTTCTCGTAATCACTTTTAAATAAAAGACAGAATATCAGTACTGATAATAATATTGATTTAGACGGGCAGCCCCGGATGCAATCCGTGCCGGGCATTTCGCGCGGTGTGCAATCCGGCGTCCGCGATGCGCTGGCCGTGCTCAAGACGGTATTCGGCTATCCGGTCTTCCGCGGCCCTCAGGCCGAGATCATCGATCACGTCACCGGCGGTGGCGACTGCCTGGTGCTCATGCCCACCGGCGGCGGCAAATCACTGTGCTACCAGATCCCGGCACTGCTGCGCCGCGGGCCCGGCGTCGTGGTGTCTCCGCTGATCGCGCTGATGCAGGACCAGGTGTCGGCGCTGCGCGCAAACGGCGTGAAAGCGGCCTTTCTCAACTCCACGCAATCGACGGCCGAAGGCGATGACATCGAGCGCGCGCTGCTCGCTGGCGAATGCGATCTGGTCTATGTCGCCCCCGAGCGCCTGATGATGCCGCGCTTTCTCAACCTGCTGGAGCGCCTGCAATCCTCCACAGGCCTCGCGCTCTTCGCCATTGACGAGGCGCATTGCGTATCGCAATGGGGCCATGACTTCCGGCCCGAGTACATGCAGTTGTCCATGCTGCATGAGCGCTTCCCGGCGGTGCCGCGCATTGCGCTCACCGCCACCGCTGATCCGCAAACGCGGGCCGAGATCATGGAGCGCCTCGGCCTGGATGAGGCGCGCGTGTTCGTGTCCAGTTTCGACCGCCCGAACATCCGCTATCGCATTGTCGAAAAGGGCGATACACGTGTGCAACTGCTGCGCTTCCTGCGCCATGAGCACGCCGGCGAAGCCGGCATCATCTACTGCCTGTCACGGCGCAAGGTGGACGAGACCGCCGACTGGCTGATGGGCGAGGGCATCACTGCGCTGCCGTACCACGCCGGCATGGATGCTGTGACGCGTGCAAAAAACCAGGAGCGCTTCCTGCGTGAAGAGCGCATTGTCATGGTCGCCACGATTGCTTTCGGCATGGGCATCGACAAGCCAGACGTGCGCTTCGTGGTTCATCTCGATTTGCCGAAAAGCATCGAGGGCTATTACCAGGAGACCGGCCGCGCCGGCCGCGACGGCGAGCCGGCCGATGCATGGATGGCCTATGGCCTGGGCGATGTCGTCAACCTGCGGCGCATGATCGAGCAATCGGAAGCCAGCGACCAGTACAAGCGCGTCTCCGGCGCCAAGCTCGATGCACTGCTTGGCCTGTGCGAGAGCACCACCTGCCGCCGCGTGCGCCTGCTGGCCTATTTCGGTGAAGCCTCCGAGCCCTGCGGCAATTGCGATACCTGCCTTGATCCGCCGCAGGTGTGGGATGGCACCGAAGCGGCGCGCAAGGCCCTGTCCTGCGTGTATCGCACCGGCCAGCGTTTTGGCGCCGTGCATGTCGTCGATGTTTTGCTGGGCCGCAACTCCGAGCGCGTGCTGAAGTGGAGCCACCAGGATCTCAGCACCTTCGGCATCGGCACTGAACTCGGTGAAAAGGCCTGGCGTGCCGTGTTCCGGCAACTGGTAGCGCATGACATGCTGCATGTCGACCATGAGCGCTTTGGCGCGCTACAACTCACCGAAGCCAGCCGCGCTGTGCTGAAGGGTGAACAGACCGTGCACCTGCGCAAGATGAGCGAGGGCAAGCGTGCCGCCGCAAAAAAAGCCGCCGGCCCGGCTGTGGCGCTGAACGACGAGCAGCGCTCACTGTGGGAGCGGCTGCGTTCATGGCGCGCCGTCACCGCGAAAACGCAGGGCGTGCCGGCCTACGTGGTGTTCCACGATGCCACGCTGGCCGAAGTGGCGCGGCAATGCCCGCAATCGCTCGATGAACTGGCTGGCATTTCGGGCGTTGGCGCGGCGAAGCTGGAGCGCTACGGGGCGGATGTGCTGGCGGTGTTGAAGGAAGCATAGTTTCCGCCGCTTGTTGCCCGTTCCGCTATCCGTTACAGATGCGACTCCTGGTAATCCAGGTCCTCCTCGATGTGATGCATGACATCGTCGCTGATCTGGTTGTCCTGCCAGATGCGCAGCAGCTCTTGGCGCTCGGCCTGCAATGCGGCGCGGCGCAACTGGCTGGCGAGGCCGGTGCTGGGTTCGACCTGCGGCGTGGCATCGCCTGCTTTTCCATCCAGGGCACTGACACTGGGCTGTTGCGCATTGGCCGCGGTGTTGTCCGCCATCTTGTCGGCAAACTCCGCGTGTATGCGCTCGGTCAGGGCTGCGGACGCCCGCGTTTCGGCGGCGGCCAGCGTAATGGCCGCTGTTGCCGCGGCGCCCAGCGCACGGCGCGCATGACGGTGCTCATCCTGTGTGCTCCAGTCATGCGCCACTTTCAGCCAGCGGATCAGCGGCCCCAGCGTCAGGCCCTGCAGCACCAGCGTGGCGGCGATCACGGCGAAGGTGAGGAACACGATCAGGTCGCGCTGCGGGAAGGGGCTGCCATCGGGCAGCGTCGCTGGCAGCGCCAGCGCTGCGGCCAGCGACACGATGCCGCGCATGCCGCACCAGCTCATGATGATGAGTTCCTTCTCCGGCAGGGCCGCCTCGGGACCGCGGAGATTCCCGATGGCCCGTGACAGCCATGCCGCCGGATGTATCCACGCAAAGCGCACCAGGATCGCCACCAGGCTGACCAGCACGGCCGTCACCAGCAACTCAGTGAGCGGTTCTCCCGAAAGCCGGCTGGTGATGTCCGAGAGCTGAATGCCGATCAGCATGAACACCAGGCTGTTCAAGAGGAACACGAGCAGCGTCCAGACTGAGCGCGCGATGATGCGCATCTCGGCGGACACGATTTCCGGGGCGTAGCGCCCCCGCACCAGGCCGGCGGCCACCACGGCCAGCACGCCCGAGAAATGCAGTGATTCGGCGAGGATGTAGGCCACGTAAGGCGCCGCCAGCGTGGTCAGTACCTCGATCATGGTGTCACCCAGGCGCCTGTGGATGGCCACGAACAGCAGCGCCAGCGCGATGCCGATGGCAATGCCGCCGGCGGATATCTCGATGAACTGCATGCTGGCATCCATCAACGAGAAAGCCCCCGTCATCACCGCCGCCACTGCGAACTTGTAGATCACCAGTCCGGAGGCATCGTTCACCAGGCTTTCGCCCTCGAGGATGGTGACCACGCGGCGCGGAATGTTGAGCCTGGAAAGAATGGCGGTGGCCGCCACGGCATCCGGTGGCGACACAATGGCGCCGAGCACGAAGGCCGCCGCCCACGGGCATTCGGGCACCAGCCACTTGAAGGTCACGCCGACCGCCAGCGTGGTGACAATGACCAGGCCGATCGCCAGCAGCCCGATGGGCCGCATACTGGCCCTGAAATCGCGCCACGAGGTCAACAGTGCCGCCTGATACAGGATGGGCGGCAGCACGAGCACGAGGATGAACTGCGGATCAAAATCCAGTTGTGGCAGGCGCGGGATGAAGCCGAGTGCGCCGCCGCCGATCACCAGCGCGATCGGATAGGGAAAGCGGAAATGGCGCGCCACCCACCCCAGCGCAACTGCGCACAGCAACAGGAACAGGACGATCTGGAGCAATTCCATGCGTTGAGGCCGGGTTTATATTGTTATCAGAAAATGAAACAACAGATTGATGGGCAGATCAAAACAACGGGATTATGATCAGCCGATTTCCGGCAGGCTGGAGCTGTAGCGCCGGCGCGAGGTGCAATTATCCCGAATGCGCGCAACGAAAGCGAATTTATGCCCGTCGCCGTTCTCGTGGCAGGGTCGATGACCCGCTTTTTCGGTATATTGCCTGCACCTTCATCCCCTATCCCAAGCAACGAGGTGTCTCCCATGCCTGCAGCTGGCAAACCCGTGGTCGGAAAACGTTTTCGTGATGCCCTGGTCTGGGCGGCCGAACTGCATGAAGACCAGGCCCGCAAGGGCGGCAACATTCCCTATGTCGGGCATCTGCTCGGTGTGTCTGCCATCGTGCTGGAACATGGCGGCGATGAGGATCAGGCGATTGCGGGGCTGCTGCATGATGCCCTGGAAGATCAGGCGCACAAGATGACGCCCAATGAAATCCGCGCGCGCTTTGGCGACCAGGTCGAGTTGCTGGTCGAGGCCTGCACCGACGGCGACCCCGAAGAGCAGCGCGACCGCAACAAGGACCGCTGGTACAAACGCAAGGAAATCTACATTGCGGCGATTCCTGCCAAGCCGCCCGGCGCCATCATTGTGTCCATGGCGGACAAGCTGTACAACGCGCGCTCCATCCTCGAGGACTATCGCGCCATTGGCGAGCCGCTATGGAGCCGCTTCACCACGGGCCGTGAGGGAACGCTGTGGTACTACACGTCGCTGATCGCCGGCTTCGAAGCGCCGGCACGAGCGCTGGGCCTGGACCGGCTGTGGGGGGAACTCAGTCGCACGGTGGCGGAGTTGAAACTGCTGGTTGAATCGGCCGGATAGGGGTACGCGGATTTCCGTTCATGGTTTGCATCGCTCACCACAAACGGAAGTAACGCACCAACCTACGCAGAGGGCGCGTTCTTCTCCGACAGGCGCTTGATCAGGCCGTCCACGCCGGATTGCTGCACCACCTGCTCGAACTCGCTGCGATAGGTCAGCACCAGGCTGATGCCCTCGGCAGTGATGTCGTAGATCTTCCAGCCCGACGCGGTTTTGCGCATGGCGTAATCCACCGACGCAGGCGGCTTGCCCGGCCGCACGTACTGGTTGCGCACCGTCGCTTCGGTGGCGCCGGGCTGCATCCGCACCGGCAGCACGCGCATGGTCTGGCCCTGATACGTGCCGATGGCATTCGAATAGATGCGCACCAGCATGCTCCGGAATTCGGTTTCCAGACGCTTACGCTGTTCCGGAGTGGTATTGCGCCAGGCGCGGCCGACGGCCAAGCGCGTTGCTTCCTCAAAGTCGATCAGCGGCAGGATTTTTTCCTCTGCCAGCGCCAATGCCTTCTTGCGGTCTCCGGCCTGGAGCTGCTTGTCCTTCCGGACTGACTCGATCATGTCGGCGGTGACTTTACGCACCAGTTCATCAGGGCCCATATCCAGGGTGGCCTGGGCGGTGGCATTGAATGCCTGTGCAAAAAGGGCAAGGGCGAAAACAAAAGACGCTAAGGTTTTGCTGAACATTTGGGTGCGATCAAAAAAACGGGAAAGAAAAACGGGAAAGTTGAGGTGGGTTGCCGTCAGTTAAGACAGCGCAGGTGAACGCTTGGTTCCGGTCCGCAGAATACGGATTGCATCCTGTGCGGGCAAGGTTTTCCACTCGAAATCGCGGCATTCGTGCTGCATTTGTTACATTTATCCCGCATTCGTCGCTGCCAGACGACACATGGGCTCGCTTCGAGGCCGCACTGGTATAATTTTGCCCATGCAACCGCCTGTCGCTGCCCGTTCGCGCAGCCGGCGGTTTTTGTTTTGCCCATCATGAATACACCTGCTCAAAACCCGTCCTTTCCCCCCGACCTGCTGCGCGATGTCGCGAAGCGGCGCACCTTCGCCATCATTTCGCACCCGGATGCCGGCAAGACGACACTGACCGAAAAGCTGCTGTTGTTCGGCGGCGCGATCCAGATGGCGGGCACGGTGAAGGCGAGGAAGAGCTCACGCCATGCCACCTCCGACTGGATGGAAGTGGAAAAGCAGCGCGGCATTTCGGTGACCAGCTCGGTGATGCAGTTTGAATACGCCGGCCAGACCATCAACCTGCTCGATACCCCCGGCCACGAGGATTTCTCCGAGGACACTTATCGCGTGCTGACCGCGGTGGACGCGGCGGTGATGGTGATCGATGCGGCCAAGGGTGTCGAAGCGCAGACCATCAAGCTGCTGGAAGTCTGCCGCCTGCGCAACACGCCCATTATCACCTTCGTCAACAAGATGGACCGTGAAGTGCGCGCGCCGGTCGAGATCCTCGAGGAAATCGAATCGGTGCTGAAATTCGATTGCGCACCGGTGACCTGGCCGATCGGCATGGGCAAGGCCTTTCGCGGTGTGCTGCACCTCCTGACCGACCGGCTGATGCGCTTCACGCCCGGCGAGGAAAAGCGCGGTGGCGAAAGCGAGCTGATCCAGGGCCTGGACAATCCGCGCCTTGACGAACTGTTTCCCGATGAAATAAAAACCTTGCGCGACGACGTCGAACTGGTGCGTGGCGCCAGCCCGCCGCTGGACCTGGCGCGCTTTCTGGCCGGCACGCAGTCACCGGTGTTCTTCGGCTCGGGGATCAACAACTTCGGTGTGCAGGAAATCCTGCAGGCCCTGGTGGAGTGGGCGCCGCCGCCGCAGCCACGGGAAGCGACTAAAGAGGATGGAACACGCATGGTGCAGGCGGCCGAAGCCCCCTTCACCGGTTTTGTGTTCAAGATCCAGGCCAACATGGACCCGCGCCATCGCGACCGCATTGCCTTCATGCGTGTGTGCTCGGGCCGCTACAGCCCGGGCATCAAGGTGCACCATGTGCGCGACGGCCGCGAAATGAAACTGGGCAATGCCATCACCTTCATGGCGAACGAGCGTGTGGCCAGCGAAGACGCGGTGGCCGGTGACATCATCGGCATCCACAACCACGGCCAGCTGCAGATCGGTGACACGCTCACCGAAGGCGAGGTGCTGCGCTTCAAGGGGATTCCGTACTTCGCGCCCGAGCTGTTCAACCTGGCGCGGCCGCGTGATCCGTTCAAGGCCAAGCAACTGCAGAAGGGTCTGAAGGAGCTGGGGGAAGAGGGCGCGGTGCAGGTTTTCGATGCCGGTACCGGCAATCTGCTGCTCGGCGCGGTCGGCCCGCTGCAGTTCGAAATCGTCGCGCATCGCCTGCAAAGCGAATACAAGGTCGATGCCCTGTACGACAACGCGAACCTCTTTGCGGCGCGCTGGCTGACCTTTCCGGATGACTCAACGCGCCGGCGCTTCGAGAACCAGGAAGCGGCGCGCATGGCGCGCGACATCGACGACAACCCGGTCTATCTCGCGCCGAACCGCGTCAACCTGCAACTCGTTACCGAGCGCTGGCCCGACGTGGGCTTTCATTCGATCCGCGAGCACGGCCAGGTCATGGCCCACGCCAGGAATTAACCTCGGTGGCCGCTGCCGGATGACAGTCCGTTCGTGGTTCATCGTGGTTCAGTTCCTGCGGTTGACTTGATCTACATCAAGTGCGTCTGCCCGCCGGACGTCGACACTCTCTCCTTCCGGCACGTTTAGTTGAAACTGCAATCAAGCGGTCAACTCCAAAGGAGAAGTGCAATGAACAAGTACACGTCGTTGACGATTGCTGCTGTTTTTGCCGCGGTGGCCGCCAGCCCGGTGGCGCTGGCGCAGGTTCAGAAGCGGGACGGAACGGGCGGGGGCACGGGCAATGCTGCCGCGCCGGCAGCCGGCCAGGGTACGGGTGCAGGGCCTAGGGACGGAAGCAAGGCCGGCGTCGCCGCACAGAAGAAAGATGGAACCGGTCCTGCAGCGGCTGCCAACAAGGGCGCTGCCGGCGCACCCGGCAATGCCGCAGGAATCGGGCCCCAGGACGGCAGCAAGGCTGGCATTGCCGAGATGAAAAAGGATGGCAGTGGTGGCGGTGCAGGCGCCAAGGCGCCAGCGGCAGGCAAGGGAACCGGCCCCAGGGACGGCAGCGGTGCCGGCGTGGGCAACAAGACTGCGCCCAAGTAACCGGGCGAGGTGAGCCCCGGCGATGCCGGGGTGTTTGATTTTCTCCTCTGTGAAATTGAAGGCGGGTTTTCCCGCCTTTCTTTTTTTTGGATTGGCGTTACCGGTTCATCCCGGTCAAGGTGCCGGCTGGCACTGGTCAATAGGATGCTGCGATGATGCCGTGGGCCCAGGCCGGAAATTTGTCGGACGCCCTCAAGTCCCCATGCCTGCTTCTTCGATGCGCAGCCGCCCGGCTACGCCGCGTTGCGGGTTGGCTGTCTGTCGCAGCCGCTTGTTCAGTGTTCTACGGATGCTCGGCGGTGCTGGTCGATGTTCCCCGGCCGCTGTCCCGTGCCATCGAGCACCCGGAACAGACCCATCTGGGGCGGCCGCTGTCCGCGCCACCGGCCGCAACTGCTGGCTGGTGGCGTGGAAGTGCACGAGCGCCGGCCTACGGCGGCGGAATCCGCGACGGCGCGCCGCGGCCTGTCCTCGGGCGCCAACCTGCATGCCAAGGCCATCGTGGTGGATCGCAAATGGGTGCTGATCGGTTCGATGAATCTCGATCCGCGGTCACGCGAATCGAATACCGAAGTCGGCGTGCTGGTCGAGAGCGAGTCTCTGGGAAAACAGTTGGGTGAGTTGTTTGACGATTCGGTATCGGCGGAGCGCTCGTATCGTGTCAGCCTTGCCGTGGCCGGAGACGTCACATCGCCGCTGGCCTGGACAATACGCGAAGGGCAGGCTGATGTCGTTTATGACAGCGAACCGCTGGCAAGCTGGTGGCGCCGGATTCTGGCATCGCTGTTTGGTGCGCTTGCACCGGAGGCGTTGCTGTGACGGGCATTGTTATGGTTGGAGAAGCCGGCCGGGGCGCATGCCGGTTGTCGGCGGGCAAAGACAGGGGGGGCAGATGAACGGGTGGTCACGATTTGCGCTGGCGATTTGCGCTGCATTTCTTGTGGCGGGTTGCCAGTCCATGGGAGCAGGCAGCGTGCAACGCGACCGCCTTGGTTACGCGAATGCCATTGGCACTTCATGGAAAGAACAGGCGTTGCTGAACATCGTCAAGATGCGCTATCTGGATACGCCGGTGTTTCTCGAAGTATCGTCGGTGATCAGTTCGTACGAGCTGGCTGGTGAGATTTCACTTTCCTCTAATCTCTTTCCCGGGTCGCCGCTCGATACCAACAGGACTTTCGGTGCCACCGGTACCTATGCCGACAAGCCGACCATTTCATATGTGCCGGTCACCGGAGATCGGTACATGACCAGTCAGTTGCGCCCGATCTCGCCCCAGGCGATATTTGCCATGATCGAATCCGGGCATTCAGCCGATTTTGTCCTGCGGCTGACAGTGCGCGCCATCAACGGTTTGTACAACCACCAGGGGCCGGGACAGCCGGGCTCGAACGCAACGTTCTCAGAGGTGATTGCCGCCT
>CAMCYY010000017.1 GCA_945885335.1 Bordetella parapertussis
CCCCCCTTGTCACAGGGGGGGCAGGGGGGATTTCGCGACGACGCTAAACCCAGTCCCTTGCCCTGAGATAGTTCTCGTACAACGCCGCCTCCGGGCTTCCCGCCACGGGCTTCCAGTCGTAGCGCCACTTCACACTCGGTGGCATCGACATCAGTATCGACTCGGTACGCCCGCCTGATTGCAGGCCGAACAGCGTGCCGCGATCAAATACCAGGTTGAATTCCACATAACGCCCGCGGCGATAGGCCTGGAAGTCGCGTTCGCGCTCACCATAGGCGGTGTCGCGGCGGCGTTCGACGATGGGCGCATAGGCCGGCAGGAAATGATCACCTACGCTTTGCATCAGCGCGAAGCAGGTACCGAAGTCGGGTTGTGACACGTCGTCAAAAAAAATGCCGCCAATGCCGCGTGGTTCGTTGCGGTGCTTCAGGAAAAAGTATTCGTCGCACCATTGTTTGTACTTTGGATGCCGGTCGGCGCCAAAGGGCGTGAGCGAGGCCTTGCAGGTGGCGTGGAAGTGGCGGCAGTCTTCGTCGAACCCATAGTAGGGCGTAAGGTCCATGCCGCCACCGAACCACCAGATCGGCTCTTCCCCTTTGGCACTGGCGATGAAACAGCGCACATTCATGTGGACGGTGGGTACGTAGGGATTGCGTGGATGCAGCACCAGCGACACGCCCAGCGCCTCGAAGCCGCGCCCGGCGAGTTCGGGGCGGGCGGCGGTGGCCGACGGCGGAAGTTTCGAGCCGTTGACGTGCGAGAAAGCCACACCGGCACGCTCGAACACTTTACTGTCTTCGAGGATGCGCAGCCTGCCACCGCCACCCAATGTGGCGCCAGCTTCTTTCTCCCAGGCATCAGATTGGAACGTGCCGCCATCCAGATGCTCCAGTTCCGCGACGATGCGGTCCTGCAGCCCGGCGAGCCAGTTTATTACTGCGGAGACATTGGCAACGCTCATCGCGGCCGCAACTGGAGAGGGTTCAGGACTTCTTGGCAGGATCGGGGCGACCGCTGGTGGCCGCAGCAATCGCGCGATAGCCAATGTCGTGGCGGAACTGCATGCCATCGAAACGGATTTCATCGACGGCCTGATAGGCGCGTCGTTGTGCCATCTTCACAGAGTCACCGAGGCCGGTGACACACAGCACGCGGCCACCGGAAGTCAGTGCCTGCCTGCCTTCCAGCGTAGAGCCGGCATGGAACACCTTGCAGTCTTCAGTCTCGGCCGGAATTCCGGTAATGGCATCACCCTTGCGCGGCGATTCGGGATAACCATGTGCGGCCATCACCACGCCAAGCGCGGTGCGGCGGTCCCAGTCGGCTTCTGCAGTGTCGAGCTTGCCGTCGAGTGCCTGTTCCACGAGTTCGAGCAGGTCGCTTTTCAGGCGCAGCAGGATGGGCTGCGTTTCCGGATCGCCGAGGCGGCAGTTGAATTCCAGCACCTTCGGGTTGCCGGCTTTGTCGATCATCAGGCCGGCGTACAGGAAGCCGGTGTAGAGATGGCCTTCGGCAATCATGCCGGTGATGACGGGCTGGATTACTTCGCGCACCACGCGCGCATGCAACTCGGGCGTGACCACCGGTGCCGGCGAGTACGCGCCCATGCCGCCGGTATTCGGACCGATGTCGCCGTCACCGAGGCGCTTGTGGTCCTGGCTGGTCGCCATGGGCAGCACGTGGCGGCCGTCTGCCATGACGATGAAGCTGGCTTCCTCGCCATCGAGGAATTCCTCGATCACGACGCGGTTGCCGGCGGCGCCCATGGTGTGATCGACGAGAAATTTATCCACGGCATCATGGGCTTCAGCGGCGGTCATGGCCACGACCACGCCCTTGCCTGCGGCGAGGCCGTCGGCCTTCACCACAATGGGCGCGCCCTGCCGGTCGATGTAGGCGTGTGCTTCGGTCGGATTCGTGAAGCTGCCGAAGGCGGCGGTGGGAATGCGGTGGCGCTGCATGAACTCCTTGGCGAACTCCTTGGAGCTCTCCAGCTGCGCGCAGGCCTGGGTCGGCCCGAAAATGCGCAGACCGGCGGCGCGAAAGGCATCAACCACGCCTTCGGCGAGCGGGGCTTCGGGGCCAACGACGGTGAGGTGGATGTTTTCCTTCTTGGCGAACTCGACCAGCGCGGCATTGCCGGCGATGGCGATGTTCTCCAGGCCGGACTCCAGCGCGGTGCCGGCATTGCCCGGGGCCACATACACCTTCTGCACGCGCGGGTTTTGCGTCAGGCGCCAGGCGATGGCATGTTCACGTCCGCCGTTGCCGATGACCAGTAATTTCATGCGCTGACCCCGGAAGACTCAGTGGCGGAAATGGCGCACGCCGGAGAACACCATGGCGATGCCACGCTGGTCGGCGGCGGCAATCACTTCATCATCGCGCATGCTGCCGCCAGGCTGGATGACCGCGGTTGCGCCGGCATCGATGACCACGTCCAGTCCGTCACGGAAGGGGAAGAAGGCATCAGAGGCCACGACGGTGTCCTTCAACGTCAAACCGGCGGCCTGGGCCTTGATGCTGGCGATGCGCGCTGAGTCCAGGCGGCTCATCTGACCGGCGCCCACGCCCATGGTCATGCCGTCCTTGCAGAACACGATGGCATTGGATTTGACGTACTTGCCAACGCGCCAGGCAAACAGCAGATCGCTCAATTGTGCCGCGGTGGGCTGCACCTTGGTGACGATCTTCAGGTTGGCGCGGGTGATGACGTGGTTGTCTGCAGTCTGGATCAGCAGGCCCGAGCCGACACGTTTCACGTCGTGGCTGTTGCGTCCGTTTTTACCATCAGCACCGGGCGCAATTTCCAGCACGCGCACATTGGCCTTGGCGGCGAGCACTTTGAGTGCGGCGTCGTCGATTTTCGGGGCCATCACGACTTCAACGAATTGCTTTGATACGGCTTCGGCTGCCGCCGCATCCAGCGGACGGTTGAAGGCGATGATGCCGCCAAAGGCCGAGGTCGGATCGGTCGACAAGGCCTTCTTGTAGGCTTCGAGCGGATTCGCCCCGAGGGCCACGCCGCAGGGATTGGCGTGCTTGACGATGACGCAGGCCGTCTGCCCGGCCATGTCATCAAAGGTCTTGACGCATTCCCAGGCCGCATCGGCATCGGCGATGTTGTTGTAGGACAGTTCCTTGCCCTGGATCTGGCGCGCCATGGCGAGCGTGCCGGGGGCGGGGTACAGGTCGCGATAGAAGGCGGCGCTCTGGTGCGGGTTCTCGCCGTAGCGCAGGTCCTGCAGTTTCACGAAACGGCCATTCGACTGGCCGGGAAACTCGCTCTTGGTGCCGTCGGGCTGCAGCGCGGACAGGTAGTCGCTGATCGCGCCGTCGTAATTGGAGATGCGGTTGAACGCTGCCACCGCCAGGGCGAAACGCGTCGTCTCGCTTACCGTGCCGTCTTTTTCGATTTCGGTCAGTACATCGGCGTATTGCGACGGGTCGGTCAGCACCGCCACGCCCTTCCAGTTCTTCGCGGCCGAACGCACCATGGCCGGGCCGCCGATGTCGATGTTCTCGATGGCGTCCTCCAGCGTGCAGTCCGGCTTGGCTACCGTTGCTTCGAAGGGATACAGGTTCACCACCAAGAGGTCGATGGTGCTGATGCCGTGCTGCTCGATGGCCGCCATGTGCGCCGGCAGGTCGCGGCGTGCCAGGAGGCCGCCGTGGATTTTCGGGTGCAGGGTCTTGACTCGGCCGTCCAGCATTTCCGGGAAGCCGGTGTGATCGGCGACTTCGGTGACGGGAATGCCCTTGTCGGCCAGCAGTTTGGCGGTGCCGCCGGTGGAAAGGATGCGGATGTTGCGTTTGGCAAGGCCCTGGGCCAGTTCGACCAGGCCGGTTTTGTCTGAGACGCTGATCAGCGCCTGGCGGATGGGGGCGGCCATCTGCTTACAACTTGATCTTCAGCATCAGCATCTTCTTGCGCAGGGTATTGCGGTTGATGCCCAGCATTTCGGCGGCAATGGTCTGGTTGCCCTCGGCGTGGTTGAGGATGGCCTCGAGCAGCGGACGCTCCACATTGCGGATGACCATGTCGTAGACGGAACGCGGCTTTTCGCCGTCGAGGTCCTTGAAGTATTTTTCCAGCGACCGCTTTACGCAGTCGGCGATTTCGTTTGTCTGTCTTGTTGCGGTCATGCGGCCAACTCCATCATCTCCGTTTCCTCCACGTAGCGCAGCCGCCGGTCGCCTGTCGCGAGTTCCTCGAAGAAGCGGTTGATCGCTTCGAGTTGCTCGCCGCAGGTCGCCAGCGTGTTCATGCGATGGCGGAAGCTCGCCGAACCGGTGAGCCCCTTCGTGTACCACGATATGTGTTTGCGCGCGATCTTCACGCCCCGCTCGATGCCGTAGAACGAGTGCAGGTCATGCAGGTGCGCAATCATCACCGTGTGTATTTCGGACACCAGCGGCGGTGGCAGCGTCTCGCCATTGGCGAGGAAGTGCTCGATTTCGCGGAAGATCCAGGGACGGCCCTGTGCGGCGCGCCCGATCATGACGCCGTCGGCGCCGGTGTAGTCGAGGACGTGTTTCGCGTCCTCGGGGGTGAGAATGTCGCCATTGGCGATCACCGGCAGGCGGGTGGCCGCCTTCACTTCGCGGATGGTGTCGTATTCGGCGTGTCCGCTGTAGCCGCAGGCCCGGGTGCGGCCATGGATGGACAGCAGTTGTATGCCGGCATCGGCGGCGATTTTCGCCACGATGAGGGCGTTCTTGTTCTGGCGGTCCCAGCCGGTGCGGAACTTCAGCGTGACCGGCACATTCACGGCCCGGACCACGGCTTCGAGGATGTGCCCTACCAGTGGTTCGTTCTTTAACAGCGCAGAACCGGCCTGCACGTTGCAGACCTTCTTGGCGGGGCAGCCCATGTTGATGTCGATGATCTGCGCGCCTTCATCGACGTTGTAGCGCGCGGCGTCGGCCATCATCTGCGGATCGGCGCCTGCAATCTGTACCGAGATCGGGTCGGGTTCGCCATCGTGGTTGGCGCGACGGCGTGTCTTCTCGCTGCCCCAGAGCAATGAATTCGATGCAACCATTTCCGAGACCGCAAGCCCCGCGCCGAACTGTTTGCACAGTTGTCGGAAGGGGCGGTCGGTGACTCCGGCCATGGGCGCGACAAATAGATTGTTGCGCAGTACGTGTGTACCGATTTGCATGAACCGAAATGGAATGAAAGTTATTGGGGACAGCGGGGGGAGCAATTCTATACCTAATCACCATGCGATTGAAATGCCGCACCGGCGTGATTTATACGCACTGCACTGGACATAAAGTTGACGGGTGAATCGAGCGGTGCTAGGCGGCTTTCATGAAATGTGCAACGCAGTGTATGCGTCTGTTTTTCGTTGCAGCAGCGCCTTGTCTATGGCAGCGCGCGGGCGCCGAACATCATGCGGCGTGAAAGCAGGCGGCGTGCCGGGGGTACGCTGTCGAAGAATGCGAGGCCTGCGCCGCGCAAGACCGATGCGAATGGCAATTGCACACCGAAGGCGCCGATCATGCCGTCGGTGATGCGCACCATGACATTGCGGTCCAGGCTGCGGGCCTTGGCATAGCGCTGCGTGAATGCAGTGCTGCCAATTTCCGCAGATGGATTGTCCGGATGGGCGTCGGCACTGTCAGTAATCTGCTGCGCTAGCTCCCACACGTCGCGCAACGCGAGATTCAGGCCTTGTCCAGCGACTGGATGCAATGTTTGCGCGGCACTGCCTATGGTGACGAGGTGGGGCTGCGCCGCAGCCTTGCGAACACGCAGCGTCAGCGGAAAGACGCCGCGGGTGCCAATGTTGCGGAAGTTGCCAAGACGACGTCCGAAAGCGGCCTGCAGTTCGGAAACAAACGCGTTCTCATCCAGTGCCATGAGCTTTTCCGCGGTTTCAGTGCGTGAAGTCCATACCAGGCCGTGGCGATCGCGAAAAGGCAGCAGCGCAATCGGGCCTTCGGGTGTGAAGCGTTCCCAGGCCATGTTGCGATGCGGGTGTTCGGACATGACTTCGCAGACCACGGCGCTCTGATCGTAGGCTTTGACCTTTTCGTGGCCTGCCAGAGGCATTTTGTCGAGTGTGCGATCACGACCGTGCGCCCCGTCAGCGAGGATGAGCAGGCGTGTACGCAGTGTTTCGCCGTCGATGCTGATGGTGATGTGGTCCTCACCGCCGGCATTGTTGGCATTGTTGGAGCCAGCGGTCCATTCGCGCACCAGGCCCTTGCGTGTGGGCACGACCTGCTGCCGCGGCAGGGCGGCGACCAGTTCGCGATGGCTGACGACATAGCCCAGGGCGTCGACGCCATGGTCTTCGGCCTGGATCAGCGTGCGTCCAAAGCCGCCGCGTTGCGAGACGTGCACCTGGCGTATCGGTGTAGTGGGCAATCCGGTCCACAGGCCCAGGCGTTCAAGGATGAGGCGGCTGCCCCAGGACAGGGCGATTGGCCGATCGTCGCCAGGTGGTACTTCGCCCACCTGCAGGATGCGCAATGACCCTGCCACCGGCGCCAGTGCATGCGCCAGTACGGCGCCGACCGGGCCGCCGCCGGCAATGACGATATCGACATCCGTGCTCATTGCATCAATGGCCAATGACTTTTCCGACGATGGCTTCAATCTCGGCAACAGTCTTGGGTGTGGCGTGGGTGATGACGTCGCAACCCTTCGGCGTCACCAGCACATCGTCCTCGATGCGTATGCCGATATTCCAGTAGCGCTCAGGTACATTTTCCGCCGGACGGATGTAGCAGCCGGGTTCCACAGTGAGCATCATGCCCGGCTCCAGCAGGCGCCATGCGCCGTTCAGCTTGTATTCGCCGGCATCATGCACATCCAGGCCCAGCCAGTGACCGGTGCGGTGCATGTAGAAGCGCCGGTAGTCCTCGGTTTCGAGCACGCGTTCGACCGGGCCTTCGCACAGACCGAGTTTGACGAAGCCCTCGGCCAGCACCTGCACCGCCGCCTCATGCGGCTGGTTCCAGTGCGCCCCCGGAGCGGTGGCCTTCAAGGCTTCGGCCTGGGCTGCCAGCACCAGTTCATAGATTTCGCGCTGTGGCGTCGTGAATTTGCCGTTCACCGGCCAGGTGCGTGTTACATCGGATGCATAGCCGTCCAGTTCACAGCCGGCGTCCACCAATAACAAGTCACCATCGTTCATGCGCTTGTCGTTTTCGCGGTAATGCAGCACGCAGGCATTCGCGCCGCCCGCAACGATGGGCCAGTAGGCCGGGAATTGCGCGCCGCGGCGCCGGAATTCATACAGCAGTTCCGCTTCGACCTCGTATTCCATGCCGCCAGGTTTTGTGGCGCGCATGGCGCGGATATGGGCGCCGGCAGAAATGTCGGCGGCCAGGCGCATGGTGTCGATCTCGCTGCAGTCTTTCCGCAGTCGCATGTCGTCCAGCAGCGTGCGGATGTCGCGGATTTCGGTTGGCGCGGCGATGCCGGCGCGCGCCTGTTCGCGCACGCGGTTCAACCAGCCGATGATGCGCGCATCCCATTCGGTGTCGGCACCCGGCGCATAGAACAGCGCAGGCTGGTCAGCGAGCAGTTTTGGCAGCAATTGATCCAGATCGGCGAAGGAATGTGCTTCATCGATGCCGAAACGTTCTTTCGCAGCTTCGGGGCCGTATCGGAAGCCTTCCCACAACTCGCGTTCCACATTCTTGTCGCGGCAGAACAGGATGGATCGCGAAGGAGAGCCAGATGCATCGCCTGCAATCTGCACCAGCAGGGCCTCGGGTTCCTGGAAGCCCGTGAGGTAATAGAAGTAGCTGTCGTAGCGATACAGATAGTCGCTGTCGCGATTGCGTATGCGTTCGGGCGCAGTGGGAATGATGGCCACGCCACGGCCCATGCGTTTTGCCAGTTCGGCGCGGCGCAGTGTAAAGGCGGAAAGATGCTTCAGGGGGGCATTCATGATGCCGCCATTGTGCCATTTTCAGGTGGTGGCGCGGGATGGACGGGTCTTAGGTTTGGGCGTTCAGCTCGGCCCATCGCTCCGGCGTTCCGACATCGTGCCACTGTCCGCGATGCAGTTCGCCGCTGACGCGCCCGGCGGCCATGGCGGCGCGCAGCAGGGGGGCGAGTGGGGCTTTCTGTCCCGCAGTGATGCCTGAGAACAGTTCGGGCTGATACAGGCCGATGCCGGAGAAGGTATGCATATGGCCGGCATCGCCGCGCGCGGCGAGCCGGTCGCCTTCCAGCGCGAAATCGCCATTGGGATGCTGCGGTGGATTGGACACCAGAACCAGATGGGCGAGGTTTTTATCGAGGACCTTGCCGTTGAGGCGGAAAAAATCGAAATCGCACAGCAGATCGCCATTGACCACGAGAAAGGGCGCATTGCCCAGCAGTGGCAGCGCCTTGGCGATGCCGCCTGCGGTTTCCAAGGCTTCGCCCTCGGGTGAATAGGCGATGCGCACGCCAAAGCGTGAGCCGTCACCGAGTGCGGATTCAATCAGGGCGCCCAGATGCGCGTGGTTGATCACCAGGTCGCGGATGCCCGCTGCGGCCAGCGCAATGATGATGCGTTCGATCATTGGTTGGCCGCGCACCACGAGCAGGGGCTTGGGCAGGCGGTCGGTGAGCGGGCGCATGCGTTCACCGCGTCCTGCCGCGAGGATCATGGCTTTCATGGTGTTCTGCGTTCTATCTAGAAGGTCAGGCCGGATTTCTTGTCGACGGGGTCGATCTGGTCCAGCAATCTGGCCAGTGGCCAGAGCTCCTGGTAACGCGCGCAGGTCTTGCTCAGATAGGACATCACCAGCGGCTGGTCCTTGAGATAGGCGTCCTTGCCGTCGCGATGGCACAGCCGGGCGAAGATGCCGAGCACTTTCAGCTGGCGCTGGGCGCCCATCCATTCGAAATCGCGGTAGAAGTCGCCGAAATCAGGCGGTACCGGCAGCCCGGCCTTGCGCGCCCCTTCCCAGTAGCGTGCGCACCAGTCGATCACCTGTTCCTCGGTCCAGGCAATGTAGGCATCGCGCAGGAGCGAACTCAGGTCGTAGGTGATGGGGCCGTACACGGCATCCTGGAAGTCGAGCACGCCGGGGTTTGGCGTGCTTACCATCAGGTTGCGCGAGTGGTAGTCGCGGTGCACGAACACCCGCGGCTGGGCCAGGTTGTTCGCCAGGATGCGCTCAAACGCCGTGCGCAGGGATTCCTGTTGTGGCACTGACAGCGTGATGCCCCGCTGTTTGGCCACATACCAGTCCGGAAACAGCATCAATTCGCGCTCCAGCAGGGCGCGGTCGTATTCGGGCAGAACGTTTTCGGTGCTGGCGCGCTGGATCTGGATCAGTGTGGTGAGGGCGTCGCGGTACAGGCGATCGGCGTCGGTGCCATCGCCGGCTTGCAATGCTGACAGGTAGGTGGTGTTGCCCAGATCGGACAGCAGCAGGAAGCCCTGCGCGAAGTCCTCGGCCAGGATGCGGGGCACATTCACGCCGGCATCGGCAAAGAGGCGCGCCACCTGCACAAAGGGTCGGCAGTCTTCCTTGTCCGGCGGCGCATCCATGACGATGAGCGTAGCGTTGGCCGGGCCGGGCCGATCCTGCATCGTGACGCGGAAATAACGCCTGAAACTGGCGTCGCTAGAGGCCGGCGCAAGCGCCCAGGCCGTGTGCCCGAGCGCGCCGGCAAGCCATGCATCCAATCGCGTGCTGCGCATTGTTGGCAATGCCTGCTGCGCGCCTTGTTTATCCGGCGTTTGAGCGCCGTTTTTTCCTGTTTGGATTGCCATGACCCCTGAATTGTGCGATTTTAGCACCCGGCTTCGACCCCATAATTCCAATTTCCTTTCTTCAGCACCATCTCATGCATATACGTTTGCGCCCTGCGGCGCTGGCGACAGCCTTGTGCCTGTCGCACGCGACAGCCTTTTATCCGGCGATCAGCCGTGGTGCCGATACGCCTGCAGCCACGCCCGCTGTGTCGCCCAATGCGGGCGGCGGCCTGCGGCTGCCGTCCTATGTCACGGCAGATCGCATCGAAGGCACGACGGAAAAGGATGTCACGGCCAGCGGCAACGCTGAAATCCGCCGTGGCAAGGTGTTGATTGGCGCGGACTGGCTGCACTACGACAGCGACACCGAAGAAGTCCGGGCGCGTGGCAATGTGCGCATCGAGCGCGATGGTGATGTGATCCGCGGCCCGTCGCTGCGCTACCGGACCAGCAACGGCACCGGAGAATTCCAGCAGCCGGACTACGTGCTGTCACCGCGCAAGATCGTGAATCTTCCGCCAGGCCAGACGCCGGTCGAGGGGCGCGGCCATGCCGAGCTGATCGAATTCCAGGGCGAGGCGCGTTACCTCCTCAAGGGCGCCACCTTCACGACCTGCAAACCCGGTGAGCCGGGCTGGTACGCCAGGGCCGGCGAAATGCAGCTCGACATGAACCGTGAAGTGGGCACGGCGCGGAATGCCGCAATCTACTTCCTGGACGTGCCCATTCTGTACACGCCCTGGCTCTCGTTTTCGCTGAACAATGAGCGCAAGACCGGGCTTCTTCTACCCGGCATCGGCAGTACCAGCCAGGGCGGCGCCGAAATCACGATTCCCTACTATTTCAATATCGCCCCGAACATGGACTTCACGCTAACGGCGCGTGCCATGGAAAAACGCGGCACGCAGATCAACGGCCAGTTCCGCTACCTTGAGCCAACCTTCGCGGGCGATCTGCGTTTTGAGGAATTGCCCAATGACAAGGTGGTCGGCACGCATCGCTCGGCGCTGACGTTCAACCACAGCTACAACCGCGAATTCATGGGCGGCCATCTGCTGGGCGGCATGAGCATCAGCAAGGTCAGCGATGACGGTTATTTCCGCGACCTTTCCAGCCGGCTCAACCTGACGGCGCAGACCCATTTGCTGCGCGAGGGTTTTTTCGGCTACACCGGGACCTGGTGGGGCAGCGGGACCTACGGCGTCACCGGCAAGGTGCAGCGCTTCCAGACACTGCAGGATCCGAGCAATCCGGTTGTGACGCCGTATTCGCGCGCACCGCAGGTGACCTTGGACGCGATTCGCCAGGACCTGAATGGCCTGGATTTCGCCATGAAGGGCGAGTACGTGGACTTTACCCACCCGACGCTGGTGGTGGGCAGGCGCTTCACCGCCTATCCCAGTGTGAGCCTGCCGCTGATTTCCTCTGGCGGGTTCCTCACACCGAAGATCGGCCTGCATTCGACGAAGTATTCGCTGGAGCGCGCCGCGCCGGGGACGCTGCAGAGCATCGACCGCGCTGTTCCCATCCTCAGCGTGGATTCGGGCCTGGTGTTCGAGCGCGAAACCCGTTTTGGCGGCAAGGCCTTCACCCAGACACTGGAGCCGCGGGCCTATTACCTGCGCGCACCCTACCGCAACCAGGACCAGATTCCACTGTTCGACACCGCGGTGGGCGACTTCAATTACGCGCAGATATTTTCCGAAAACAGCTTTATCGGCGGGGATCGCATCAATGACGCCAACCAGCTGACGCTGGCGCTGACCTCACGGGTGCTGGCGCCCGGTTCGGGACAGGAGGCGGTCAAGGCGACCGTTGGCCAGCGCTATTACTACAGCGATCAGGAAGTAACGCTGAAACCGGGCGACACGCGCCGGGCGGCGAAATCGTCGGACTGGCTGGCGGCGCTGTCAGGGCGGGTCAGCCAGAACTGGACCGCCGAGACCGCCGTGCAGTACAACCCGCGCGAGTCGCGCAATGAGCGCTTCACGGTGTCGGCGCGTTACCAGCCCGGCCCGTTCAAGGCGCTGAACCTGTCCCATCGCTTCCTGCGCGACCAGATCTCGCAGGTGGACGTTTCGGTGCAATGGCCCATCATTGACAACTGGTACGGCGTCGGCCGTTACAACTATTCGGTCAGGGACCGCCGCATCATCGAGACCCTGGGTGGACTGGAATACAATGGCGATTGCTGGATTACGCGCTTTGTGGTCCAGCGTTTTGCTACCGCGACCGGGCAGACGACCAACACCATGTTCCTGCAGCTGGAACTGAACGGCTTCTCGCGCATCGGGTCCAATCCGCTGGAAACACTGAAGCGCAACATTCCGGGGTATGCGCGCCTGAACCAGGCACCCTCGGCCAATCAAACCCATGAATTCTTCGATTAAGGGGCGGCCAACGGCCGCTTCATTGCAGTAATGACAATCTTGTTTCGCATGACCAGGCTGCTGCATCCGGCCCGCCTTGCCGCAGTGGCGCTGGTTGCCATGTGCATGGCCGCCCCGGCCTGGGGCCAGGGCGCCCGTCTTCCTTTGTTGGTGGATCGCATCGTTGCGCTGGTGGGTGGCGAGGTCATTACCCGTTCCGAATTGAACGAACGCATCCAGCGTACCGTCCAGGAATTGCAGGCGCGCAAGATCGCGCTGCCGGCACCCGACGAAATGCAGAGGCAGGTGCTTGATCGCATGATCATTGAGCGGGTGCAGTTGAAACATGCCGAGGAAACCGCCCTGCGCGTGGACGACCAGGCGGTTGATGCTGCCGTGATGCGCATTGCCGAGAACAACAACATGACCCTGACGCAGTTTCGCCAGGCGCTGGAACGGGACGGGATCCCGTTTAAAAAGTTTCGCGAGGAACTGCGTATTGAAATCCTCCTCTCGCGCATGCGAGACCGGGATGTCGAGGGCCGCATTACGGTCTCAGAAAGCGAGATCGACCTGTTTCTGGCGGAACAGGAAACATCAAAGGATCAGGACAACGCGGCCGAATACGAGCTGTCGCATATCCTGGTGCGGGTGCCTGAACAGCCCTCCCCGGGTCAGCTCGCGGAGCGGCGCGGTCGCGCCGAAGAGGCGCTCAAGCGCCTGCGTGCTGGTGCCGAGTTCTCGCAGGTCGCGGCGACTTTCTCCGATGCGCCCGAGGCGCTGGCCGGTGGCGGGCTCGGTTGGCGCGCACGTGACCGGCTGCCTGACCTGTTCGTGGATCCGCTGACGAAAATGAAACCGGGCGACATCAGCGAAATACTGAGAAGCCCGGCAGGTTTCCATTTGCTGAAGCTCACGAACCAGCGCGGCGCGGGCGCGCCCTTCCTGATCGAGCAGAACCATGTGCGGCATATCCTGACCCGCACCAATGAGCTGGTGTCCGAATCCGAGGCGCAGCGCAAGCTCGCGAACCTGCGCGAGCGCATCATCAACGGCGTGGACTTTGCGGAGCTGGCGAAGCTCAACTCCGATGACGGCTCGGCGCCGCGTGGCGGCGACCTGGGCTGGATCTACCCGGGGGACACCGTGCCCGAATTCGAGCGGGCCATGCGTGGGCTCAAGGTGGGCGAGCTCAGCGAACCGGTGAAATCCCCTTTCGGCTGGCACCTCATCCAGGTGACCGAACGTCGCATGGCTGACATGGCAGCCGATCGCAAGCGCCTGGAGGCGCGTCGCGTGCTTCGCGACAAGAAAAGCGATGAGGCCTACCAGGAATGGGTGCGCCAACTGCGCGACCGCGCCTATGTGGAGTACCGTCTGGAAGAGCGTTGAGCGGAGGCTCATTCGTGCAAGACAGCGCGCGCGACAGCATCAAGTCCCGGCCGGTGATTGTGGTGACCTCCGGCGAACCGGCGGGCATCGGACCGGACATCTGTGTTGCGCTGGCCGCGCAATCGCCCTCATCGCTGCCTGCGCGCATCGTCGTCCTGGGTGACCGCGCGCTGCTTGCCGAGCGCGCGCACCAGCTCGGCATCACCGTTACCGTGCGCGACTACCAGCCGGGTTCGGCGCAACATTTGGAGCGGCAGCGGGGCGTGCTCGACGTGATGCATGTGCCGCTCATTGAGGCGTGCATTGCCGGCACGCTGAATTCTGCCAATGCCCGCTACGTGCTCGCGCTGCTGGAGACTGCTGCCGATGGTTGTGTTGGCGGTGACTGGGCAGCGATGGTCACCGCACCGGTGCACAAGGGCGTGATCAACGATGCCGGCATTCCGTTCACCGGGCACACCGAATTCCTCGAAGCGCGCGCGCAAGCGCCGGGCGTGGTCATGATGCTGGCCGGTGGTGGTCTGCGCGTGGCGCTGGCGACGACCCATTTTGCACTGGCTGATGTGCCGCGCGCCCTGACACAGGCCGGGCTGGAGCGCACGCTGCGCATCCTCGCCGCAGAGCTGACACGCCGTTTCGACATTGCCGAGCCGCGCATCCTGGTGGCCGGCCTGAATCCGCACAGCGGAGAAGGTGGACATCTGGGCCGTGAGGAGATCGACATCATCACGCCGGTGCTGGAGCGCCTGCGTACCGAAGGCATGCGACTCGAAGGGCCGCTGCCGGCGGACACGCTGTTCATCCCGACGCGCCTGGCAACGGCCGATTGCGCGCTGGCGATGTATCACGACCAGGGCCTGCCGGTGCTCAAGTACGCAAGCTTCGGTGGCGGCGTGAACATCACGCTGGGACTGCCGTATATCCGCACATCGGTTGATCACGGCACGGCGCTGGACCTGGCCGGCCGTGGCGGTGCGGATGCCGGCAGCCTTTTGGCTGCGATCACAATGGCGGCGGAAATGGCTTCGGCCACCGCCGTAACGGCGGGCGCTGCTTGAGCCACCGACCGCGCAAGCGCTTTGGCCAGAACTTTCTGGTTGACCGCTTCATCATCGCGAACATCATCGCGGCGATTGCCCCCCAGCCCGGTGAGCGCATGGTCGAAATCGGTCCGGGGCAGGGCGCGCTGACGGCGCTGCTGCTTGATCGACTGGATCATCTCGATGTCGTGGAGGTGGATCGCGACCTGTGCGCCGAACTGGCCACGCGCTTTCCTGCAGACAAGCTCACCATTCACCAGGGCGATGCGCTTGAATTCGATTTCGGGTCCCTGCCCGGGCCATTGCGTGTGGTCGGCAACCTGCCCTACAACATTTCCACGCCCATCCTGTTTCACCTGGGCAGTTATGCCACGCATTGCCTCGACCTGCACTTCATGCTGCAGGAGGAAGTGGTGGAGCGCATGGCGGCGGCACCGTCTTCGGCCGCCTACGGACGGCTATCGGTGATGCTGCAATATCGTTTCGAGGTGACGCGGTTGTTCGGCGTGCCGCCCGAGGCGTTCAAGCCGGCGCCCAAGGTGCATTCGGCGGTGGTGCGGCTGCGACCGCTGTCCGATGCGGAACGCGGCGCGCGCGGCATTGCAAAGGATGAGGCGCGGTTTGCCGCCGTGGTGACCGCTGCATTCACGCAGCGGCGCAAGACCCTGCGCAATGCGCTCTCCAGTGCCGTGTCACCGGAGACGCTGGGGCAACTGGGCATTGACGCCGGGCTGCGCCCGGAGAACCTGTCGGTGGCCGACTACGTGGCCATCTCCAATGCGGCGAATGCAGCCTAGCCGGGCTTGCGTTCGATGAATTCGATCTTGTAGCCGTCGGGGTCTTCGACGAAGGCAATGACGCTGCCGCCGAATTTCATCGGCCCGGCTTCGCGCGTCACCTTGCCGCCGTGCTCTTTCACCATGGCACAGGCGCGGGCCACATCCGGAAAGGCCAGTGCGATGTGGCCGTAGGCGGTGCCGATGTCGTAGTGCTCCACGCCCCAGTTATGGGTGAGTTCGATCACCGCGTTATTCTCCTCGCTGCCATAGCCGACGAAGGCCAGGGTGAACTTGCCATCCGGGTAGTCGCGCCGGCGCAGCAACTGCATGCCGAGCACCGCCGTGTAGAAGCCGATGGAGCGCTCGAGGTCGCCGACGCGGAGCATGGTGTGCAGGATGCGCATGGAAGAATTCCTTTTACAGAATGGGCAATGCCCGGCCGCGCTGGTTCAGCTCGCGGCGGGCTGCTGCATAGTCCGGGTAGAGCTTAGCCACTTCAGCCCAGAAGCGCGGCGAATGGTTGAGCTGGCGGATGTGGGCCAGTTCGTGTGCCGCCACGTAGTCGATCAGGTGCGGTGGCAGCAGGTAGAGTTTCCAGTGCAGGCGTATGCGCGCGCCTTCGCCGCCGCGCAGCCGGGTGCAACTGCCCCAGCGGCCGTTCGCATTGGACAGATGCACCGAGGGCGCGTCGACGCCGAGCTGCCTGGCCATGGCGACGGCGCGGCCGGCGAAATGCATCAATGCCTCGTCGCGCAGCCAGGCGATGACGCGCGTGCGCCAGTCTTTTTTCGTGACGCGACCGCGATGATCCCTGTTGCCGATGACGAGAGTCCCATCCCGCAGCGCGATGCCGCAGTGGTCCGGGGCCGCCGCCAGCGGTACTTCATCGCCGAGCAGCGGCAGCAGGGCGCCATCTTCCCAGACAAAGGTGCGCAGGTCGCTGAACTCGGCCAGTCGCTCAAGCATCCAGTCCGCCTTCTGGTGCATGAAGGCTTCGATTTCCGACAGAGGTACTGAGACCGGCGCGCGGGTTTCGATGCCTCCTGCGCCGACGTGGATGGAAATGCTGCGGCGGTGGGCGCGCACCAGCCGGTAATCCAGCGATTTCGCAGCCAGCGCGAGCTGCCGTGCTTCGGCGATGGCGGTGGTGCGCCGGCGTGGCAGGCGCAGTCCGGCGCTCATTTCGGGCACAGCGTCTCCATGCGTTCCTCAATCCACGCCTCGGCGCGGGCATTGATGGCGCCGGCGTTCAGGCCTGCGGTTTCGATGGGTTTGCCGATGATCACCGTGATCAATCCCGGTTTTTTGAGGAAGGCGTTACGCGGCCAGACCAGTCCGGCGTTATGCGCCACCGGCACCACGGCTGCGCCGGCTTTCTCCGCCAGCCACGCACCGCCCGGATGATAGGTGCCGCGTTTCCCCGGCGGCATGCGCGTGCCTTCGGGGAATACCGCGATCCAGAAACCCTGGGCCAGACGCTTTTTTCCGTCTTCTGCCATGCGTTTCAGGGCGCTGGTGCCGCGCGAGCGGTTGATCGCGATGGGACTCATCAGTGCCAGGCCCCAGCCGAAAAACGGAATCCACAGCAGTTCGCGTTTCAGTACCAGCACCTGCGGCGGAAAGATGACCTGGAAGGCCAGCGTCTCCCAGGCTGACTGATGCTTGGCGAGGATCACTGCAGGTTGCGCGGGCAGATTCTCCAGGCCTTCGACGCGATAGCGGATGCCCAGGATGAGGCGTGACAGCAGGATGACGAGGTGCGACCACCCGGAGATGATGCGGTAGCGCGCAAGCGGTGGGAGTGGATAGGTGCAAAGGGCCAGGATGGCGTACGGCGGGGTCAGGATCACCAGCGCCAGCGCAAACAGGGAGGAGCGCAGGAAGATCATGCGCCGCCTACCCGTGGCTTGCCCGAAGGACTATCCACATAGCGCCTGCGCCACCGCGGCCAGATCCGGATGGATCACGGTGTGTTTCGGATAGCCACCCTCGGCGCGGGTTTTTTTGCCCTTGCCGGTGAGAACCAGGATGGGTTGGGCGTGTGCGGTATCGGCTGCCTGCAGGTCGCGCAGCGAATCGCCAACCATTGGGGTATCGGGCAGCGGCGCGTTGTAGCGCTCGGCGATTGCGAGCAGCATGCCCGGGTTGGGCTTGCGGCAATAGGATTTCGAGGCATCAGTGTCCGGGCAGTAGAACACCGCCTCGATGCGACCGCCGGCCTGGTTCACGGCACGATGCATCTTGTTGTGCATGGCGTTGAGTGCTGCCATGTCGAACAGGCCGCGGCCGACGCCCGCCTGGTTCGTGGCTACCACGATGCGCCAGCCGTTCTGCGTCAGGCGCGCAATCGCGTCCAGGCTGCCGGGGATCGGCTTCCATTCATCGGGCGACTTGATGTACTGGTCGCTGTCGAAGTTGATCACGCCGTCACGGTCTAATATGATCATTTTCATGATTTTGTCATTTATTTAAACAAAGTCACAGGATCATTGTGATCAGGTCGAAAGCTTGGAAAGGTCGGCGACCTGGTTCATTTCATCGCGCAGGTCGCGCAGCAGCGCAAGGCGGTTCTGCCGCACCAGCGGGTCTTCGGCCATCACCATTACGGACTCGAAGAACGCATCGACTGGTGTCTTCAATACTGCAAAGGCGAGCAGGTAGCCGGTGTAATCGCCGGCTTTGAATAGCGGCGTGGCCTGATCTGAAGCTTTTTTCAGCGCGTCGAACAGGCTGCGCTCGGCGGCATCTTTCATGTCTGCTGCCTGTGCGCTGCCGAAGCTCTCGCCTTTGGCTTCGGCCTGTTTGAGGATATTGGCAACGCGCTTGTTCGCTGCGGCCAGGCTTTCTGCTTCGGGGAGCTTTGCGAATGCGCGTACTGCGGCAAGTTGCAACGGCACCTGATCCAGGCGCACCGGGTTCATGCACATGACCGATTCGATCTCGTTGGACGTATAGCCGGCATCGCGCAAGTAGCCGCGCAGGCGTTCCAGAATGAATGCCTGAAGATCGGTGTGTACGCTGCTCAGCTTTCCGGCAGGGAACACGGCGAACGCGGCATCTACCAAAGTGTTGATGGGCAACACGAGCCTGCCCTCGATCAATATCCGGATGACACCCAATGCATGCCGTCGCAACGCAAACGGATCCTTGTCGCCAGTAGGCAGTTGTCCGATGCCAAACAGCCCGGCCAGGGTTTCGAGTTTGTCGGCCAGCGCAACTGCCGTGGCAACATCGCCGGTCGGCAATGTATCACCGGCGAATCGCGGCCAGTAGTGCTGCTCGATGGCATCGGCAATGCGCGGGTCTTCGCCGTCGGCCAGCGCGTAGTAGCGCCCCATCGTGCCCTGCAGTTCCGGGAACTCGCCCACCATGTTCGTGACCAGGTCGGCTTTGGCAAGGTAGGCGGCGCGCCTGGCAAGCCGGGCGTCGGCCCCCATGGCCTCGGCAATCTGGCCGGCGAGATCGTGCACGCGCTTGATGCGCTCGGCCTGGCTGCCCAGCTTGTTGTGATACGTGACGGAGGAGAGCTGCGCAATGCGCTCCTCCAGTGCAGTCTTCTTGTCGGTCTCGAAGAAAAAGCGCGCATCGGCGAGGCGCGGCCGCACCACGCGCTGGTTGCCTTCGATGATGTTCGTCGCATCGTCCAGGCGCATGTTCGAGACGATCAGGAACTTGTTGGTCAGCTTTCCCGCAGTGTCAAACAGCGGAAAGTATTTCTGGTTCGCACGCATGGTGAGAATCAGGCACTCCTGCGGCACGGCGAGGAATTCCTGTTCGAACTGTCCGACATATACCGTAGGCATTTCCACCAGCGCGGTGACTTCATCCAGCAGTGGGGCGATGTCCTGCTCTGGCCCGAGTGATGTGCCGAGCGCCGCAGCTTTCGCGCGCAATTGCGTTTCGATGTCGCTGCGACGTGCGTCAAAGCCCGCGATGACGCCGCCTTCGGCGCCGAGTTTCTGCGCGTAGTCATCGGCATTCTCGAGCTCGATTTTTTTTGCGCCCTGGAAGCGGTGGCCATGTGTGAGGCGACCGGCATCGAGGCCGAGCGCCTTGATTGCGACCACATCGGCGCCATGCAGCGCGAGCAGTCCATGCGCCGGGCGCACGAAGGATACGGTCGTCGTGCCATCGGCGAGCTGATAGCCCATGACTTTCGGGATGGGCAGTTTTGCAATGGCCTCATCCAGTGCGATCTGCAATCCCGCAGCCAGTGTCGCGCCGGGAATGGTCTGGTTCAGGAAGGCGTATTCGGCATTGCCTTCCATTGCGCGGCTCAGGCCTTCTGCTCGAGCGCCTTCCTTCTCAAGGCGTTTCAGCAATGCCGGCGTTGGCTTGCCATCGGCATCGAAGGCAACCTTGGTCGGCATGAGTTTTTTGGATTCGCTGCGATCCAGTGCCTGAGGCTTCACGTCGGGGATGAGCACGGCGAGGCGCCGTGGCGTCGCGAATACCTTGCTGCCCGTTGCGCCTTGATCCTTCAGGCCTGCGCGGCTCAAGCCGTCCTGAATTGCGTTGGCGAAGGCATCGCCGAGTTGTTTGAGCGCCTTCGGCGGCAATTCCTCGGTGAACAGTTCGACCAGAAGGCTGGCGTTCATGCCGCCTCCTTTTCAGCCAGCGCCGCCTTGAGCGCGGTGACATCGATGCCGAGTTTTTCCAACGAGCCGGGCTTGCACATCGGAAAGCCGGCGCGTACGCGCGATTCGAAATAGGACTGCGAAACACTGCGCGCCAGGTTGCGGATGCGGCCGATGTAGGCGGCGCGTTCGGTGACGGAAATCGAACCGCGCGCATCCAGCAGGTTGAAGGTGTGCGCGGCTTTCAGCACTTTTTCGTAGGCGGGTAGCGCGAGCCTCGCTTCCATCAGGCGTTTCGCCTCGGCCTCATGGTCGGTGAAATGCCGGAACAGCATCGGTGCGTCGGAGTGCTCGAAGTTGTAGGCCGACTGTTCGACTTCATTCTGGAAATAGACGTCGCGGTACGTTACCCCTTCAGTCCATTTCAGATCGAATACGTTCTCCACGCCCTGCAGGTACATGGCGAGGCGTTCGATGCCATAGGTGATTTCGCCAGTGATGGGTTTGCAGTCGATGCCGCCGACCTGCTGGAAATAGGTGAACTGTGTGACTTCCATGCCGTTCAACCAGACCTCCCAGCCCAGGCCCCAGGCGCCCAGCGTGGGGTTTTCCCAGTTGTCTTCGACAAAGCGCACGTCGTTCTTATGCAGGTCGAGGCCGATCTCGGCGAGTGATCCCAGATAGAGGTCGATGATGTCGGGCGGTGATGGCTTCAGTACCACCTGGTACTGGTAGTAGTGCTGCATGCGGTTCGGGTTCTCGCCGTAGCGGCCGTCCTTTGGGCGGCGCGAGGGCTGCACGTAGGCGGCGCGCCAAGGCTCCGGGCCGATGGAGCGCAGAAAAGTGGCGGTATGCGAGGTGCCCGCGCCGACTTCCATGTCATAGGGCTGGAGCAGGGCGCAGCCCTGACGGTTCCAGTAATCCTGCAGGCGGAGGATGAGTTCCTGAAAGGTCAGCATGGGGTGCTTCTAAGACATTGAAAACGAAGGCATGATTTTACTGGCTTTCACCGTGCCAGTGAGCGGAGATTGGCCTCGATGGCCGGGCTCAGTGGCTGCTGAGTGGCGTGTTCCGCCGTGCGCGGATCTGGCTCAGGATGCCTGCCGCAACGCCCATCGCAAGGCACAGCAGCAGCACGAGTGTGTCGCCGAAGCGCACAAAGGGCGTGGCACCGCCAAAGGGCTGTGCGTCGCCCTGCAACAGGCCTTCGGTGAATTGCGGCAACTGCGCCGTCACATGGCCGCGCTCGTCGATGATGGCAGTGACACCGGTGTTCGTGGCGCGCAGCATGTAGCGCCCGGTTTCCATGGCGCGCAGCCGGGAGATCTGCAGGTGCTGCTCGGGTGCCAGCGAATCGCCGAACCAGGCAACGTTGCTGACGTTGGCCAGCAGCGTTGCCTCGGGCAACTGGCGGATGATTTCGGTGCCGAAGGCATCTTCGTAGCAGATGTTGACCGCCACGCGCAGCGAGTCTCCCAGCCGCATCGGCAGCGGGTTCGCCGGACCGGCGCTGAAATCCGACAGTGGAATCTGCAGCACGGAAAGTATCCAGCTGAAACCCGGCGGAATGAATTCACCGAAGGGGACGAGATGCGCCTTGCTGTAGGTTTGCGTGCGTGAGATGCCCAGGCTGACCACGCTGTTGTAGTACCGGCCGCTGCTATCCCGCAGCGGCGCACCAAGCAGCAGGTCGGCGCCGCGCGCCTGCATCAGGTCCTGCAGGTCCTCGAGGTAGCGCCCATCCACCTGGTCGAGCAGGCGTGGAATCGCGGTCTCCGGCAGCACCACCAGGCGCGCATTGCTTTGCGCGATCAGCTTGCGATAGGTCTCCAGCGTGGCGGCATAGCGGTGCGCCTCGAATTTCATGCTCTGCGGCACATTGCCCTGCGCCAGCGCAATACGAATCGGTGCGCCTGCAGGCGTTGTCCAGGCATGTTCTTGCAGGGCCCAGCCGGTGACCAGCACGACGACCAGTCCGGCTGTCGCTGCCATGCGTGCGTGGCGTCCGCCATCCATCGCCATGGCGAGCAGGCCGGCGCAAAAGGCCGCGATGAGCGAAAGCCCGAACACGCCGAGGACCGGTGCGAAACCCGTGAGCGTCGTGTCGCTTTGCGAATAACCCAGGCTCAGCCAGGGGAATCCGGTGAAGATGACGCTGCGCAGCCATTCGGACAGTGTCCAGAGCGCAGGGACGGCGAGCAGCAGGGTCGTCGTGGGGCCGGCACGCAGCCGCGCCTGCAGGTAACCGACCGCGGCGGGAAACAGCGCAAGGAAGGCACAGAACAGCGCGGTGGCCAGCCCCGCAAGTGGCGCCGGCATCATGCCGAAGGTGTGCAGGCTGACGTAGACCCAGGACACGCCGGCACCGAAAAATGCGACACCGAACAGGAAACCGATGAAGGCTGCGCGCCGCGGATCGGGTGCATGCCGCCACAGCAGCATCAGGACAGTGAGGGCAAGGATCGCGAGCGGGGAGACGCCAAGCGGGGCAAAGCCTGCAACGGCAACCGCACCGGCCAGTGCGGCGGCCGTGAATGGCCGCGCGGTCAACAGCGCAATTACGCGAGTCAAGGTGCGATTCAATCCCGGCCCGGCAGGCGCTGCACCTGCACCACATGCAGGCGCCGGCTGTCGGCGCGCAGCACCTGGAAGCGCAACTGGGCGATGGTCATGGCTTCGCCGCGCTTGGGCAGGCGGCCGAAACGGGCGATCACGAGGCCGCCCACGGTGTCGTAATCCTCGTTCGAGAATTCGGTGCCGAAAGCCTCATTGAAATCGGCGATCTCGGTCTGCGCCTTGACGCGCCAGGCGCCTGATTCTTCCTTCAGGATGTTGTCCCCGGATTCGTCGAAATCGTATTCGTCCTCGATGTCCCCGACGATCTGTTCCAGCACGTCCTCGATCGTGACCAGGCCGGCCACACCACCGTATTCGTCCACCACCATGGCCATGTGATTGCGGCTGGCGCGAAATTCGCGCAGCAGCACATTGAGCGGCTTGGATTCGGGCACGAACACCGCGGGGCGCAGCATGTCGCGTACCTTGAATTCCTCTTCGCCGGCGTAATAGCGCAAGAGGTCCTTGGCTAGCAGCACGCCGATGACATCATCACGGCTCTTGTCCACCACCGGAAAGCGCGAGTGGGCGGTGGCGATGATCTGGGGAATGAAGGCATCCGGTGTTTCGTTGACGTCGATGACATCCATCTGCGAGCGTGGAATCATGATGTCGCGCACCCGCATCTCGGAGACCTGCAGCACCCCTTCGATCATGGACAGCGCGTCGGCATCGAGCAGGTTGCGCTCGTGCGCGGAGTGCAGCAGTTCCAGCAGTTGTTCGCGATCCTCGGGCTCGCGCATGATCAGCGCGGAGAGTCGTTCCAGCAGCGAGGGTTTCTGGCCGTTATCCATGGTTATTTATTCGTTTCTTTGTATTTCTTGGTTGTCTTGCCGGGCGCGCCGGACGCCGTATCTGACGCCGCATCTGACATATAGGGATCGGCGTAGCCCAGGCGTTTCAGGATAAGCCGTTCGCGGCATTCCATGCGCTCGGCCTCGCCATCATCTTCATGATCGTAGCCCTGCAAATGGAGCAGGCCGTGCACCACCATGTGGGCGTAATGGGCGGTCAAGGTCTTGGCCTGTTCACGCGCTTCCTTTTCCACGACCGGTGCGCACAGAACAAGGTCGCCGTGCAGTGAACCGCTTTTGCCGTTCGGGAGGCTGTAGCCGAAGCTCAGCACGTTCGTGGCGTAGTCGCGATCACGCCAGTCGCGATTCAGCCGCCGGCCTTCGGCGCTGCCGACGATGCGCACGGTGATGCTCGCGCCCTTCGCTTGCGCGGACAGTGCGGCCCCGGCCCAGCGCCGCATCGTGCGCAGTACCGGCACTTTATGGTGGGCGACCTTTGACGCTGGCAGGGCGTTTTGCAGGGTCAGCATGAGCGCCTTGCGCCCGGGCCTGTCATTGCGCGGCTCATTGCGCAATTTTGTCGTCATGTTCGTAGGCATCGACGATGCGCTGCACCAGAGGGTGGCGCACCACGTCTTCGCTCAGGAAGGTGGAAAAGGCAATGCCCCGCAAGTCACGCAGGATGTGGCGCGCTTCTGCCAGCCCGCTTTTCGCACCGCGTGGCAGGTCGACCTGTGTGATGTCGCCGGTCACCACACTCTTGGAGCCGAAACCCATGCGGGTGAGGAACATTTTCATCTGTTCCGGCGTGGTGTTCTGCGCCTCATCGAGGATGATGAAGGCGTGGTTCAGCGTGCGGCCGCGCATGTAGGCAAGCGGTGCGAGTTCGATGGCGCCTCGCTCCAGCAGCTTTTGCACCTTGTCGGCGCCCATCAGGTCGTACAGCGCGTCATACAGTGGACGCAGGTAGGGATCGATTTTCTGCGCCAGGTCCCCCGGCAGGAAGCCCAGGCGCTCGCCGGCCTCCACCGCAGGTCGTACCAGCACGATGCGCTTCACCGCATCGCGTTCCAGGGCATCGACGGCACAGGCCACGGCAAGATAGGTCTTGCCGGTGCCGGCCGGGCCGATCGCAAAGGTGATGTCGTGCGCCAGGACGTTGCGGATGTACTCGCGTTGTCGCGGTGTGCGTCCGCGCAGGTCGGCGCGGCGTGTGCTGAGGGGGGGCTCGTCGGTGGCGACATCGTCCTCCCCGGCGGGGGCGCTGGCTGCAGCAGTTGTACGGGGTGCTTTGGCGCGGCCGAACTCGACCAGGCCGAGCTGGACGTCGTCCAGGGACAGGCTGCGCTGGGACAGGCTGTAGAAGTGCTCGAGCAGGCGTGCCCCGCGTGCCGCCTGGCGCGGCTCGCCGCGCAGCGTAAAGCGGTCGCCGCGCCGGGTGATGGTCACGTTGAGAGCGGCCTCAATCTGCCGCAGGTTTTCGTCGAGGGCGCCGCACAGGTTCGCGAGGCGCTTGTTGTCGACTGGCGAGAGACGCAGTTCGACGGGTTTTGGCTTCAATCGGGGACCGCTATGTCGATGCAGAGCCGCTAGTTTAACGGAGACCCGGCCGGCTCGTGCGGGCGCCTGCGGAACCGGCGTGGATTGACGAACGCGCCGTTCAGCCGGGC
>CAMCYY010000018.1 GCA_945885335.1 Bordetella parapertussis
AGGTATCTGAAGACGCCGATGGGTTGTTCGCAATGCTGGAACAGTCGATGGATGAATTCCGCGACAGTTCGCTGGTGCACATGTATGTCTCGGGTTGTGCCGAGCAGGATGATGCGCCCTGGGGCAAAAAGGGCTCGGCCACGCACCGCTGTGTCGAAGCCGAACTGCGCAAGCGCCAGCAGCCCAACCAGCAACTGGATGTGCGCTGGCCGCGCAGCAATGTGCTGTTCGCGGAAATGTCGCTTTATCCGGACAGCGGACAGTACGAGTGCGGCTTTCGCTGGTAAGGCCGGCGGCTTGCGTTAAGCGCTTCTTTTGCGCATTCATCCCGGGTGAGCAGGTCGGGAAGGCCTTGAGCGCAAGCCGGTCTTCGCGTCCGTGATCGTTCGCGGCCCCGCACTCGGAGTCGGACATCATGACCGGTTGCTCTGCTGCATTGAAGGGCCTCCGTTCGGGCCCCCTTTCAACGTGCCGGTGCATATTGGCACGGCCCGCGGTAGGATTGCGCAAAGGCTGTCACAAGACAGCAGAACACTACCCAAGGAGAGATGAGGATGCGCAAGTCATTTGGACTGGTTGCCGGACTGTTACTGAGTGTGGGTGCCGCCGGTGTGTCAGCCCAGGCCACGTTTCCGAACAAGCCGATACGCCTGCTGGTGGGCTTCGAGCCCGGCGGGCCGAACGACACCCAGGCACGTATCGTCGGGCAGAAAGTTGGTGAAACCATCGGACAGAATGTGGTGGTCGAGAACAGGCCCGGCGCCGATGGCATTATCGCCGCTGACCTTGTTGCCAAGAGTGCGCCTGACGGTTATGCGCTGCTGCTGGCCTCAGCGGGACTTGCCATCAACCCGAATTTCGTGAAAAGCCTGCCGTATCACCCGGTGAATGATTTTGCCGCCGTGGCGTACGTGTCCTCCGCGCCCTTTTTCCTGGTGGTGCATCCCTCGCTGCCGGTACAGACCACTGCGGAATTTATTGCCTATGCCAAGGCCCGCCCCGGCCAGATGCACTATGGTTCGGCCGGCAACGGCAGTTCGCTGATGATGGCAATGGAGTTGTTGGCCAACACCGCCGGGCTGAAGCTTGACCATGTTCCCTACAAGGGCGGTGCGCCGGCCACGGCTGATCTGATCGCAGGCCGCGTGCAGGCGATGATGAACAATGCCGCGTCGTCGCTGCCGAACGGTCGTGCCGGCAAGCTGCGTATTCTGGCCGCCACCACGGCGCAGCGCTCGCCGCTGGCGCCCGATGTGCCCACCGTCGGGGAAACCCTGCCCGGTTTTGAGGTTGATGCCTGGTACGGCATCCTCACCGCCAAAGGCGCGCCCGTGCCCGTCGTCGCTCGCCTGAATGCGGAAATCAACAAGGCGCTGCTCACCGCCGATGTGAAGCAGCGCTTTGCCACGCTGGGGCTAACTCCGGTGGGCGGTGCGCCGGAGGTATTCGGGAAGCTGCTGCAAACCGAGGTCACCAAGTGGGCCAAGGTCGTGAAGGACAGCGGCATCAAAATGGAAGAGTGATGCGCTGAAAGCATTGTCGAACCGGCGTTGATTGAACGCCGCACTCCCGGACGAGCGGGGCTCGCCCGGGCAGCCATAGGTTAGCGCACCAGCTTGGCGCCGGCTTCCTTCAGGATGCCGCGCATCATTGTGGTGTACTGGTCGAGGAACTTCGACAGCTCGGCGCTTTTCTGGAAGCCGTCCTGGAACTGGTTTTCCTCCAGATATTTCTTCCAGGCAGGCGATTGCGAAACGCGCATGAACAGGTCTTCGTAGAACGCCACGGCATCGGGTGACATGCCGGGCGGCGCGATCACGCCGCGCACCTGAGGCACGTTAGGAACGTCAAATCCCGCTTCCTTGAGCGTGGGCACGTTCGGGAAGCCCGACAGCCGTGTCTCGGCGACCTGCGCGATGACGCGCATGCTGCCCGCCTTGATGTGTTCCCCCGCTTCCTGCGGCTCGAGCACCATCATTTGCACATGGCCGCCGAGCAGCGCAGCCAGTCGCTCGCCGCCACCGGGGAAGGAAATGTAGGCCCAGTTGGCACCGGAGTTTTTCATCAGCAGCTGGCGTACCACGTTGTCGCGAGCAGTGATCGATCCGCCGGACTGCTTCAACTGGCCCGGTGTTTTCTTCGCTGCTGCTACAAAGTCAGCCAGTGTCTTGTAAGGTGAATCGGCCTTGACCGCAACGACCGCCGGTTCCAGCACCAGGCGTGCGATCGGGGTCATCTCCTTGACGGTGTTCACCGCCTCGGCCTGCGTGAGCGGATTCGTGGTCCAGTTGCCGGTGAAGATGGCCACGGCGTGATTGTCGCCTTTCTTCTCGACCACATAGTTCATCGCAGTGACGCCATTTCCGCCGGCCTTGTTGTTGACCTGAATGCGAACCGGCGCGAGCTTTTCACGATCCACCAGCTGCGCGATGTGGCGCGCCAGGATGTCCGCACCGCCGCCGGGTGCGGTGTGGACGATCATTTCGATCGGGCGCGTCGGTTTGAACTGCGCCGTTGCCGATCCCGCCACTGCCACTGCTGCGAACGCGGCGAAAGATACCAATGCCTTTATTTCTGTATGCATGATTTTCTCCTTCTAGGGGTGTTCTGCATCCTGGATCGCCCGTACCCGCCAGGCGTTGGCTCTGCGAAAAACCGGCAGCAGCAATATGACTGCCGTCAGTACCAGCATCGTTGCCGATATCGGCCTCGACCACAGTATGGACAGGTCTCCCTGCGACATCATCAGCGACTGGCGCAACGCGCGCTCCATGCCGTCGCCCAGCACCAGGCCGAGGATCAGCGGTGCCGACGGATAGTCGAGCTTTCGCATGAGGTAGCCGAGCAGGCCGAAGACGGACAGCAGCCAGGTGTCAAACAGGCTGCCCGACACACTGTACACGCCGATGATGGATACGCCGAAGATGAGCGGATAGAGCAGGTACACCCGTAGCCGCAGGATTTGCGCGAACAGCGGTACCAGCGGCAGGTTGAGCACCAGCAGCATCACGTTGCCCACATACATGCTGGCCACCAGGCCCCAGAACATCGAGGGGTTGTCCGAGATCATCAGCGGCCCTGGACGCAGACCCCACAGGATGAAGGCCGCCAGCAGTATTGCTGTCGTGCCCGAGCCCGGGATGCCCAGTGTCAAGAGCGGCACCAGCGCGCCGCCGGTCTCGGAATTGTTCGCGCCTTCCGGTGCGGCCACGCCCTCGGGTACGCCGGTGCCGAATTTTTCCGGATGCTTGGACACCGCCTTCTCCAGGCCATAGGAGATGAAGGAGGCGATGGTCGAGCCTGCGCCGGGCAGCACGCCGATCAGGAAGCCCACCACCGAGCCGTTCAGAAAGGCAAAGCGGCAGGCTTTCAGTTCGGCCATGCTGGGAAGCAGGTTGCGCAGCCCCTTGGGCACCGGCAGCATCTGCGGCTCTTCGCGTTTTTCCATATTTCCCAGCACTTCACCCAGGGCAAAAATGCCGATAGCGACAATCACGAAGTCCACACCGTCCAGCAGTTCGCTGTTGCCGAACGTGAAGCGCGACATCGCGGTGAAGAGATCGGTGCCCATGCTGGCGATCCACAGGCCGACCAGCATGGCGAGCAGCGCCTTCACCAGCGACTCTCCGGCCAGCAGCACCACCATCGCCAGGCCCAGCGCCATCAGCGCGAAATATTCCGGCGAGCTAAACGCCAGGCCGAACTTCGCCAGCGGCGGCGCGATCAGCATCAGCGCGATCACGCCCACGGTGCCGGCGATGAACGAGGCGATCGCGGCGATGCCCAGCGCCGCGCCGGCGCGGCCCTTGCGCGCCATCTGGTAGCCGTCGAGGCAGGTCACCACCGAAGATGACTCCCCCGGCACATTGAGCAGGATGGAGGTGGTGGAGCCGCCGTACTTTGCCCCGTAGTAGATGCCGGCCAGCATGATGATGGCGCTGGTCGGATGGATGTTGAAGGTGAGCGGCAGCAGCATGGCGATGGTTGCCGCCGGCCCGAGCCCCGGCATGATGCCGACCACGGTGCCGAGGAAGCATCCGGCGAAGCACCACATCAGATTCTCCGGCGTCAGTGCGACGGCGAAGCCCTGCATCAGTCCGTTGAAGATTTCCATGTCAGAACCCCAGCAGGCCGGTGGGCAGGCTGACGTTGAGCGCCAGCGCAAACACCAGGTAAAACCCGAGCGAGCTGCCGATGCTGATCAGCAGTGCAGTCTTCACCGGCTGCCGGTACAGGTGCGCCACCACGAAGAACGTGAACAGGGCAAAGCTGATCGCGAAGCCGAGCACCTTGAGCAGGCCGATGCAGACGGTGAGTGATGCCCAAGCGGTGAGTGCATTGCCGACTTCGCGCCAGTTGATCGCTGCGGGTTTTTCAGCGGGAGGCGACTTCAATATCGCCGAAACCACCAGCGCCACCGACAGCAGCACCATGGCGATGCCGTACCACAGCGGAAAGAAGCCGGGCCCGGGGCCATCGAGTGTGGCATAGCCCCAGCGGCGTGCTTCGACAATGATGTATAGGCCCAGGCCGGTGAGCACCGCGCCGGAAATGAAATCGCCGCGCCGGGTGGCGCTGCCGGACGTCACGAGCGGACGCTTTCGAAAGTGCCAGCGCACAGGATGGAAAAAGACACAGCCAGGGAAACAAGGCGACCGAAATGCATGCTCTCTCCTCTGCGACGTCGGCGGCGTCATGTGAATCAGCTGAGCAGTGATTCCATGCGCCGGGTGCCAGGCGGTTGCCGTGCCCCGTTTTTTATCGGTCGCGCTGCGCAGTATAGGCGGACTGATGCAAAGGCGTGGGATTTCTGTTCGGGATGCAGCGGCGTGAAGGCGTGCCGCGCTGCGTCAAAACGGGCGAGGTGCGCCGGACCGGCGAGGGGGGCGTTGACGTCAATGCACCGGTATCAAAGACGCCACCTAATGGACCAGGAGCGCGATCACCGTGTTCAGGTCCGCACAGTCCTCCAGATTACGCAATGCGGTGAAGGCCTGCTGCGCCTTCGGCTCTGCAATCTTCGCTTCCCTGGCGCAGTCGTGAAACTTCGCCTCCAGATCGTCCCAGGTGAGTTCGCGCGAGGGATGGCCGGGCGGCTTCGGAACACGCAGCCTGTCCTTCGTGCCATTGTTCAATTCGATTTCGACCTCAACAAAACCGCGGCTGCCCGAGCTGCGCGTGTCGAACAGCGGATCATCGCCGCGGCATTCCGGTGTTTCGTAGGCCCTGGTGCGTTTGAGCAGCGCCTTGATCTCGGCTCGGCGCACCGCCTCGTCGGTGAAAGTCCAGATGCCGCAATGCCCGTCGAGTGCGGCGGCGGCAATCGAATACTGCAGGCTGAATTTCCCTTCGAGGCCGGTCTGCGGATTGTCGAAGGTCAGCACTTCCATGCCGCCTTCGGGCATGCGGCACTCGAGGCGAGCGATGTCGTTGGCCTTGAATCCATGCTTTGTCTTCAGTGCCAGCGTGCCGTCGATGCCGCGATGCGAGGCGTAGCAGCAGGGAAATCGCTTCAGCGCAATGCCGGGGTCGGTGATGATCCAGGGCTTGCCCAGGCCGTCGAGCGCCACCTGCGGATCGGACTCCTTCGTGCCATACGAAGCAAAGAATCCCGCCTTGCCTTCCAGCCCGTCTTCGGCGGCGGTGAAGCCGCTCATGGCCAGATTCACGGCCTGCAGTGCATTGCGTGCGGCAAGCCCGGTGTGCAGCGGTTTGGTCATGGTGCCGAAGTTGCGCCGTATGCCGCTCGCCATGGAGCTGGCAATGCCAAAGGCAATGCGCGTGGTTGCGACATCCAGGTTATGCGTTTTAGCCAGCGCCGCCACGCCGCAGAACATGGCCAGCGTGCCGGTGCCGTGAAAGCCGCGGTGGTAATGCTCCGTGGTGATCGCCAGGCCGATCTTGCCGCCGACCTCGATGCCCATCACCTGTGCCTCGATCAGCGTCTTGCCGGTCAGCGTTTTGTGCGTCACGCCGGCGAACACGGCAGGGATGATCACAGCGCTGGGGTGCGCCGGCATCATGGACAACACGTCGTCGAAATCGAGCGCGTGGCCGTAGGTGCCATTGATCAATGCGGCGGTTTCCGGGCTGCAGCGCAGCGCGGTGCCGAGAATGGGTGTGCTGCCGCCACCGCTCAACTCGCCCGAGCGGCGCAGGTATTCATGCAACGGCTCGGCGACTTCGCTGTCTGCGCCGGACAGGATCACTGCGACCGTATCGACAATGACCTTCTTCGCCTTGTCGATGGCGCCGTCGGGGAAATCTGCGAGCGATTTGTCGTGGATGAACTGCGCTACGCCGGCTGTTAATCCTGTGGCGAGACCGGTCATGTTGTCTTTCTGTCGGTAAAAATATTAAGAGCCGTGATAATAAATGGCCTATTGTTGCTTATTGAATAGATACTGTTGATTTATTATTGATAATAATTGAGCGAAATTTTGCGGCGGCTCCCGGATGACGGGTCGATGCGCCCTGATCAGCCGCCATCATAAGCCTTTTGCATTTGAGTCGTTCCGGCGGTGATTTTCCCTGACGAAACAGGGTTGTCGCAGCAGCGTGGGGCGATGAAAACCGCTATCATTCCCTCACAGATTCCCTCACAGTACGACATTCCAGCAGGCCTCCCCGGCAGAAAAGATCGACCGATGATCGTAGGCGTCGTTTCGGACATTCATTGCAACGTTGAAGGACTGCGTGCCGCCGTTGCCGCCATGGGGCGCATCGACCACCTGATCTGCCTCGGCGACTGCATCTACGATTTCCGCTTTTCCAATGAGGTCGTGGCGCAACTGCGTGAGTACAAGGCCGACGTCATCATGGGCAACCACGAAGAGGGATTCTTCGGGCCGAATGGCGTGCGCGCGCGCCAGGCGACGTGGATTGATCAGGATCACTTCGAATGGCTGGGCAGCCGGCCGCGCCGGCTGGAACTCGACTTGCATGGCCGCAGCATCCTGGTGGTGCATTCCACGCCCTGGGAGCCGCGCGGTGACTACATCTATCCCAAGCATGCCAAGCTGCCGCTGTTCGGCGAAGTGGATGCCGATTTCGTGCTGTACGGCCATACCCACATGCCGGTGGTGAGGCGCTTCGGCCGCGCGCTGGTGGTGAATCCAGGCACTGCGGGTGATCCGCGTTTCGGTCCCATGATGAGCTGCGCGGTACTGGATCTTGAAGCAAACGATGCACGCATCATCGAATACACGCTGATGCCCGAAGCCGAGAATTCGGGCGCATAAAAACCAAGGAGGATCCACCATGAGTCAAGCCACGAGCCGCTACATCGAACGCAATGGCGTCAAACTGCACCACCTCGATTGGGGCAATGAAGGCAGCCATCCCATCGTGCTGGTGCACGGCATCCGCCTGCATGCCCATGTGTGGAACCATTTCGGCCGCCGCTTCAAGGATCGCTTTCATGTGATTGCGCTTGATCAGCGCGGCCATGGCGACAGTGGCTGGGGCCCGGGCGAACATTACAATCCCGAAGAAAATTATCAGGACCTGCGCCATATCGTCGAGCAGCGCGGCCTGAAGAAGTTCACGCTGATCGGCCATTCCATGGGCGGACGCGTGTCCATGCTGTATGCCTCGCGCCATCCGGAAATGCTGGAGCGCCTGGTGCTGGTGGACATCACGCCGGGGCGACCTGCCGGCATGTCGCCGACTGCGGACATGTCGCGCATCACCGAGACGCCGCCGCCCGAGAATTACGCCTCGCCCGAAGAGGCGGCCACCTACCTGAAAAAGATCATGAAGCTGGCGCCACCCGAGGGCATCGACGAGAGCGTGCGTTTCGGCATGCGCAAGACCGACGACGGCCGCTACACCTGGAAGTACGACCCGGCGCTGTTCCGCCGCGCTCCGCCCCCGCCGGTGAATATGTGGGATGTGGTGAAGACGATCCCGGTGCCAACGCTGCTGCAATACGGCAGCCACAGCAATGTGGTGACCCCGGAGCTGGCCAAGCAGATGGGCGAGACCATGCCCGATTGCACAGTGGTGCGCGTAGAGCGCGCCGGACATGGGTTGTTCACCGACCAGCCGGAGGAGTTTGCCGGCCACGTCGAGCGCTTCATGACCGGCAAGTAGTCGGCGAAGCAAGCAGCAAAGCATCGGTTCCGGTCGCAGCGCACTGCGACCGGGGCAGACACTGAAAGTGTCAGTCGACCTGCACGAAGTTGATGGCCTTCACCACCTTGGCCCAGCGCGCCACTTCGACGCGCATGGCCGCGCCGAATTCCTCGGGCGTGCTGATCACCGGTTCCACGCCGGATTTTGCGAATGCGTCCTTGACGTTCTGGCTGGACAGCGATTTCGCCATCGCCTGGTTGATGCGCGAGATGTTCGCAGCGGGCGTTTTGGCCGGCGCGAGGATGGAATTGCTGGCCGTGACTTCGAAACCGGGGTAGAGCGAATCCATCGTCGGTAAATCCGGCAGCGAGGTATTGCGCTTCAGGGCGGCAACCGCGAGGGGCTGGATCTTGCCGCTCTTCGCCAGCGGTAGCACCGCGGCCATGGAGACGAAGGTCATGGACAGGTGGCCGCCCATGATGTCGATCAGCGCCTGCGCTGCGCCCTTGTAGGGGATGTGCGTCATGTCGATGCCGGCCATGAGTTTCAGCATTTCTCCACCCAGATGCAGCGATCCGCCGGCGCCGGTGGAGCCGAACGCCAGCTTGCCCGGATTGGCCTTGGCATAGGCGACGAGATCGGGGATGTTGCGAAAGCCCAGCTTGGGATCGACCACCAGCACGATGGTGCTCTGCGACACGGTGCCCACCGGCGTCAGGTCGCGCATCAGGTCGAAGGGCATTTTCGGGTTCGAGGAGGGCATGATCATGATGGCGGCACTGGTGATGAGCAGCGTATAGCCATCGGGCGCCGATTTCGCGACGAGGTCGGAGCCGATCATGGTGCCGGCGCCGCCGATATTCTCGACAACGATGGGCTGACCGATGAATTCGCCGAGCTTCTCGGCGAACGGACGCACGGTCAGATCGACCGGACCGCCGGGCGGTGAGAAGGGGATGATCAGCCGGATGGGCTTGACGGGGAAGTTCTGTGCTGCTGCCGGGCCCGCCAACAGTGCCAGTCCCAACGTCATGCCAAGCGTCTTCAATGCTGTCGTGATCATCATGTTCTGTCCTCCGATTTTTTAAGCTGCATGGGCTGCATCGATTCTTGGTGATCGATTGATTGCTACTTCGCCAGTATGCCCACTTCATCCGAGATCATCGCGGCAACCTGTGCTGCTTCACCCGCCGCGCTGATCAGGTCGCCGCCATACCCGGCGCGCAGCGCGCCGATGGCGTAGAGCGTCGGTTCGTTCGAATGAAAGCGCTCGTTGGTGATGACGCACCCGTTTGCGTCGCGTTTGATCGAGGCGGGCAGGAAAGCATTGTTCGGCTCGACGCCGACAAAGGGAAAGACGCCGTCGCAGGGCAGTTCGCTGGTGGCGCCATCCTTTCGGCTGCGCACCTTGAGGCCGGTGACGCCGGTCTTGCCGAGCACCGCTTCGACTTCGGTATCCCAGATGAATTTGACATTGCTTTTGCCCGCGGCGCGATCGGCAAAGGTGCGCCGTGCACTCAAGTCTCCGCGCACGATGATGTACACCGTGCGGCAGGTGCCGGTGAGGACGATGGCCTCCTGCATGGCCGCGTCACCACCGCCGATCACGGCAACGTCCTGGCCCTTGAAGAAGCCGCCGTCGCAATGCGCGCACTGGGAAACGCCCATGCCACGCAACGACTCCTCGCCGGGGACGCCCAATGTGCGCAGGCGTGCGCCCGATGCCGCGATGATGCGCTTGCCGCGCAGTTCGCTTTTCTCCCCGGTGACGCGCCAGAGTTCGCCATCTTTGGCGACCTTCGCGACATTCTCGTAAAAAAGGCCCACGCCCTCGATGCCGATGCGCTCCACCAGTGATGAGGCGAGTTCCACGCCGGATACCGGGCCGGTGGCCGGCCAGTCGTCCAGCTCGTTCACGGTGCCCACCTGCCCGCCGCAGGCCGGCTGCGCTTCGAACAGCGCCACGGACAGGCCGCGGTGCGAGGCATGCCATGCCGCGGTGAGGCCGGCGATGCCGCCGCCGATGACGATGACGTCCCAGATGTCGCGCCTGCGCCTAAGAGCCATTTTTGGGTTTTCCTTTTTTTGCCGGTGTTGTCTTCGATGCGGTTTTCAGCTTGCCGGCAGCGTCTGCACTGCGCAGTTCCTTCCAGTTCGGCGGCAGCTTGATTTCCCTTGCTGTCGGGTAACCCAGCACGCCGTTGTGGGCGAAGATGTAGCCGCTGTTGCGCCCCAGGTCGCCGGTGACCACGAGCATGTAATCGTCCGGGTGCCAGACGATGGGCACCAGGCGATTGGGATCGTCGGACTCGTGATACACCGCGGGCATGCGTCCCATGCGCACTTCACGCGCCAGGTCCCAGCTCGGCTTCTGCGTCCAGTCGCGTGACACGCGCTCCATGTGATAGGCCGGCACGCGCGCCTGCTCCCAGAGCTTCTGCTTGATATCTTGCTTGCTCCAGCCATGGGCCGCAAACAGTTCCGCAAGGATGGGAGACAGGAACATCAGTGGCCGCAGCGTGCCGCCGCATTCGGCACCGACCGTGAACAGGAAGTGCCAGCTGTGCAGCTTCTGCATGGAGTCGGACATGTAGGGCATCAGGTCCTCGGGCTTGGCGCCCGAGATGGATGACACATGGTTGCCGCCGGTGAAGCGCGAAATCGTGACCGTATTGCTACCCGCCTTGAACCCGAAGTCCTCGCTGTTGGTCTTCCAGCCGATCTTTTTGCACACGTCCTCGTTCTCGGGCACCACTACGCGGAAGGTATTGCCGAAGGTGGCCTTGTCGTTGCGATGCGGCAGGAAGCCGGCGATGTTGCGCAGATACAGGCGCCAGAAGCGCCCGATCGACGTGTTGGCCTGGAAGCCGTCGCGCATCACGCCTTGTGTGTAGTTGAAGCCCAGTTCCTTCGTGATCGGGCCGTTCAGCAGGATCAGCGTTTCGCCACCCGGCGTGTTGCCGCTGTGCTCGTTGCCGTAATAGGGATCGCACATGGCCTCGATCAGCGCCACCAGCACCGGCATGTATTCCGGGCGGCAGCCGGCCATCACGCCATTGACCGCGATGCTCCAGATCGTCGCGGCGCGCATGTCGGGCAGCAGGATGCCGAGCACCTCATCGGGCTTGCGCTCGGTGTAGCGCAGGAAGGCATCGATGCGCGCCTGCGTCGGCGGCATGATGGGCAGGCCGTCGGAGAGTTCATGCGTGATGAAATACTCGTTGATCTCGTCCAGCGTACCGGTGGCCACGATGTCGCGCGCCGAGGGCTCGTCCTCAAGCGTGCCATCGGCGGGCTTCTCAAGCAGCGCGTTGACGACGTTGTACTGCGTAACACCGAGGATGTTCTCCCGCAGCTGTTCCTTGCTTTGCACGCCGGTATGGCCGGGCACCATGGCAATGCCGATGTTGGGCATGCCCTGTCCCTGCGAGGCGGCGGCAGCCAGCCCCAGAAAACCTTCGCAGACGAGCGTCGCGGTGGGGACGCCGGCTTCTTCGCAAACTGCACTGGCCCGCAACACGGCGGGCGTACAGGACCCTCAGGCGCCCATGCCGCTGATCGCGGCATCGACTCCCAGTTCCTTGAAGCGTTGCGGGATAGAGGCGAGGACTTCATGCTCCTCGTTGCCGTGGGTGGCGCCGAATTCCTTCCAGCTTATCCAGTTGATGTCGGGGTAACGCTCTTTCAGGCCTTCTTCCAGCAGCGCGAATACCTCGTCGCCGCGGAACACGTAGTCCCACAATTGCACGATGGTCTTGCCGCGCAGGGTGTCGAGGCGTTTGGCCAGCGGCTTGAGTTGCGTCTGGCGCGGGCTGCGCGGCCAGTAGGCCGAGAACTGTTCGTTGTCAGACATGGGATTTCCTCCGGAAGCGTCGCCGATGCTGCCGGATCAGGGTTCCGATCCGCGCACGGTCAATGGGACGCGGCAAGTCTAGCATCGGCGCAGCATGCGCAAAAATGCTTAAAACACATTTGAGCATTCGTTTTGCGGATGCGGGAAGCGCTGGGCGGTGTTCGCGCCTAAGAAGCAGGGCTGTTTTGTACGCGGCGCAATACGGCGGGAGGTACACAGACCTGGCGGTCTGTCAGGCGGCCGCTTTACGCAGCCGCTTTACGCAGCAGCAGCGAGCGCTTTTTGTATCGGACGGCGGCGCGGCAGCATGTGGGCTGACGCGAGTGCGCCTTCGCCAGGCACGAGATCGACCATGGTGAACAGGCCGGGTTGGTGCGGGTTGTAGGGCAGGCACACCCCGGGGTAGCAGGCGAGCGTGCTACCGTGGCGCATCTGGCGGTGCATGTGCACATGACCAAGTGCGAGGTAGTCAAAGCCCGAGGCTTCCACTTCGGACGGTGTAATCAGCGAGGAGCGTCCCGTTTCCTCGTAGTCCACATACAGGCCGTGCGCCATGCCGATATGCCACATGTCTGCGGTGCGTTGCGGCGTGCCGGCCATGGGCTTGTTTTCCAGCGTGTGGTCCAGCATGCAGCGTCCCCAGACTGTGGCGTGCAACTCGGGGAAGGCGACGCTGGCGCCCTCGACCTCGTCAAGCAGCGTGATGTGGTGCCCGGCGCGAGTGAAGTCCATGCGCTGCATGACGGCATGCTCATCGCCCCAGCAGTCGTGGTTGCCGACGATGACAACGGTCGGGCAGGCGATTCGCGCCAGTTGCTCATAGACGAATTCGACCACATCGTCATGCACGCGATTGTAGTCGAACAGGTCGCCGGCAATCAGGAACAGCTCCGCATCGGATTCGACCACCGCATCGATGACCTGCGTGAAAGCCTTGCGCACGGGCAGGCCTTCGTCACCGTTGCACAGGTGGACGTCGGAGGTGTGGGCGATCTTGAGTGGGCGGATCATTGTGTCGTTGGTGTTGGCTGTCGAAGCGCTGCCATCGGCGGCGCGGACAATCAGCCAAGCTATTTGTGCAAGAAACGGTAAATGAGAATCCTTTCTATATCACGAATGGCTGCGGTTTGCACCCACACCGTTCGCCGAAGGGTGTGGGCGTCCCGGCTAAAATCGGGCTTTCTCCCCTTTGCGGACTGCGGACATGACTGCATTTCTTCCCTTCCCCGATGTGCAGAGTCAGGATCGGACCGTGGTGCAGTCCACGGGGCCGATGTTCTACCGCGACGCGGGCGGCAGCGGCATTCCCGTGGTCTTGCTGCATGCCGCATCGGGCAACAGCCTGCTGTGGAATCATCAGTTCGCGGCGCTGGCACAGGCGGGTTATCGCGCCATCGCCATCGACTATCGCGGCGTGGGCATCTCCGCCGGGCCGGGCGACTGGACGCCGCGCATCGACGAGTTGATCGTATCGCTTGGCATTGACCGCTTTCATTTGCTGGGCACTGCGGCCGGCGGCGGCACGGCGCTGCAGTACGCGCTACTGCATGGTGCGAAGCTGCGCAGCATCATCATCGCCAACAGCCACGGCAATGTCACCGACAAGGACTATCTTGAAATGGGCAAGCGCACCCGCCCGACGCCACAGTTCGATGATCTGCCGGTGGAGTTCCGCGAACTCGGGCCGTCGTATCGCGCCGAGTTCCCTGAGGGCGCGGCGCAATGGCGTGCGTTATCTGCCGCCAAACCCGGAGATTTGTCGCAAGGACCGGCCAAGGCGCCGCCCCTGCTTGCGGCAGCAGAGGTGGTGACCTGGGCAAAGCTGAAGCGGCTCACACTGCCGACGCTGCTTGTTACGGGCGATGCCGATCTCTACATGCCGCCGTCGGTGCTGCGCCTGTTTACCGCGCGCATGCCGCATGCCGCATGGGCCGTGATCCCGGAGACGGGGCACTCCTCCTATTGGGAGGCGCCGGAGGTGTTTAATCGTGTGCTGCTGGAATTCATTGCGAGGCATTGAGGGCTACTGCGTTGCGTAAGAAAACATTCCCTCCCTTGCGAAGCGGGGTAGGACTGGGGAGGGGGAAGGTTTTCTTTTGAGTTTTTTTCGGCTTTGCCGAGTTACTTTTCTTGCTTCGCCAAGAAAAGTAACCAAAAGAAGGCGACCCCTACGGTGCCGGTTCCGGCGCGTTGCGCCGGAACTTCCCTGCGATGCTCAGTCGCCTCGGCCGCTGCGGAACTCGCCGTCTTCGCTTTCGCTCGCGGCTCAGACAGTCCTCGCGGAAAACTCCTCGGCTCCTTGCGCTTCTCGGCGTCACCAAAGGGGAAACCCTCTGAGTGCCAACAATTTGGTATTTCGCTCACAGACAAGAATTCCAACATTTTCAAGATCAAGGGCAAACCAATGTTTTGCTTTTGACCTTCCCCTTTGGGGGCGCCTTTCTTTGGTGCCTTTCTTTGGCAAAGCAAAGAAAGGCACTCGGCGAAGCCGAAAAGAAAACTCAAAAGAAAAGCAAATTCCCCGGCCCTTGCAGGGCGCGCGATCCGTTTCACGAGATCGCTGTTCGCCCGGTGGGCAGCAGTGCTGCCCGAAACCCCGGTCTCACCAACAGGGCCGTGACCTTCCCCTTTGACAAGGATGGAACCGCCGCGCTTCTTCAATCCGGCGTCGCCCCCGAATCCTTCACCAGCTTCGACCACTTCGTGATGTCGGCACGAATGATCGCGGCCAGTGCTTCAGGGGTGGTGTACATCGCCTCCACGCCCTGATCCACCAGCTGCTTGCGGATTTCCGTGTCGGCCATGATGCGCTTCAGCTCGGCGTTCAGGCGCGTGACGACGTCCTTGCTGACATTGGCCGGCGCGAACACGCCCAGCCAGTTCGACACGTCAAAGCCGCGCAGGCCGGATTCGGCGATGGTCGGAATGTCGGGAACCGTCGCCGAACGCTGTGCCGAAGTCACGCCCAGGGCGCGCACCTTGCCGGCCTTGATGTGCGCCATCCACACCGGGATGGAATCAAAAGTCATGGAGACGCGGCCGGCCAGCACGTCGGCCACGGCAGGCCCCGCGCCCTTGTAGGGCACATGCGTCATGTCCACGCCGGCCATCATTTTGAACAGTTCGCCTGACAGGTGGTTCGTTCCGCCGCTGCCGGCCGAAGCAAAATTCAACACGCCTGGCTTGCTCTTGGCGTAGGCAATGAGTTCGGCCACGTTCTTCGCCGGGATGGACGGATGCACGACCAGGATGCGCGGCGCGTTGTGCGTCAGGCTGATCGGCGAGAAATCCTTCACCGGGTCATAGGAGAGTTTCGGATACAGGCCGACGTTGATCGCCTGCGTGCCCACGGTGCCGAAGAACAGCGTGTAGCCGTCGGGTGCGGCGCGTGCCGCGGTCTCGGCGCCCAGCGTGCCGCCGGCCCCACCCTTGTTGTCGATCAGCACCGGTTGCCCGAGCGACTCGGCCAGTTTCTGCGTCATCGGGCGCGCCATGATGTCGGCGCCGCCGCCGGGTGGGAAGGGGACTACAAAACGAATCGGCTTTTCCGGCCATGCCGCTGCAGCGGGCAGGGATGCGCAAAGGGGCAGCACTGCCGCCAGTATTCCACAGGCAATCTGAAATCGTTTCATGGTTGTTCTCCGGGGTTGTTCGTGTCGTCTCATCGCGTGGGCCGGGTCTGGAGGCCCGGTACTTGTCCCACGTTCGAGCGGGTTCAACCTATACTCTGGCCTGCATGGTGCTTTGTCAATGCAAGTCCCGGCGGAATTGCCGCTGCCGGTTTCAGGGGGGGAACTCATGTCGATCCGATTGATGGTGAGCATTACCGCCGTGCCGGGCAAGGGCGCCGAACTGGCCGCCCAATACCGCGGCCGTTGCGCCGCTGTCATGCAGGAGCCGGGCTGCGAGCAGTTCGAAGTGTTCCAGAGCGTAGTCAATCCGGATCGCCTCGTGCTGCTGGAGCACTGGCGCGATGCCGCGGCGCTGGCCGCGCATGCGAAGGTGAACGAGGCGCGGGCGCCGCTGCCGCCCGGCCTGCGTCAGGGTTCAGGCGAGCGCGAAGACTACGAATACAACCGGACCCGCTGAGTTGAATTCTGGAAATTAAAAGATAACAACTATTTCGTATTTACGTACGAAATAATGCGAGTTTTTCAGAAATGATCATATTTATTTTTCAGAACTGAGGCTTTGGAGGGCGCACATGCAGGCCACGGAACAAGTCTCCGGCGACAATACGAACGGTTTTGGCGTGCTCATTCCTTTCGCCAAATATCTCGGGCTGCATGTGGCCGAACAGAACGCCGCGCATGCGCTGCTGCGTGTGGATCGCAAACCCGAGCTGCTCAACAGCTGGGGCGTGATGACGGGCGGGGTGATCATGACCATGCTCGACCTCGCCATGGGCGCGGCCGTGCGTGGCCAGGTCGGCCATACCGTGTCGGTGGCAACGCTGGACATCAGCATGGCCTTCATGAGTCCTGCAAGCGGCGATTTTGTCGTGGAGGGATGGGTGCTGAAGGCCGGCAAGACCGCGACCTCGGTCTTCTTCTGCGAGGCGGAAGCGCGTGCCAGCGATGGCACGCTGATTGCAAAAGGCATCGGCACGCTAAAACCGGTGCCGGAAAAGAAATGACTTTCCCGGGGGGAGGCTCAGGCGTCTTCGTCCTCGATGACGACAGTGCGTGCCAGCTTGTCATGGAAGCCCTGCTTGCGCTTGTCGAAGGCGATCCACAGGAAGCCGAGCATCAGCGGCAGGATGGAGAGGATGTAGGCGAAGTAGCGTCCGATCAGCTGTCCGGTTGATGGCGCACCCAGGGTTCGGGCGTCGACGATGCGCGCGCCGAACAGCATCTTGCCCGGCGTTGCACCGCGGAATTTCCAGAACAGCACGGCAAATATCGCAGGCATCACGATCTGGATGACGGCATCGGTGATGCCGGCAAAACCTTCATCGGAGGGCCGCGCAAAGTAGGCCGGGCCATAAATCGCAAACAGCAGCGGCATGGTGACCAGCATGACGATCAGGGTGTCGACAACCGTGGCACCGGTACGTTTCCAGAACCCGACGTAGGTGACGCCGGCGTTGTCAGGGGAGTTGCCGCCTGTTGTATTGTTACCTGGTGTTTCGTTGTTCGATGCCTCGCTCACGTGTTCTCCCCAGGTCGTTCAATGACGGCCGGAATCAGGTGCCAGCCGCCGGCGCCTTGCGCCTGCATTTGGCGTACAGCGTGGCGCCGCCATCTTCCAGCAGGGCCTCGCCGCCCTGGGTGCTCAACGTGCTGTGCCCGTTTGTATAGCGTGTGCCCGACGCACTTACTGCCGGATCCAGCCTGAATTCACGGTCGGGCAGAATCACCATCGCCGGCTGGCCTGCGCTGCCGTAGCGCACGGCAAAGCGCTTGCTGCCTTCGCATTCATACAGCGTGGCGCCGGCCAGCCGTGCCGGTGCCTGTTCTTCCGGGCCGCTCCACCAGGTTATGGGATTCATGTTCACGGCGCAGCCCGTTGTGAGCAATGCAGCGGCGATGGATGCCGCCAGCATTGCCGGGCGCATCGCAAGGGTGATCTCGCTTTTCATTTTTCCGGCCTTTCTTTTTCAATTCGTGATCAGCGCATCCTGCGGACCCGCTGTATTTCCAGTTACGGGCTGCGGATCAGTCACTAGCCCGAAGCGCCGCATGATTGCCGCGCGGTGTGTCATCGAGGCGCTTACCGGCGCGCCCAGCAACCGCAGCTCCCGTGCGCCTGCCGAGCCTCCCCTGTGCAGTTCAGCCAGCAGGACTTCGGCATCGATTGGGCTACCTGCTTCGTCGGCGAGGCCGTCGAGCAGCACCGGAAGGTCGCGGTCCAGTACCAGCCCCGGCCCGAGTCCGGTGACCAGCAGCACGTCATCGTTTTCATCCACCAGCAGTTCCGAGGGCGCTCCCGCCGGCGTGCCACATTGCGTCAGCCAGCCCTCGCCGCGGTCTTCCAGGCGGTAGATCCATGCAGTGTAGTCAAGGCCGACGAACACGCGTTGCGGCCCGTTCTGGAAAAACCAGCGGCGCTCGTCGTCCATCTGGTAATTGCGGCCGATGAATTCGACCAAGCCGCTGTTGCCGATGGGCTCGAACACACCGGGCCGTACCTGCAGGCACCAGCGGCCGCGGCGATCAAGGCGCAGCCAGTCATGCACATTGGGCACATTCGGCCATTTGGCCATGGCCTGTTTTACGGTTTCATCCATTGCATCGAGTGTATATCGTCTGTTGTTTCAACGGGAGATGTTCGGTACGCGGGTTCAGTGCTGTCCGCCATAACCGAACACGCCCATCAGCACGCGCACTGCGGCATAGCTGATCCAGATCGGCAGGCGCGTGCGCAGCGGCTGGTTGAACCATTGTTCGCGCGGCACGCTGATCGCACCTTCTTCCATGGCCCGGTGCAGCGACATGCGCAGTTCGCGGGCGAATGTCCTGTCCTCGACGACGATGTTTGCCTCGCGTGCCAGCATAAGACTGAAGGGGTCGATATTGGAGGAGCCCACCGTGGCCCAGTGTCCGTCAATCACGGCCACCTTGGTGTGCAGGAAGCTCTTGTGATATTCGCGGATATTCACGCCTGCCTCCAGCAGCGGTCCGTACAGCGCGCGCGAGGCATAGTGCAGTAGAGCGTATTCGACACGCCCCTGCAGCAGCAGCGTGACCTGTACGCCGCGCCGCGCCGCGCGCAGCAGGGCGCGGCGAAAGCGGATGCCGGGAAAGAAGTATGCATTGGCGATCAGCACTTCTTCATGCGCCGCCTCGATGGCATCGAGGTAGGCTTCCTCGATGTCGGCGCGGTGGCGCAAGTTGTCGCGCACCACGAAGGCGGCGCGCTGGTTGCCGCACCGGGCCGGCACCGGTGCGGCTGCTCGCCGCACCGGCCAGCGCTCACGCAGCCCCGCCCATGCGACCCAGCGCAGCAGGCGGGCCGAATTTTCGCGGATATCAGTAACCAGTGGCCCTTCGATCCGGACGGCGTAGTCGTGGCGTGGCGGGATGTGGCGCGGCGTGTGCATGTCGTCGATGATGTTGATGCCGCCGACGAAGGCAATGCGTCCGTCCACCACTGTCACTTTGCGGTGCATGCGCCGCAACCGGCTGCGTTGCAGGGTCAGCGGCGAGATCTTCCTGCGGAACACCAGCAGGCGCACGCCGGCGCCGCGCAACTGTTGCATCATCGCGGCCGGCATGTCCTTGGAGCCGAAGCCGTCGATCATGACGTGCGTTGCCACGCCGCGCTGTGCCGCGCGGCACAGCGCGGCGGCAATGCGGCGTCCGGTTTCGTCATCGGCATAAATGTAGGTTTCAAGGAATACCTCGCGCTGCGCATTGTCGATGGCCGCTTCCAGTGCCGGAAAATATTCCGTCCCCGAATGCAGCAGCGCAAGCCGGTTGCCCTCGATGAGGTGCAGCATTATCTCAACGCAAGGTCGGCCGACAGCACGGCGTGATCGGAGATGCGCGACCATGGATAGCCGTGATGCACCTCGGTGTGCCGTACCTCGAAACCGCGTATGTAGATGCGGTCCAGGCGCAGTATCGGAAAGCTGCTGGGGAAGCTGCGGGCCGACATGCCTCTGTGGTCGTGGAAGGCTTCGCGCAGATGGAGCGCCGCGGCCAGCCGTTTTCCGGCCAGATTGCGCCAATCGTTGAAGTCCCCGGCGACGATGACTGGCGCGTTTTCCGGAACTTCGGCCTGCAGGCGATCAATCAGTGCGCCGATCTGGTGGCGCCGTCCGCGCTCATTCAGTGCCAGGTGCACGCAGATGCAGTGCAGCGGGACGGGCGAGATGGGCAGTTCGATTTCGCAATGCAGCAAGCCGCGGCTTTCATAGCGATGGGTCGAGATGTCCTGGTTTTCCGCACGCAGGATGGGGTAGCGGCTGAGCACGGCATTGCCGTGGTCGCCAAGGTCATATACCGCATTGCGGCCGTAGGCATAGTCGGTCCACACCGAATCGGCGAGAAATTCGTATTGCGGTTCCGCCGGCCAGTTGTGAAAGCGTTGGGCATGGCGTTCGTGCTCCCCCATCACTTCCTGCAGGAACACGATGTCAGCCCCAAGGGCCCGCATCCGGTCGCGCAATTCGTGCACCATCATGCGGCGATTGAAATGCGAAAAGCCCTTGTGGATGTTGTAGGTGGCGACCTTGAGTATGGGTTTGCTGGGCATTGCTTCCACGCGCAGTTGTGTGTCGTATTGCGGCTGATGTCGCGACTTGGCGCCGGACGGATCAGATAATCCATCGGTACAGGTATCGCCCGCCGACGATCAGCCGGGTCTCCGGTTCCCAGGTATCCATGCCGAACTGGTGCGACACGATCCGTGTGCCGGGCCGGAGTTGTGCCTTCAATCGGGGCGCCAGCTTGATATTGATCTCTTCTCCCAGGTAGAGGGAAACAACGGTTGCGTCGCGCAAATCCATGGTGAACAGGTCGGTCATGACAAAGTTCACGCGGTCGGACACACTGGCCGCCGCCGCTGCCGCCGTGGCAAGGCGAATCTGCCGCGGATCGATGTCCACGCCCACGCCGCGCGCGCCGCGCTGCGCGGCAGCGATGACAATACGGCCGTCGCCGCAACCCAGGTCGTAGAGCATGTCGCCAGCGCGGACCTCGGCCAGATTCAGCATGGCATCAACCATGAAATCGGGTGACATGATGGCAGGTACGTCCGGGATGCGTGCTGGCAGGTTGGCCACATAGTCGTCAATTGCGGCGCAACCGCCGGCGGATGCGGCAAGCGTGGACAGCAGGAAAGAGCGTCGATTCATCTGTGGATGCTTTCGCTTTCGCTTTCGCTTTCGTATCTTCAGCCGCGGCCGAGCAGGGGCATGGTGATCGGCAGGATGATGCTCTCATAGAGATTCACCTCCGGCGGCATGGCGGCCATGGCGAGCACAACGCCAGCCACGGTGGATGCCTGCATCAGGCCTTCCTTTTTCGCCTGTTCCTCGCGGCCGCTCCACAGGCCGGGCAGGGTGTTGCCCGGCTGGATGATGCTGACCGCGATGCCGAACTCGCGCCCCTCGATGGCCATTGCGCGGGTAAGTCCCTCCAGCCCGAACTTGGAGGCGCCATAGGCGGCGGAGCCCTTGCGTGGCACCTTCGCGGAAACGCTGCCGACGTTGATGATGCGCCCGGAGCGCTGCGCCTTCATCAGCCGGAAGGCGTCGCGGCTGCACAGGAAGGCACCGGTCAGGTTCGTGTCAATGACCTTTTGCCATGCGGCCAACGTCAGCTTGTCGGTGTCGCCGCTGGTGGAGGCGCCGGCATTGTTGACCAGGATGTCGACACGGCCATGGCGCTCGACCGTGGTGGCAAACAGTGCAGCGACGCTGTCTTCCTTCGTGACATCCACGGCATTGGCCGAGGCGGCACCACCCGCCGCCGTGATTTTCGCGACCGCTTCGTCCAGCTTGTCCTTGCGCCGGCCGGCGATGATGACATGCGCGCCCTCGGCGGCGAAGGCAGCAGCAATGGCTTCGCCGATGCCGGTGCCTGCGCCGGTGACGATGGCGATGCGGCCTTCCAGTTGTGTTCCCTTGGGTTTGTTCTGGGTCATGGTGCTGAGCTCCTTATCCAGGCGGTGATGTCCGCGACGACCTGCTTTTCGATTCCGTTGTAGCCATGGTAAGCCAGCGCCTCGCAGGGGTCGCCGCGGGTGATACCACCGGTGTAAGTCTGCAGTTCCTTGCGCGGCAGCTTGTCGAGCTTGCGCATCAGCAGGGGGATGTCACTGAAGGCACACAGATGGCAGCCGTCCTGCTCATGGTGCACCACAAGCACTGGTACGGTCAGCTTCTCCAGTGCCATGGCGGGTACGGGGCGGCCGCTGGTTTCGGTGAGGATGGTGGAGGTGAGCACGATGCCGTCGGGGCTGTCGGGCGTTCCGGCAAAGCGCACGGCAATCGAACCGATGGATTGTGTGCCGCGGCTGGTTCCCACCAGCCAGACCGGCAGTTTCAGGTTCTGGCGCAGCCAGGCCATGGTGGCCTTTACATCTTCAGCATGCTCGGTCGTCTGGCGGAATCCGCTCAGGAAGGGCGCCGTCTGGCGATCCGAGGCGGCATCGATTACCGCCACGGTGAATCCCTGGTCGGCAAACAATTGCCGCGAGCGCACCAGGAAGTTGCCGCCGCCGACGCCGATTGCACCATCCGGTGCGATGCGCAGCAGGCCGCCGCCGCCGGAAAACAGTACGACAACGGCTTTGGCATCCTGCACCGGCAGCAACAGCAGCCGCTGCATGACGCCGGGGCGGGTGGGAATGTCCACCGTGCGCGGTGCGGTTTGTGCCAGCGCCGATGTCGCCATGCAAAGCAGCGTTGCGAGCATTGCGATGCGCGTCTTCATGCGCTTGTCTCTGTCTTGCTGGTCGCGGCCTTCGATGGCGTGGTATCCAGTTCAAACACCTCGGCGATGAGTTCGTAGGAACGCCGGCGGCTGGCATAGTCGCCGGTGCCGGTGATGATGATCAGTTCATCAGCTTCGAAACGTTCGCCGAGCGCCAGCAGCTTTGCGTGCACTTCATCGGGATCGCCCGAGGTGAGGCGAGCCCGCTCCTGCATCACATAGGCGTGTTCCTGCGGCGCGTACTCGTAGGCCTCGGCTTCCTCCAGTGTCGGGAATGGTCCGCCGATGCCGCGCGCACGACGCAGGCGCCTCAAGTCGGTGACCTTGGCGTAGCGCTCGGCCAATCCGGAGTTTTCGGCGCACACCACGGCGACGGCCACGGCGGAAACCGGTTTCGATTCGCGCGCCGAGGGCAGGAACTGGCGGCGGTAGGCGCGACTGACTGCATCGCCATCGCCGGGCGCGATGAAATCGGCGAAGGCAAATCGGAGGCCGACATTGGCGGCGAGCGCAGCCGAATAATCCGAGGAGCCCAGCAGCCATACTTCCGGCGAGGTGTCGCCGGCAGGGTTGGCGCGGACTTTGGCGTAGGGGTGGTCTTCGGGCAGTGTGCCATCGAGAAAACCGACGAGATCCGCCACCTGTTCGGGGAAGTCTGCGGCATGTCCGTAGATGCCGCCTGCGACTGCCTGCGCGGTGCGCTGGTCGCCACCAGGCGCGCGGCCGATGCCAAGGTCGATGCGCCCCGGATACAGGGCCTCCAGCATGCGGAACACTTCGGCCACCTTCAGCGCGCTGTAATAGGGCAGCAGCACGCCGCCGGTGCCGACGCGGATGCGCGTGGTCTCTGCAGCAACGCGTGCTGCCAGTATCTCGGGACAGGGGTCGGCGAGCACGCTCGAACTGTGGTGCTCGGCCAGCCAGTAGCGGTGGTAGCCGAGGCGGTCCGCCAGCTTTGCCAGCGCAATGGTCTCCGCAATTGCCTGGGCGGGGCTGGCCCCCGCCATCATGGGCGACTGGTCAAGGACGCTCAGTTTCACGAGGGTTTCATGGGTCAGATGCTCCGGTTGCTGCGGCTCATTCGGTCCAGGCGGTGGGCAGACCGCGAGACCCTGCAAATCAGGACATGTACACCAGGCTCATCACCAGCAGCGAGGCGAATACGCTCAGCCAGAACAGGCCGACCATGCTTTTCTTGTCGGTCGCGGTAATGCCGTCCTTTTTCCTTTTCGCCATGAAGATCTCGATGACGATCAGCAGCATGCCGACGGCAAAAGTAATGGCGCCCCATTTGATCACGATGTGTTCCCTCACAGGTTGCGGCGACGGCCGTCGCTCAGGCAACCAGTTTAACGGAGTGCGGGCGGGGAGTGTGCAGGCAAGCCGTCGCCTGGCCTGCGACAGGACTCAGGCGACGGATTCGGCCAGCGCCAGGATTTCCGGCTGGCCGGGGGCGTGCCCAAGCAGGTGGCGCACCAGCTCCATGCGTCCGTCCGGGTGCTCGACGATCGCGGTGCAACTGTCCACCCAGTCGCCGCAGTTGAAGTACAGAACGCCGTCGATGCGCTTGATCACCGGCGTGTGAATGTGGCCGCAGATGACGCCATCCAGGCCGCGCTCGCGGATGTTCCTTGCGACAGCGTGCTCAAAGTCGCCGATGAAGCTCACCGCCTTCAACACATTGCGCTTGGCGTAATCGGCCAGCGACCAGTGGCCGGAGAGGCCGAACTTGCGGCGCACGAAAGACAGGGCGCGATTGATGCTGATCAACGCATGGTAGGACACATCGCCCAGCACCGAAAGCCAGCGCGCGTAGGTGGTGACCTGGTCGTATTCGTCGCCATGGATCAGGGCGTAGCGCCGGCCGTCGGCGCCGGTGTGCACGTAATCGCGGTGCACGGTGATGTCGCCGAACGCGGAATCGATGTAGTCGCGCAGCGCCTCGTCGTGGTTGCCCGGCACGTACACCACCTTTACGTTGTGGCGCGCGCGCCGCAGGATTTTCTGCACCACGGTGTTGTGCGCCTCGGGCCAGTAGACGCCGCGCTTAAGCGCCCAGAAATCGACGATGTCGCCGACCAGGAACAGGTTGTCGCATTCGTACTGCCTGAGGAAATCAAGCAGCCGGTCAGCCTGGCAGGCGCGCGTGCCCAGGTGGATGTCGGAGAGGAACAGGGATCGCACGCGGCGCGGTGTCGGGTCGGTGGGCGTTTCAATTGTTTCGGACGGTGGGGCGTCCTGTCGCGAGGTGGAGGTGTCGGTCGAAAAGAATGCGGTATTGATGGTCATGTCTGTCCTGTCGGGCGACATGTTGAACGCCTTGTGTTGCGGAATTATGAATTGTCATCGAATTGCGCTCGCGGCTGACCTTCGCCCAGGCGAGTGATCGGGTATGATGCTCATTCAATGCTACCCATCGAACCCTATCTCGTCTGGCTGATCGCCGGCTTCGTGCTGGTGCTGCTGGAAATGCTCACCGGCACCTTCTACCTGCTGGTGCTCGGCATTGCTGCGTTTGCGGGCGCTGGCGTTGCATTGTCCAGTGGTGAATTCTGGGTGCAGAC
>CAMCYY010000019.1 GCA_945885335.1 Bordetella parapertussis
TACCTTGATGATGAAGAGGTGGCAACCCAGCGCAAGGCCGCAGCCAAAGCAGCCAAGGGTAAGAAATAATCCATGAAACGCCTCGTGATCATACTGGCGGTCCTGCTTGTTTCCTGCGGTGGTGAGGAACACAGCGACCTCAAGCAGGAGCTCAACAATCTCACCAAGGATCTGCGGGGAAAGATTGACCCGCTTCCGGTAGTGAAGCCCTATGAACCTGTGCCGTACTCCGCATTCGAGATGCCGGAGCCGTTCGGTGCCGCCAAGATCGAACTGGTCACCCGCTCGGCCGGAAGCGGCGGCGGGCTCAAGCCTGACCTCAACCGTCCAAAAGAACCGCTTGAGTCGTTCCCGCTGGAGTCGCTCAAGATGGTCGGCGTATTGCAACAGAGCAAGCAGACGTTCGCGCTGGTCAGGGCGGACGCAAGCCTGTACCGCGTGAAGGTGGGCAACTACCTCGGCCAGAACTTCGGTCTAGTCACGACTATTTCGGAAAACCAGATTCAACTGCGCGAGTTGATCCAGGACGCCACTGGCGACTGGGCGGAGCGGCTAAGTGCGCTGCAGTTACAGGAAGCAGGGGGTGGCAAATGAAAACGATACAGCTGCGAAAACTGATGATCACTACATGGATGGCCTTGGGCTGCTTGATCATTGGACCACTCGCGTTTGCCCAGCAAAACAGCATCGAGGCTATCAATGTCGGCCAGCAATCCGGCCGCATCCTGGTGCAACTGACCCTGAAGGAGCCGCTGTCTGCATCGCCGGCAAGTTTCTCCATCGCCAGTCCGGCCCGCATTGCCTTTGATTTCCCGAGAACCAGCAACAACCTAGGGCGCAACAGCCAGGAAATCGGCGAAAGCGAACTCAGGTCCATGAATATCATTCAGGTCGGCGACCGGACGCGCATGGTGCTCAACTTGCGCAACATGGTGCAGTACGAGACCAGGGTGGACGGCAGGAATCTTGTTATATCCATGACCCCCACTGCAGCACCTGCGGTAGCCACGGGTGCGGCACGCTTTGCCGAGGGACGGGGCGACGTGGCCCACTCGATCAGGGACATCAATTTCCGCCGAGGCCGGCTTGGCGAAGGTCGTATCGTCATCAATCTTTCCGATAGTTCGACTGGCATTGATATCCGGCAGCAGGGGCAGTCGCTGATCGTGGAGATGCTCAAGACCCAGTTGCCTGACGCTTTGCGCAAGCGCTATGACGTGGTTGATTTCGCCACGCCAGTTCAGTCTGTCAGCGCATTCACGCAAGGGGAGAACGTCCGTATCGTCATAGAGCCAAAGGGACTGTGGGAGCACAACGCCTACCAGACCGACAATCAGTTTGTGGTCGAAGTAAAACCCATTCAGGTTGACCCCAGCAAGCTGGTGCAAGGCAGCCGCGGCGGATTTTCGGGCGAGAAACTTTCACTGAACTTCCAGAACGTGGAAGTGCGCAGCGTGCTTAACGTGATTGCCGATTTCACCGACCTCAACATCATCACCAGCGATACCGTTGGCGGCAACCTCACCTTGCGCTTGAAGGACGTGCCCTGGGACCAGGCCCTGGACATCATCCTGCAGACCCGCGGTCTCGACATGCGCAAGAATGGCAACATCATCTGGATTGCGCCAAGGGACGAGCTCGCAACCAAAGAGAAGCTGAATCTCGAGTCACTGCAGCAGATTGGTGAACTGGAACCCTTGAGGACGGAGAGTTTCCAGCTGAACTATGCCAAGGCTGCGGACGTTGCCAAACTGGTCAGCGATGCCACGCAGCGCATTCTTTCCAAGAGGGGCAGCGCGGTGATCGATGCGCGCACGAACACAGTATTCATTCAGGATGTGCCCACGCGCCTGGAAGATGTGCGCAAGCTTATCGGGCAGGTTGACATTCCTGTGCAGCAAGTCCTTATTGAGGCGCGTATCGTTGAAGCGAACGACAGCTTCAGCAAGAACCTGGGCGTTCGGTTTGGCTACAGCAATTCGAAAGTGGCAGGCAGCCGGGTTCTTGGAGACACGGATTCACGCTTTCAATTTGGTCCAACTGTTACTCCCGTCTCAGGTACAGGGGCAACAGCATCCGGAAATTTCGTGAATTTGCCTGCGAGCGGGGTCGGAGGTTTTAACCCGGGCCAGTTCTCATTGAGCCTTTTCAATAGCTCATTTACCCGCTTCCTGAATCTCGAGTTGACAGCGCTGGAAGCCGACGGCAAGGGCAAGATCATATCCAGCCCGCGGGTGCTGACTGCCAATAATGTCGAGGCCATTATCGAACAGGGAACTGAAATCCCGTTTCAGCAGGCGACCTCAAGCGGCGCAACCTCGGTTTCGTTTCGCAGGGCGGTACTCGCTCTGAAGGTCAAACCCCAGATTACGCCGGACGGAAATATCATCATGGCGCTGGACGTCAATAAAGATGCGGTCGGAGATGTTCTCTCTGGTGCAATCACAATAAATACCAAACACGTCAAGACGGAAGTCCTGGTCGAAAATGGCGGCACGGTAGTCATCGGCGGGATTTACACCCAGGACATCAACAACAACACTACTAAGGTGCCGCTGTTCGGAGACCTTCCGGTCGTAGGCAACCTGTTTCGCAGTACTTCCCGTCGGGATAACAAGACGGAATTGCTGATATTCATCACGCCGCGCCTTGCCCAGCCCTCTGGCGCCCGGTAGCTTGGGCGCACATAAAAAAGGCCGCCTCGCGCGGCCTTTTTTTCTGCCCGTGGCAGATTGATAAAATGCTCCAGTGAATACTTCGACGAAATTTTTCTTGGTAGGCATGCCCGGAGCGGGCAAGACCACGGTCGGGCGCGCGCTTGCGCGCAGGCTGGGCAGGGAATTCCACGATACTGACCACGAGATCGAGTCCCGCAGCGGCGTCAGTGTCGGGGTGATCTTCGAGATTGAAGGCGAGCCAGGATTCCGGCGTCGTGAAGTCGAAGTCCTCGATCGCATGACTGCACTGGAGAACATTGTTCTCGCGACCGGGGGAGGGGCAATCCTGGATTCCCAGAACCGGGAGCGGCTCCACGCCCGTGGCTTTGTGATTTACCTGCATGCGCCACCGAGAGAACTCTGGCGTCGCACGCGCCGTGACCGCTCACGTCCATTGCTGCAAGGCGATGATCTGCAGTTGCGGCTCGAGGAGTTGTACCGCATTCGCGACCCGCTTTACCGAGAAACAGCCGATCTGATCATTGAATCCGGGCGTCAGAGCGCCAGCGCCCTGCTGGCCGACCTGCTTCCACAACTCGAGAAAACATGCGGACTCTCAGCGTAGCACTTGGTGATCGAAGCTACCCCATTCACGTCGGCTCCGGACTGCTGGGGGACTTGAGCCTGATCCTGCCCTTACTGGCGCAAAAGCGGGTCGCGATCATTACCAACGAAACCATCGCGCCGCTGTATCTCGAGCCCCTGGTTGCGGCGTTCAAGTCGGCCGGCGTGGATGTCGTGCGCGTTGTCCTGCCGGATGGCGAGGAGTACAAGAACTGGCAGACGCTGAACCTCATCTTTGATGCACTGATCGAGCATCGCTGCGAACGCCGGACCACACTGATTGCGCTGGGCGGGGGCGTGATCGGCGACATGACCGGATTTGCCGCCGCGACCTGGCAGCGTGGAGCGCCGTTCATTCAGGTGCCGACGACGTTGTTGGCCCAGGTCGACTCGTCGGTGGGCGGCAAGACGGCGATCAACCATCCGCAGGGAAAGAACATGATCGGGGCGTTCTATCAGCCCCGTGCCGTAATCGCCGATTTGTCCACCCTGACGACGCTACCCGACCGGGAACTGAAGGCGGGTCTTGCGGAGGTTGTGAAGCACGGGCTGATTCGGGACGCGCAGTTCTTCGAGTGGCTGGAAGCGAACATGGACACGTTGCTGGCACGTGATCCCGCGGCTCTGGAACATGCGGTGGTACGCTGCTGCGAGATCAAGGCCGAGGTGGTTGAACTCGACGAACGAGAGGACGACCTGCGGGCGCTGCTCAATTTCGGCCATACCTTCGGCCATGCCATCGAGGCCGGCCTGGGATTTGGGACCTGGCTGCATGGCGAGGCGATCGCTGCAGGCATGGTGATGGCTGCTGATTTGTCGCAGCGCCTGGGCCTGCTTGGGCTGGACGCCGTTGCCCGAGTTGAGCGCTTACTAGCAAAAATCGGATTGCCGTTAGCGGGGCCCGTAATGCCCCCGGAGCAATATCTCGAATTGATGAGCGTAGATAAAAAAGCCAGAGACGGCGCCTTGCGCTTTATCGTGCTGGACCAGATAGGTGCGGCCAGTATTCGTGGCGACGTTCCTGCAAACCTGGTCAGGGAAACACTGCGCCATCGCGTGGCCTGAGCGCCCTCCGACGGGGACCATTGCTGCTCTGCAACGTGTGCGTAAGCGCTTGAAGAGTCTGGCTTTCACCGGTACACTCCCGTTCCCTCTGAAGATTTACTGACAGATCAACCTGGCTCCGCCAGCGGTACGGAAGCCGCTCGGGGCTGCAAGTCGCGAGGTGGTGGCGTGGACCAGACCGCTCTTCCGCACCGGCAGGGTCTTTATGACCCCGCCAACGAGCATGATGCCTGTGGTGTCGGTTTCGTAGCCCATATCAAGGGCACGAAAAGTCATGCCATTGTTGAACAGGGTCTGCAGATCCTGAAAAACCTCACGCACCGCGGCGCGGTGGGTGCAGATCCGCTCGCCGGTGATGGTGCCGGGATACTTATCCAGATTCCGGATGCTTTTTTCCGCACGGAAATGGCCAAACAGGGCGTGACGCTGCCGCCTGCCGGCCAATATGGCGTCGGCATGGTGTTTCTGCCGCAGGAACCGGCTTCCCGTCTGGCCTGCGAATATGAAATCGAGCGCGCCATCAAGGACGAAGGCCAAGTCTTCCTCGGCTGGCGCAATGTACCGCGAGATAACGCGAGCCTGGGCGAGTCTGTCAAACGCCTTGAGCCGGTGATCCGCCAAGTTTTTGTCGGACGCGGTGCCGGTGTCACGGTAACCGATGCACTGGAGCGCAAGCTCTACATCATTCGCAAGAGCGCCGGCCATGCGATCCAGACGCTGAATCTCGCGCATGGCACGGAGTACTACGTTCCGTCGATGTCAGCGCGCACCATTGCCTACAAGGGCATGCTGCTCGCAGGCCAGGTCGGAATCTATTATCTGGATTTGCAGAATCCAGGCGTCACCTCGGCGCTTGCCCTGGTACACCAGCGTTTTTCCACGAATACATTCCCGACCTGGGATCTGGCGCACCCGTTCCGCCTGATCGCACACAACGGTGAGATCAACACGCTGCGCGGCAACGTCAACTGGATACGTGCGCGACAGGGCGCCATCTCCAGCCCAGTACTGGGCCGCGACCTGGACAAGCTCTGGCCGCTGATTTACGACGGCCAGTCCGACTCGGCCTCATTCGACAACGCGCTCGAACTGCTGGTGATGGCCGGCTATTCGATTTCCCATGCTGTGATGATGATGATTCCCGAAGCATGGGAAGGCCACACCTTCATGGACAAGAGCCGCCGCGCCTTCTATGAATATCATGCAGCGATGATGGAGCCGTGGGACGGCCCCGCAGCGATCGCGTTCACCGATGGACGCCAGATCGGAGCCACGCTCGATCGCAACGGCCTGCGGCCGGCGCGCTACATCGTTACTGATGACGACCTTGTCATCATGGCCTCGGAAGCGGGCGTGCTGCCCATTCCTGAAGAGCGCATCATCAAGAAGTGGCGCCTGCAGCCGGGCAAGATGTTCCTGGTTGACGTCGAGAAGGGCCGCATCATCGATGACAAGGAAATCAAGGACGCTCTGGCATCGAACAAACCCTATGCCGAATGGATAGACCGCATCCGCGTCAAGCTCGATGATGTCGAGAGCGACAAGCAGCAGCCGGAGCACTCCGGCGTACCGCTGCTCGATCGCCAGCAGGCCTTTGGCTACACCCAGGAAGACATCAAGTTCATCCTCGCGCCCATGGGTGTGAACGGCGAGGAGCCCACCGGCTCCATGGGCAATGATTCGCCCATGGCGGTGCTGTCGAACAAGAACAAGACGCTGTACCACTACTTCAAGCAATTGTTCGCCCAGGTAACCAATCCCCCGATTGATCCCATCCGCGAAGAGCTGGTGACCTCGCTGGTGTCCTTCATCGGTCCCAAGCCCAATCTCTTGGGCATCGACGAGATGAATCCGCCGCTACGGCTCGAAGTCAGCCAGCCGGTGCTCGATTTCAACGAAATGGACAAGATCCGGCACATCGATCGCTACACCGATGGCAAGTTCAAGTCTTACGAACTCGACATCTGCTACCCCGCAGCATGGGGCAGGCAGGCCATCGAGGCGCGCCTGGCTTCGCTGGCGGCGCAGGCCGAGGATGCGGTGCGCGGCGGTTACTCGATACTGATTATCTCCGACCGCAAGGTGGATGCCGACCACGTCGCCATCCCCGCGCTGCTTGCACTGTCTGCGATACACCAGCACCTCACGAACAAGGGCCTGCGCACATCCACCGGCCTGGTGGTCGAGACCGGCACCGCGCGCGAAGTGCATCACTTCGCGCTGCTGGCCGGCTATGGTGCAGAGGCCACACATCCTTACCTGGCGCTGGAAACCGTGCTGGCCCAGTACGCTGATGCGCCGGGCGGCACCGACGGCAAGAAGGCGATCAAGAATTTCGTCAAGGCCATCGGCAAGGGCCTGCGCAAGGTCATGTCCAAGATGGGCATATCGACCTACATGTCCTACACCGGCGCGCAGATTTTCGAGGCAGTCGGCCTTGCTCCGTCACTGGTGGAAAAGTACTTCACCGGCACCACCTCGAACGTCGGTGGCATCGACGTGTTCGACCTGGCCGAAGAGACGCTCAACCTGCACCATGCGGCGTTTGGTCGCGACCCGGTGCTGGCCGGCGCGCTGGATGCGGGTGGCGAGTACGCCTACCGCGTGCGCGGTGAAGACCACATGTGGACACCGGATTCCATCGCCAAGCTGCAGCATGCGACGCGGCAGAATTCCTACAGCAGCTTCCAGGAATACGCTTCGCTGATCAACGATCAGTCGCGCCGGCACATGACTTTCCGCGGCCTGTTCGACTTCCGTCTGGACAAGTGCACACCCGTTCCCATCGAGGAAGTGGAGTCCGCAGCTGATATCGTCAAGCGTTTCGCCACCGGTGCCATGTCCCTCGGTTCGATTTCAACCGAAGCACACAGCACGCTCGCCGTGGCAATGAACCGCATCGGCGGCAAGTCCAATACCGGCGAGGGTGGCGAGGATCGCAACCGCTATGCACCGGTAAAGTTGGGCGAGACCCTGGCCTCGCGTCTGGGCAAGGGGCGTATCGAAAGCGACATCGTGCTGAAGGAAGGCGATTCGCTGAAGTCCAAGATCAAGCAGGTTGCCTCCGGCCGCTTTGGCGTGACAGCCGAGTACCTGGCTTCGGCCGAGCAGATCCAGATCAAGATGGCGCAGGGCGCCAAGCCCGGCGAAGGCGGCCAGCTGCCGGGCAAGAAGGTGACCGAGTACATCGCGGAACTGCGTTACTCCACGCCTGGCGTGGAACTGATTTCACCACCGCCGCACCATGACATCTATTCGATCGAGGACCTGGCACAACTCATCCATGACCTTAAGAACGCCAATACCCGCGCTTCGATCTCGGTGAAGCTGGTCTCCGAAGTCGGCGTAGGTACCGTGGCGGCAGGTGTGGCCAAAGCCAAGGCTGACCATGTCACGATTTCCGGTCACGATGGCGGCACCGGCGCATCGCCCTGGTCGTCGATCAAGCATGCCGGCACGCCGTGGGAACTGGGCCTTGCCGAAACGCAGCAGACACTGGTGCTGAACAAGCTGCGCAGCCGCATCGCCGTGCAGGTGGATGGCCAGATCAAGACCGGCCGCGACGTCATCGTGGGCGCCCTGCTGGGTGCTGACGAGTTCGGCTTCGCAACCGCGCCGCTGGTTGTTACCGGCTGCATCATGATGCGCAAATGCCATCTCAATACCTGCCCCGTGGGTGTTGCCACGCAGGATCCGGTGTTGCGCCGCAAGTTCTCGGGAAAGCCCGAGCATGTCATCAATTTCTTCTTCTTCATTGCCGAAGAAGCACGCGCATTGATGGCGCAACTGGGCATCCGCAAGTTCAACGACCTGATCGGCCGCTCCGACCTGCTCGACATGAAAAAAGGCGTCGAGCACTGGAAGGCCAAGGGGCTGGACTTCAGCAAGGTCTTCTATCAGCCCGCCATCGGGCCGGAAGTCCCTCGCTTCCATACTGAGGCACAGGACCATGGTCTGGCCAAGGCCCTGGACCACCGCCTCATCGAACTGGCGAAGCCGGCCCTTGAGCGCGGCGAGAAGGTGTCCATCGACATGCCGGTGCGCAACGTCAATCGCACTGTCGGCACCATGCTGTCGGGCGAAGTGGCACGGCTCTATGGCCGTGAAGGCTTGCCGGATGACACCATCCACATCCGCTTTGCCGGCTCGGCCGGACAGAGCATCGGTGCCTTCCTGTCCAAGGGCATCACGATCGAACTGATCGGCGAAACGAACGACTACTGCGGCAAGGGCCTGTCGGGGGGGCGCATCAGCGTGCAGCCGTCACCGAAGTTCCGCGGCATTCCCGCCGAGAACATCGTTACAGGCAACGTCGCGCTGTATGGCGCAACCACCGGCGAGGCCTATTTCCGCGGCGTGGCCGGCGAGCGCTTTGCGGTGCGCAACTCCGGCGCGCATGCCGTTGTCGAGGGTGTTGGCGACCACGGCTGCGAATACATGACCGGCGGCACGATCGTGGTGCTGGGCCAGACCGGGCGCAATTTCGCAGCAGGTATGTCCGGCGGCATCGCCTATGTGCTGGATGCCGAGGGCGACTTTGTGCAGCGTTGCAATGCCGCCATGGTGGATCTGGAGCCTGTGCTTACCGAGTCTGAGCAGCAGGGCAAGGTCAGCAAGGACGTCTGGCATACCGGACAGGCCGACGAAGCGGTGCTGCGCCAGTTGATCGAGAAGCACGCGCGCTACACCGGCAGCGAACAGGCCAGGGCGATACTGGCCGACTGGGCGACGTATCGCGCGAAGTTCGTCAAGGTGTTCCCGCGGGAATACCGCCGAGCGCTTGGCGAACTCGCCGAGGCTGGTCGCAAAGCGGCAGCCTAGTCAATCCCCCCCGCAGATTTGGAACTGATGAGCACGACATGGGCAAGATAACGGGATTTCTCGAATACCAGCGATTGCAGGAAGTGGCGGAAGCCCCGGAAAATCGCAAAAAGCACTACCGCGAATTCGTCGCGCATTTGAGCGATGGTGAAGCCAAGGTGCAGGGCGCGCGCTGCATGGATTGCGGCATCCCCTTCTGCATGAGCGGCTGCCCGGTCAACAACATCATCCCGGACTTCAACGACCTCGTGTTCCGCCAGGACTGGAAGAGCGCGATCGAAACACTGCATTCCACAAATAATTTCCCCGAGTTCACCGGCCGCATCTGTCCCGCGCCGTGCGAGGAAGCCTGCACCCTGCGCATCAACGCCGACGCAGTCGGTATCAAGTCTATTGAACACGCCATCATCGACAAGGCCTGGCAGGAGGGCTGGGTTGTGCCGCAGCCTTCGTCCGAAAAGACCGGCAAGCGCGTTGCTGTCGTGGGTTCTGGTCCGGCCGGACTGGCCGCTGCACAGCAGCTGGCGCGTGTCGGACATCAGGTTGTGCTGTTTGAGAAAAATGATCGCGTCGGTGGCCTGCTGCGTTACGGCATTCCTGATTTCAAGATGGAAAAGGGCCTGATTGATCGCCGTGCGGCGCAATTGCAGGCCGAGGGTGTTGAAGTGCGCACGAACCATCTCATTGGCAAGGCCCCACTGGGTGCCGGCAATGGCAAGGCCAAGGAAGTCGATCCCAAGCAACTGCTGGCCGAGTTCGATGCCGTGGTACTTACAGGCGGCGCCGAAAACCCGCGTGATCTGCCGATTCCGGGTCGCGATCTCGGCGGTGTTCATTTCGCCATGGATTTTCTGCCGCTGCAGAACCGTCGCAACGCCGGTGACAAGGGTGTTCCCGAACTCTGGGCCAAGGACAAGCATGTCGTCGTGATTGGCGGCGGCGATACCGGTTCGGATTGCGTCGGCACGTCCAATCGGCATGGTGCGAAATCGATATCGCAGTTTGAAGTCATGCCCATGCCGCCCGATCCGGAAAGCAATCCGGTATGGCCCTACTGGCCGACGCGTTTGCGCACCTCGTCCTCGCATGAGGAAGGTGCCAAGCGCGACTGGTCCATTGCCACGAAGGAATTTGTCGGCGAAGGCGGCAAGGTCACGGCGCTCAAGGCGATTCGCCTGGAGTGGAAGGACGGCAAGATGAGCGAAGTCGCCGGCTCCGAATTCACCATGCCGGCTGATCTGGTGTTGCTGGCCATGGGCTTTGTCTCCCCGGCGCAAGGTGTTCTCGACGCCTTCGGTCTGGAGAAGGATGCGCGCGGCAATGCCAAGGCCACGACCGACGGTGCCGGCTGCTACGCCACCTCGGTGCCCAAGGTATTCGCGGCAGGCGACATGCGTCGTGGACAATCGCTGGTGGTCTGGGCGATTCGCGAAGGCCGCCAGTGCGCGAAGGCCGTGGATGAATTCCTGATGGGGCGTTCCGACCTGCCACGCTGAACGGGCGCCCGGCGTTTCCGCCGGATGCTTTTTAGAACGGTGGTCGTCGCGGGCTGGAAACCGGTTGCGTGGGCGCCGGCCTGATCGTCGGAGATGCATGGCTCGGCAGCCTGGGAAGGGGCCGGAAACGCGGTGTACTCTGTAGCACCCACTGTGTTTCCTCGCGTGACCCATCGCAATCCACCCGGCGGTCTGCCACACAGCGCTCATAGGCCAGTTTTTCCTGCGCCAGCTTCCTTGCCGCTGCTTCGGCAGCTTGCTGTTCTACCGCCCGCTGCACCTGGCGCGCGGATTCCAGATCCCGTTCCAGTTGGCTGACGCGACTCCTCAGCCCGGAATCGCCTGATTCGTAGCCTGTGGTCAGCGTGGAATTTGGTGTGGCGCGCGCATCCGACCGGATGCGCCTGGACTCGCGATCGTGAGGGGCGGTTTCTGAATACGTGACCACACCGCGGTCATCCACCCACTTGTAGACCTCGGCCCGGGCCGTTGAAATGCCCGGCAGGAGATGGAACAGCATGATCAGAGTGACGAAGCGCATGAGAGTCATAACGAACGCCTGTCTGTCCCGATGACACCAGCCTCGCCGGTCTGGGGAAGTGATCGTGCTCCATGCTAACATTTCACATGATTTCAGGAATATGCAGCGCAAAATGAACATCGTCATCCTCGCCGCAGGGCAGGGCAAGCGCATGCGTTCCGACCTGCCCAAGGTATTGCATCCCCTGGCCGGCCGTCCACTGCTGGCGCATGTGCTGGGGACTGCCGCCGACCTCAACCCCGAATCGATCTGCGTGGTCTACGGCCATGGCGGCGAAGCCGTGCGCGAGGCTCTGATGTCCGCTGCTCCGAACCTGAATTGGGCCCGACAGGAACCACAGCTGGGCACCGGCCATGCACTGATGCAGGCGCTCCCCTACCTGAAGGATTCTGCTCAGACGCTCGTGCTGTACGGGGACGTACCGCTGACCCGGCTGGAGACGCTGCGAAGGCTGTGCGAGGCCGCAGGCAATAACGGCAAGGTGGGCCTGGGCCTGCTGACTATCGAACTTGACGACCCGACCGGCTACGGCCGTATCGTGCGCCAGCCACAAAAGGACGGGGGTTGCGTTACCCGTATCGTCGAACAAAAGGACGGCTCTGCCACCGAACTCGCGATCCGCGAGGTCAACACCGGCATCATGGCCATCCCGACTGCGCGCCTGAAGACCTGGCTGGAAGAACTCGGCAACGACAACACGCAGAAAGAGTATTACCTGACCGACATCGTTGCCCTTGCCGTGGCCGAAGGCGTGCCTGTGGTCACGGCCCATCCCGATGCCGCTTGGGAGACGCTGGGCGTGAACAGCCGCAGCCAGATGGCTGCCCTGGAACGCATTTACCAGCGCAACATTGCCGAGCACCTGCTCGAGGCGGGTGTGGCGCTGGCCGATCCGGCACGCCTCGATGTGCGCGGAACATTGTTATCAGGTAAGGATTGCCGCATAGATATCAATTGTGTTTTCGAAGGAAATGTGATCATCGGTGATGGCGTTTCCATCGGTCCGAACTGCGTGCTGAAGGATGTGCGCATTGCCGCAGGCACGCGCATCGAGGCGTTTTGCCATATCGACAGCGCGGAGATCGGCGCGCGCTGCAGCCTTGGGCCCTATGCGCGCATTCGTCCCGCCACCGTGCTGGATGAAGAGGTGCATATCGGCAATTTCGTCGAGGTGAAGGCCAGCCACATCGGTGCCGGCACCAAGGCTGGACACCTGTCCTATCTCGGTGATGCCAGCCTCGGCAGAAACGTCAACGTCGGCGCCGGCACCATCACCTGCAATTACGATGGCGCGAACAAGCATCGCACCGTGATCGAGGATGATGTATTCATCGGCTCCGATACCCAGTTGATTGCACCGGTGCGCGTCGGCCGCGGTGCTACGCTGGCTGCGGGCACCACGCTCTCCAAGGATGCGCCAGAAGGCCAACTTACGCTGTCGCGCGTCGAGCAGAAATCGGTCCGCGGCTGGAAGCGTCCCATCAAGAAGAAATGAGAAAACCATGTGCGGCATCGTAGGCGCGATTGCGCAGCATAACGTCGTGCCCATGCTGCTGGAGGGCCTGAAGCGGCTGGAGTACCGGGGCTACGATTCGGCCGGACTGGCCGTGATCAACGGAACACTCGATCGCATCCGCTCCACCGGCCGGGTGGCTGAGCTGGAAAAACTGGCGCAATCGGCCGGCACCACGGGCCATGTGGGCATCGCCCATACGCGCTGGGCCACCCATGGCGCACCTGAAGAGCGCAATGCCCATCCGCATGTCTCCGGCGGCATTTCGGTGGTGCATAACGGCATCATCGAAAACCATGAAGAGATGCGCGCCAGACTGCGCGGCGAGGGTTATGCCTTCGTGTCGGATACCGATACTGAAGTCATTGCCCATCTGATTCATTCCCGGCTGCGCGGCGGCGTCAGTCTGTTCGATGCCGTCAGGGCAGGCACTGCGGAACTGGTCGGTGCCTACGCGATTGCCGTGGTCTCCGCAGCCGATTCGTCGCGCTTTGTCGTGGCGCGTCACGGTGCGCCGTTGTTGCTGGGACTTGGTGAGGGGGAGAATTTCGCCGCCTCCGATACCTCGGCGCTGTTGCAGGTGACCAAGCGCGTGATCTATCTCGAAGACGGTGACGTTGCCGAGATCACGCTGGCGGGCGTGAAAATCGTCGATGCCAAGGGCAACACGGTCAAGCGCGCAGTGCATGTCTCGGAGCTGTCGGCCGATGCCGTCGATCTTGGCCCCTACGACCACTACATGCAGAAGGAAATCTTCGAGCAGCCCATGGCGGTAGCCAATACCCTGGAGATGGTCACGAATGCCCAGGCTATCATGCCGGAGTTGTTCGGCGCTGATGCGGGCAGGGTGTTCCGCGATATCGACTCGATCCTGATCCTGGCTTGTGGCACCAGCTTCCATGCCGGCATGGTGGCGCGCTACTGGCTGGAGGGCTTCGCCGGCATTGCCTGCAATGTCGAGATTGCCAGTGAATACCGCTATCGGGACTCGGTGCCCAATCCGAAAGCGCTGGTCATCACGATCTCGCAGTCCGGTGAAACCGCGGATACGCTGGCAGCGCTGCAGCATGCAAAAAGCCTCGGCCACCAATACTGTTTGTCGATCTGCAATGTTCCTGAATCGGCGCTGGTGCGTGCGTCCGACCTGCGCTTTCTTACCCGTGCCGGTCCTGAAATCGGTGTGGCTTCAACGAAGGCTTTCACCACCCAGCTTGCGGCGCTGGCTCTGCTGACCCTGGTCCTGGCGAAGTTGCGCGGACGGCTGACGGCCGAGCGTGAAACCGAATTGCTGAAATCATTGCGCCATCTGCCAACGGCGCTTCAAAGCGTGCTCGAAATAGAACCGCAATTGAAGGTCTGGGCGAAGGAGTTTGCCACTCGCCACCACGCCCTGTTCCTCGGTCGCGGCGTGCACTATCCGATCGCCATGGAAGGCGCGTTGAAGCTGAAGGAAATCTCCTACATCCATGCCGAGGCCTATGCCGCGGGGGAACTCAAGCACGGCCCGCTGGCGCTGGTGGACAAGGACATGCCGGTGATCGCCATTGCCCCGAAGGATGCGCTGATCGAGAAGCTAAAATCCAACCTGCAGGAAGTGAAGGCGCGCGGCGGGCAGTTGTACGTCATTGCCGACCAGGACACCCGCATGACCAGCAGCGAAGGCGTGCACGTCATCCGCATGCCGGACCATGCTGGCCTGCTGTCGCCCATCCTGCATACCGTGCCGCTGCAACTTCTCGCCTATCATGCGGCTCTTGAGCGCGGTAATGATGTCGACAAGCCACGGAACCTTGCCAAGTCGGTAACGGTGGAATAAGGGCGGCGCCCGAGCGATTGCTCTTCATGAGCGATCGCCTTGATCCTGATCAATCGCCGCCGGTCGCAAACCCGTAGATTTGCGTCATGAATCGGTATCGGCACTGGAATCTGGGGGCCAAGCTCGTCCTGGTGGGGGGGCCGTTTCTGTTGCTCGCGTTGCTGTCTATTGCATTGACGCTATGGATGTCATGGCAGCTTGATGGTGGTGCGGCAGCGGTCAACGAAGCCGGGCGCATGCGCATGCAGGCCTACCGGATCTCGCTGTCCGTCAGCACCGGTGAGTATCAGGCCCTTGCCGGGCAGGTCATCGAGTTCGAGCATAGTCTGGATCTGCTGCGCGGCGGTGATCCTGAGCGCCCGTTGTTTGTCCCGTGGGACGAACAGGTCCGCACACGATTCTCGATGGTGGAGCAGGGTTGGCGGCAGTTTCGTGACCAATGGACAATGACCGGGCTGCAACACCGGGAGAATCTGGGCGGGCTGCGCGAGGATGTGGTCGCATTCAGTTCCAACATCGATGCACTGGTCGCCGGCATCGAACATCACATGTCGCGCTGGACCGCGATGATGCACCTGCTGCAGATGGCCATGCTGGCTCTTGCCGTCGTCGGCGGCGCCGTCCTGCTCTACACCGGGTATCTATTTGTGCTGGAACCGGTGGGGCAGCTCAAGCAGGCGATAGAACGTATCCAGGGCGGCGACTTTGGCGCGCGCGTCGAGCGCGTGACCAGCGACGAATTCGGCACTCTGGCCGAGGGCTTCAACCACATGGCTGAGCACCTGCAGTCCATGTACCGCAATCTCGAGGCCAAGGTCACTGAAAAAACCGCGGAACTGGAGGAAAAGCGCGAACGGCTGCAAAGTCTGTATGAGGTTACCACTCTGGTTGCCAGTGCCACCGTCCTGGATGACCTGGCGCGCGGGTTTGCGCGCAGCATGGTCCGCATTGCCCGGGCCGACGGCATTGCGCTGCGCTGGTCGGACCAGACCAACAAGCGTTACCTGATGCTGGCCGCCGAGGGCCTGCCTACGACCATGGTTGAGAGCGAGCAGTGCGTCTCCGCCGGGGATTGCCATTGCGGTGCATCGGCGGGGCACACCGGGCTGCGAGTCATTGCGCTGCGCGCGGTTCCCGAGGGAAGGCCCGGGCATTGCCTCAAGGCCGGTTTCAAGACCATGGTCTCGATACCGGTGCGGCTGCATGATCGTCTGATGGGCGAAGTGGACCTGTTTTTTCACCAGCAACTTGCGCTGTCCGACTCTGAGCGATCCTTGCTTGAAGCGCTGACCAGCCACCTGGCGGGTGCCATGGAGAATCTGCGCCTCAATGCCGAACAGAAAGAGGCCGCGGTGTCGCAGGAGCGCAATCTTCTTGCGCGCGAGCTGCATGATTCAATTGCGCAGTCGCTTGCATTCCTCAAGATACAGGTGCAACTCATGCGTGAAGCGCTACGTGCCAGCGACGGACCCCAGGTCGAGCGTGTCCTGGAGGAGATCGACGCTGGCGTGCGCGAAAGCTATGGCGACGTCCGCGAACTGCTGCTGCACTTCCGTACCCGGACCAATGTCGAGGATATCGAGCCTGCATTGACCACCACGCTGCGAAAATTCGAACACCAGAGCGGGCTCAAGGCCACGCTGAACATGAGTGGCCATGGCCTGCCCCTGTCACCCGACCTGCAGATCCAGGTGCTGCACATCATCCAGGAAGCGCTGTCCAATGTGCGCAAGCATGCCAGGGCCAGTCGCGTCTGGCTGGATGTGGCACAGCAACCAGAATGGCGTTTCGAGATACGTGATGACGGCATGGGTTTTTCCGCCGCCGATGGGCCGCCGGACGAGACTCATGTCGGACTGCGCATCATGACCGAGCGGGCCGAACGAATTGGCGCGTGCCTCGAGGTCACCTCCAATCCCGGTCGCGGAACTTCCGTTGTGCTGACACTGCCTGAGGCAGATCGCCAGACGACGATGGTTGCCGCGATGTCAACCGACGCCGTAACACTTCACTGAGACGCGCATGATCGAGCCTGTTGATCCGCAACTGCGGAAAGCCATCCGCATCCTGGTGGTGGACGACCATACTTTGTTCCGGCGCGGCATCATTGCGCTGCTCGCGCGGGATCCGCAGTTCCAGGTGGTTGGCGATGCCGCCGATGCAGGGGAGGCGCAGCGCCGGGCACGCGAGCTTCAGCCGGATCTGATTCTTCTGGACAACCACCTGCCTGGCGTGACTGGCGTCGATGCTTTGCCGGCGCTGCGTGAGGCGGCCCCTGCCGCACGTGTGCTGATGCTGACTGTCAGCGAAGACGAGCAGGACCTTGCTGCGGCGCTCAGGGCCGGGGCCAGCGGCTACCTTCTGAAAAACATGGAAGGCGATGCGCTGGCGGTGGCGATACAGCGCGTCATGCACGGCGAGGGCGTGGTCGCTGCTGAAATGACCGGCAAGCTGGTGACTGCTTTCCGTGATTCCGCGCCCTCTCCGGGGAGCGCGGTATCTGTCGTTCCGAGCTCCCCGCTGGACTCCCTTTCCCCGCGTGAACGCGACATCCTGCGTGGCATTGCCCGCGGCGAGAGCAACAAGGAAATTGCCCGCGTGCTCGGTATTGCCGAGACGACCGTCAAGGTGCACGTTCAGCATATTCTGCGCAAACTCGATATCAGCTCGCGGGTCCAGGCCGCCGTTATCGCCTCCGGTCACCACCTGGTTTGATCCAGCGCAAATCCGCAGCACTTTCCCGAAGATGTAGTTCTTTCGGAGGATGCGCTGCCTGCGGCACATCCTCCTTCTGCATGCCTGCGCCGCTTCGACGGCAGGATGCCGTTTGTCTCCTCAGGTCCCTACAGTGGATGCACGAAAAAAGAGGAGCCATCGTCATGACCCGCAACGGACAGGCACTTTCGGTGCTGATCGTCAGCACGCTCGCATTCACGGTGTGCTTCATGGTGTGGATGATGTTCGGCGTGATCGGCATTCCGATCAAGAAGGCGCTGAATCTCAATGCCACGGAATTCGGCCTGCTGACCGCCATGCCGGTGCTTGCCGGATCGCTGATCCGGGTGCCGCTGGGCATCTGGACCGACAAGTATGGCGGCCGCATTGTCATGGCGGGTCTCATGGCCGCGACCGTTCCGGCCATCTGGTTCATGGGCTACGCCACCGAATACTGGCACTTCCTCGTCATAGGCCTGTTCGTCGGTCTCGCCGGCGGCTCATTCTCGGTGGGTACCCCCTATGTGGCGCGCTGGTACCCGAAAAACCGCCAGGGCTTTGCCATGGGTGTCTATGGCGCCGGCAACTCCGGAGCGGCGGTCAACAAGTTCATCGCACCGGCACTGGTGATCGCTTTTGGCTGGACCATGGTGCCGCAGGTCTACGCGGCCATCATGCTTGGCACGGTAGTCGTGTTCTGGCTGTTCAGCTACAGCGATCCAGCCCATCTGGTGCCAGCCAACACGCGATTCGTTGATCAGTTGAAGGCGCTCAAGGATCCCAAGGTCATCAAGTATTGCCAGTACTACAGCATCGTCTTTGGCGGCTATGTCGCGCTGTCCCTGTGGATGGTGCAGTACTACGTCGGGGAATATGGACTGGATATTCGTGCCGCTGCGCTGCTGGCCGCCTGCTTTTCATTGCCTGGTGGTGTGCTGCGTGCCGTCGGGGGGTGGCTGTCCGACAAATTCGGCGCGCATTCCGTCACCTGGTGGGTGATGTGGGTGAGCTGGATCTGCCTGTTCATCCTCAGTTATCCGCAGACCAACTTCACCATCCTCACGGCCAATGGGCCGAAGACTTTTCATATCGGGCTGAATGTGTGGGCGTTCACCGCACTGATGTTCGTCCTCGGCATTGCCTGGGCCTTCGGCAAGGCCAGCGTGTTCAAGTACATCAGCGACGATTACCCGGACAACATCGGCACCATCAGCGGCATCGTCGGTCTGGCCGGCGGCCTGGGTGGGTTCGTGCTGCCCATCATGTTCGGCGCACTGATGGACCTCACCGGCATCCGCTCCAGCGCCTTCATGCTGATGTATGCCGTGGTCTGGGTGTCGCTGATCTGGATGTACTGGACCGAAGTGCGCCGTACCGAAATCATGGGCGAGCACGCACAGGGCTTCAGCCTGCGGGGCTGAGTCCCCTCGCCAACCAAGGCTAATCAAGGCCAACCAAGGAAGATCATGAAAACCACCCGGAACATCCCCCCTGGAAACAGTGGTGCGGACATCGTTGACTGGCGGCCCGAAGACGAGGCCTTCTGGGAATCCACCGGCAAGAAGATCGCCTACCGCAACCTGTGGATTTCGGTGCCGGCGCTGCTATGCGGCTTCGCCGTCTGGGGCATGTGGGGCATCATCACCGTGCAGATGATGAACCTGGGTTTCCCGTTCACCCAGGCCGAACTGTTCACGCTGACCGCGATCGCGGGCATCTCCGGGGCGACGATGCGCATTCCGGCCTCGTTCCTGATCCGCCTCGCCGGCGGACGCAATACCATTTTCCTGACCACAGCAATGCTGCTAGCCCCGGCGCTGGGCACCGGCATCGTGCTGCAGCACAAGGACTGGCCGCTGTGGGCGTTCCAGCTGATGGCGCTGTGGTGCGGTGTGGGTGGTGGCAACTTCGCCAGCTCCATGTCCAACATCAGCACCTTCTTCCCCAAGCGCCTGCAGGGCACGGCACTGGGGCTCAACGCTGGCCTGGGCAACTTCGGCGTGACCACCATGCAAGTGGTGATTCCGCTGGTCATGACCGTGGGCATCTTCGGCAGCATGGGCGGTGAGCCGATGACGCTGATGAAAGACAGCGGCTGGATTTTTGGCAAGATCGCGGCGGGTACGCCCACCTATATACAAAATGCCGGCTTCGCCTGGTTACTGTTGCTGGTGCCGCTGGCCATCCTGTGCTGGCTCGGCATGAACAACCTGAAGACGGTCTCGCCGGATACCGGCCATCCGCTCGTCGCGTTCGCCAAGATCACCTACCTGTACACGCTGGCCTTCGCGCCATCCATCCTCGGTCTGTACCTGTACCTGCCCAAACCCACAGGGCTTGGCCTCATCAGCATGTGGGTGGCGATTCCGCTTGACATCATCAGCGCGCTGCTGGTGATGAAGCTGGCGGCGTTCGGGGCGATGAAGGAAGGCGTCAGCAAGCAGTTCCAGATTTTCAGCAACAAGCACACCTGGTCGATGACGGCGCTGTACATCGTGACCTTCGGCTCGTTCATCGGTTTCTCCATGGCGCTGCCGCTGTCGATGAAGGTAATTTTCGGTATCAGTCATGTGCCTGATGCGAACGGTGTCATGCAGCACACGCTGAGCAACCCGAATGCGCCCAGCGTTCTCGCCTATGCGTGGATCGGCCCCTTCGTCGGCGCGGCGGTGCGGCCGATCGGCGGCTGGATATCGGACAAGGTCGGCGGATCCATCGTCACCCAGATCATTTCGGCGGTGATGGTGGCCGCTTCGGTCGCGGTGGGCTACGTGATGATGCAGGCCTACGGTTCGGCCACGCCCGAGACACACTTTCCGCTATTCCTCGGCTTGTTCATGCTGCTGTTCTTCGCCACCGGCATTGGCAACGGCTCGACCTTCCGCACCATCGGCGTCATCTTCGATCGCCAGCAGGCCGGACCGGTGCTGGGCTGGACCTCGGCGGTGGCCGCCTACGGCGCCTTCATTGCGCCGGTGGTCATCGGCAACCAGATCACGGCGGGAACGCCGCAGTACGCCATGTATGGATTCGCAATCTTCTACGCGCTGTGCCTGGTCATCAACTGGTGGTTCTACCTGCGCACCAACGCCTACGTGAAGAATCCCTGAATAACGCAACGACAACGATCCTGCCGGAGCCCAAGCATGAGCCATTTCCTCGACCGACTCACCTATTTCTCGCAACCCCGGGAATCCTTTTCCGACGGCCACGGCGTCACAACCGGCGAAGACCGCACCTGGGAGGATGCCTATCGCAACCGCTGGGCGTATGACAAGATCGTGCGCTCCACGCATGGTGTCAATTGCACCGGTTCGTGCTCCTGGAAAATCTACGTCAAGGGTGGCATCGTCACCTGGGAAACCCAGCAGACCGACTACCCGCGCACGCGCTGGGACATGCCCAATCACGAGCCGCGCGGCTGCGCGCGAGGGGCGAGCTACAGCTGGTACCTGTACAGCGCCAATCGGGTCAAGTACCCGATGGTGCGCGGCCGCCTGCTCAAGACCTGGCGCGAGGCACGCCAGGCACACGATCCGGTCGAGGCCTGGGCCTCCATTGTCGAGTCCGATGCGAAGCGCCGTGACTACCAGAGCGTGCGCGGCCTGGGTGGCTTCGTGCGGTCCAGCTGGGATGAAGTCAACGAAATCATTGCCGCGGCCAATGTCTACACCATCAAGAAGCATGGACCTGACCGCGTCATCGGCTTTTCGCCGATTCCAGCCATGTCCATGGTCAGCTACGCCGCCGGAAGCCGCTACCTCAGCCTGATTGGCGGCGTGTGCATGAGCTTCTACGACTGGTACTGCGACCTGCCACCGTCCAGCCCGCAGGTGTGGGGTGAGCAGACCGACGTTCCCGAATCAGCCGACTGGTACAACTCCAGCTTCATCATCGCCTGGGGTTCGAACGTGCCGCAGACGCGCACCCCTGATGCGCACTTCTTCACCGAGGTGCGCTACAAGGGCACCAAGACCGTAGCGGTCACCCCCGACTATTCCGAGGTGGCCAAGCTGTCCGACATCTGGATGCATCCCAAGCAGGGAACGGACGCCGCGGTGGCCATGGCCATGGGGCATGTCATTCTCAAGGAGTTCTACTTCCCGGACGACGGCAAGCCGCGCAGTGCCTACTTTGACGACTATGTGCGGCGCTATACCGACATGCCGATGCTGGTGATGCTGAAGGAGCACCAGCTCCCAAACGGTGAGACCGTCATGGTGCCGGACCGCTACGTCCGGGCGTCGGACTTCAACGGAAAGCTTGGCCAGGCCAACAACCCCGAATGGAAGACGGTGGCCTTCGATCAGTCTGGCAAGGTGGTTCTGCCCAACGGCGCGATTGGCTTTCGCTGGGGACCGGACGGCCGGGCCGACCAGGGGCAATGGAACCTGGAGGCGAAGGAAGCGCGCCATGGCCATGACATCAAACTCAAGCTTTCGGTGCTGGAGGGAGAAACGCCCAGCGAGATGACCGCCAAGGTTGGCTTTCCTTACTTTGGCGGCATTGTCAGCCCGCATTTTCCGAACAATGCCACCGGCGACGGTGTCAATGACGTGCTGGTGCGCACGGTCCCGGTGCAACGCCTTGCGCTGGGCAAGGCTGGAGAGAAGCGCGAGGCGCTGGTGGCCACGGTGTTCGATCTGCAGGTGGCGAACTATGGTGTGGCACGCGGCCTGCCCGGCGAGATGGCTGCAACCAGTTTCGACGACGATACGCCCTATACCCCTGCCTGGCAGGAGCGCATCACCGGCACGCCGCGCGAGCAGCTCATCACGGTGGCGCGGCAGTTTGCCGAGAATGCCGACAAGACCCAGGGCAGGTCCATGGTCATCATCGGTGCGGCCATGAACCACTGGTACCACAGCGACATGAACTACCGTGGGATCATCAACATGCTGATGATGTGCGGTTGCATCGGCAAGAGCGGTGGTGGCTGGGCGCATTACGTCGGACAGGAAAAACTGCGGCCGCAGACCGGCTGGACGGCACTGGCATTTGCGCTGGACTGGATACGCCCGCCGCGCCAGATGAACAGCACCAGTTTCTTCTATGCGCACACCGACCAGTGGCGCTATGAGAAGCTGGGCATGGAAGAAGTCATCTCGCCGCTGGCCGATAAGAAGCTCTATGGCGGCAGCATGATCGACTACAACGTGCGCGCCGAGCGCATGGGCTGGCTGCCGTCGGCGCCGCAACTGCAGACCAATCCGCTGCAGGTTGTGCGTGATGCACAGGCCGCCGGCGTCGATCCGAAGGATTACGCGGTTAGGGCACTGCAGGACGGTAGCTTGAAGATGAGCTGTACCGACCCGGATCACCCCGACAACTGGCCGCGCAACATGTTCGTGTGGCGTTCCAACCTGTTGGGTTCCTCGGGCAAGGGCCACGAATACTTCCTCAAGCACTTACTGGGAACCAGTCATGGCGTGCAGGGCAAGGATCTCGGCCGCGACGAGGCCAAGCCCACCGAAGTGGTGTGGCATGACCAGGCACCTGAAGGCAAGCTCGACCTGCTGGTCACGCTCGACTTTCGCATGAGCACCACCTGCCTGTACTCGGACATCGTCCTGCCTACCGCCACCTGGTACGAGAAGAACGACCTCAATACCAGCGACATGCACCCGTTCATACACCCGCTGTCGACCGCGGTGGACCCGGCCTGGCAGTCGCGCAGCGATTGGGACATCTACAAGGGTTTTGCAAAGAAGTTCAGTGAAGTGTGCGTCGGGCACCTTGGCGTCGAGCGAGAACTGGTGCTGACGCCTCTGATGCACGACAGCCCTGCCGAGCTGGCCCAGCCCTTCGAGGTCAAGGACTGGAAGCGCGGCGAGTGCGACCTTATCCCGGGCAAGACCGCGCCCCAGATGACCGTCGTTGAGCGTGATTATCCGAATGTCTACAAACGGTTCACGGCGCTCGGGCCTCTGATGAACAAGGTCGGCAACGGCGGCAAGGGCATCGCGTGGAACACGCAGACCGAAGTGAAGCAGCTCGGCGAACTGAGCGGGCTGGTCACCGCGGAGGGTGTGACTTGCGGCATGCCGAAAATCGAAACCGACATCGATGCCTGTGAGGTCATTCTGCAGCTTGCGCCCGAAACAAATGGCCATGTCGCTGTCAAGGCCTGGCAGGCGCTGGGCAAGCAGACTGGTCGGGATCACACCCATCTGGCTATACACCGTGAGGACGAGAAAATCCGCTTCCGCGACATTCAGGCGCAGCCACGCAAGATAATCAGCTCGCCCACCTGGAGCGGCATCGAGAGCGAGAGCGTTTCGTACAACGCCGGCTATACCAACGTGCATGAGCTGATCCCATGGCGCACCCTGACCGGGCGACAGCAGTTTTACATGGATCACCCATGGATGCGTGCCTTCGGCGAAGGCTTTTCGAGCTACCGTCCGCCGGTGGATCTGAAGACCACGGCCGGAATCCATGGCATCAAGCCGAACGGCAATCCGGAGATCGCGCTGAACTTCATCACGCCGCACCAGAAGTGGGGCATTCACTCCACCTACACCGACAACCTGATGATGCTTACGCTGAGCCGCGGCGGACCCTGCGTGTGGTTGAGCGAGGATGACGCGAAACGCGCCGGCATCGTCGACAACGACTGGATCGAGCTGTTCAACATCAATGGCGCGATTGCAGCGCGCGCGGTTGTCAGCCAGCGGGTCAACCCCGGCATGGTGATGATGTACCACGCCCAGGAGAAAATCGTGAACACGCCGGGCTCGGAAATCACCGGCGCGCGTGGCGGTATCCACAACTCGGTGACGCGCATCGTGTTGAAGCCCACGCACATGATCGGCGGCTACGCGCAGTTCAGCTACGGCTTCAACTATTACGGGACCATCGGCACGAACCGTGACGAGTTTGTCGTGGTGCGCAAGATGAACAAGATCGACTGGCTCGATACGCCGGTGGCCAACGAACTGATCCGGCCGGTGCAGGCCCAGGGAGAAGTGGCATGAAGATCCGCGCCCAGATTGGCATGGTGTTGAATCTCGACAAGTGCATCGGCTGCCATACCTGCTCGGTCACCTGCAAGAACGTCTGGACCAACCGCGAAGGCGTCGAATACGCCTGGTTCAACAACGTCGAGACCAAGCCCGGCATCGGCTACCCCAAGGACTGGGAGAACCAGGAGAAATGGAACGGCGGCTGGGTGCGCAAGGCGGACGGCAAGATCGAGCCGCGCCAGGGCG